>JAGXRB010000105.1 GCA_018336075.1 Bacteroidota bacterium
TGCCATCACAACTTACAGTAATTACTGGAGCCAGTCGGACCGCAGATATTGAAAAGACACTCGTTAAAGGCGCTCATGGCCCCAAAGAATTATTTGTTTTTCTGATAGACGATTTATAATGAGCATAGCATAAAATCGGGATTGATCCAGATTTTTTAATATGTTTGCATTCCGGTTTTAGTTTTCCGGGAAAATATCATTGCGATGAAGAACTTACTAACCCGGACATTTTTTGGCCTCATTTTCGCGGTGATAATGATTGGATCAATCTTGTATTCGCCTCTTTTATTTGCATTTGTAATGTTAATTGTTTGTACTATCGGCTCGGGAGAGGTGACTAAACTGCATAAAAAACTTAAATTTAAGTACTTAGACAAATTTCTATTCAGGATTGTCTCCGTTTTTTCATATCTCATTCTTGCATCAGTAGCTTTGGGTTATGCTGAACCCAAGATGCTTGTATTCCTGCTGGCAGCATTTCTTATTCCTTTTCTGCACGGGCTTTTTTCCAAAAGACATACTTTCCCGCAACTTGCAGCCGTATATTTTACATCACTGCTTTTTGTGGTGTTTCCATCCGGATTAATGTTGTTTTTCTTTGACAAAAACATTGTTGGTGAAATGGCAGGACCTTTTCTGCTACTCATGGTAATTGTATTAATTTGGATTAATGATACATTTGCTTATCTGGTTGGAGTTAAGTTTGGAAAACATCGGCTGTTTCAGCGGATTTCACCAAAGAAAAGCTGGGAAGGAAGTTTTGGCGGATTATTTTTCGCTTTGCTTACGGCCTGGATACTCAGTCAAAATGTAGATTGGCTTAATGTTACCGATGCTGTTATCATTGCGTTGACCGTAGTTTTGTTTGGAAGCTTGGGTGATTTGATTGAATCTATGCTTAAAAGAGAGGCCAATGTAAAAGATTCTGGCAACATTTTGCCCGGTCATGGTGGTGTGCTCGATCGTTTTGATGCAACCTTTTTTGCTGTTCCATTTGTTTTTATTTACCTGATAATGATACAATAATATGCATATCCATCGCGAAGGCTTTTTGATTATAGGACTCACAACGATTGTTATCGCCATCCTTGTTGGTATAGTTAATTTCTTGTTTCCTATACCAAACATTTTTCATTTTGTATTTTACATACTTTCTGCAGCCATTTTCATCTGGACTATCAGTTTTTTTCGGGTTCCTCATCGTGCTGTTCCAAATCTTAAAGATGTAGCATACTCTTCAGCTGACGGAACAGTTGTGGTAGTAGAGGAAGTATATGAACCAGAGT
Source organism: Bacteroidota bacterium (assembly GCA_018336075.1). Taxonomy (GTDB): domain Bacteria; phylum Bacteroidota; class Bacteroidia; order Bacteroidales; family F082; genus JALNZU01. The sequence goes on from JAGXRB010000105.1 coordinate 1,287, forward strand.
ATTTTGAAGGTAAAAGAATTCAGGTTTCAGTATTTATGTCTCCGTTCAATGTGCATGTCAACTGGTATCCAATGGAAGGTGAAGTTGTATATACTAAATACCATCCCGGGAAATTTCTCATTGCCAATCATCCCAAATCCTCGACAGAAAACGAGAGAAATACGATTGTTGTGAAAGACAAATCAGGGCGTGAAGTTTTGGTACGGCAAATAGCAGGAATGATGGCACGAAGAATTATTTGTTTTACAAAAGCAGGTGATCCTGCAGCTTTAGGTGAAGAGTTTGGGTTGATACGCTTTGGTTCAAGAGTTGATTTTTTTCTTCCGCTTGATGCTGAAGTTAGCGTAAAATTAGGTGAAAGCGTAAAAGGAAATAAAACAGTTATAGCGCGTTTTCAGAAGTAATTTTGAAGTTGATTTAGATCATTTATCTCATAATCAAGTATTTCATTGTGTAACTTTCCTTCCGGATTGAAGTAAACCCCATCAATTCCTGCCAGTCGGGCGCCTAAAATATCCACATCAAGATCATCGCCAACCATAATGCTTTCATCCGTCAAAGCTGTTGTTTTTCTAATTGCAAAATCAAAGATTCCTCTGTCAGGTTTTTTAACGCCAGCTTCTTCAGAAGTTATCACAGTATTGAAATATTTCCTTAAGCCGCTCACCTCCAACTTTGTATGTTGAACCTCCTCAAAACCATTGGTGATAATATGCAAACTATACTTTTTCTTCAAATAGCCAAGGGTTTCAAGGGTATTGGGAAAAAGAAATACATTTCTTGGTGAATGATAAAGGTAAAAATCAGAAAGCTTTTCTGCGAGTATATCATCACTGATTCCAAAATTTCTTAATGTATCTGCAAAGCGCAGACTACTCAGCACTTCTTTTTTGAGTTCTCCATTTCGGTACAATTCCCAAAGCCTGTCGTTGTGTATATGATATTCTTTCACAAAAACTTCGTGGGTCGGAACACCTTTAGCGGCAAGTTCAAAAATCCTGAACATCTCTTTGATCGTATACAATGAACTTGTATTAAAATCCCAGAGCGTGTGATCCAGATCGAAAAAAATATGCTTGTATTTCTTGTTGGTCATTATAAAAAATTGCGGTAAAGTTAGTTAAAGCATTTTGTGATGGTGCATCATCTGCCTTAGCCACTCAAAAAGTAAAACTGAAGCAGCATGACTTACATTAAGTGACCGTGTTGGGCCGGGAACAGGTATATATACGCAAAGATCAGCCTTTTCGAGCATACTGTTTCTTATTCCACTTACCTCGTTTCCAACAATAAACACAGCCTTTTCGGGGAGTTGTGTTTGATACAGGTTGATTGAATTAGTGGTGGTTTCGAGGGCAACGATTTTGTAAGATTCAGGAATTTTCTCTAAAAACAGTTCGTCGTCACAAAACATCCAGGGTACATTTCTGTAGCTACTTGCTGCAGCGCGCTGCAGTTTGGAAGCATTCACACTGGATTCCTTTCCCAAAAAAAACAGTTCAGCAGCACCCGCATTGTCAGCAAGCCGAATCAAAGCCCCCATATTATCAGCATTCCGAAGATGATCGGCCGCCAATAGCGGTCGGGCACAAGTTGCAAATAATTTATCATAAGAACCATTTGCAAACAATTGATTTGATTTTAAATAACGAACTTCCATAAACAGAAAATTGAGCAGAAGCAGTCAAACTAAGTTTTTAATGCTACCATTTGTAGTTGACGAAAAAGGCTGCCCGGAGCAACCGTGCAGCCTTAAATAATTTCTTCATACAGGAACTAAACGTATCTCTCTGCGATATCGTTGTCAACCAAAATGCGTCCGCAGTATTCACAAACGATTACTTTTTTGTGCATTCTGATATCAAGTTGATGCTGTGGTGGAATTTTATTAAAACAACCTCCGCAGGCATCACGTTCGATCAATACTACAGCAAGGCCATTGCGTGCATTTCCACGAATGCGCTTGTAGGCAACAAGCAAGCGATCTTCGATTTGTTGCTCATTTTTCTTGAGCTTTTCCAGCAAATCAATTTCCTCTTTTTCTGTTTCATCAACGATTGACTGAAGCTCAGATTTCTTGACTACAAGGTCTGCAGTTCTTTCCGCAAGTTTAGCCTTTGCAACATTGATTTCAGCATTAACTTCTTCCAGTTTGATGGTGAATTCCTTGATGCGCTTTTCGGAAAGCTGAATTTCGAGTGTCTGAAACTCAACCTCTTTAGAAAGTGAGTCATACTCTCTGTTGTTGCGCACATTCATCTGCTGCTCTTCATATTTTTTGATGAGTGCAGTACTATCTTTCATCGAAAGTTTCTTTTCAGCAACATTCTGATTAAGCACTACAGTTTCATTCTCAAAATTTTCTACACGCGTTTCCAATCCTGCAACCTCATCTTCAAGGTCTTGTACCTCCAATGGAAGTTCACCTCTGATTATGCGAATCCTGTCGATCTGCGAATCTATTTGTTGCAATGCATACAAAGCAACAAGTTTCTTTTCAACACTCAGTTCGATTTGTTCCTCAACTGACATGCTGCCATCTGCGACCAGTTTATCAGCTTGCTTTTCTCTTGACATATTTATTAAGATTTCGATTTGAAATAATATCCTACAGCGTTCGTATTCACCTCCGAAAACAGGACTGCAAAATTAGGAATTTTTTTTCTTAAAATATCAGCAATCAATTCTTTCGTAAATTGTTCTGTTTCATAATGTCCTGCATCAACAAAAAGGATCGAATTTTCGGTTTCGAAAAAATCGTGGTATTTGGCGTCAGCAGTGAGAAAAACGTCTGCATTTGCCTTCATTGCAGCTGGCAAAAGAAATGCACCTGAACCACCGCAAACAGCAATTTTTTGAACCAATTTACCAGTAAAAGGAGAGTGACGGAGCACCGGAGTGCCAAAAAGTTCCATCACAAAATCAAGAAATTTTGTCTCAGACATTGCTTTTTCAAAACTTCCAAGCATGCCGGCTCCAACTGAATCAAAAGTATTTTCAAGGGGATAAAGGTCATAAGCAACTTCTTCATAAGGATGTGCTTCAATCATGGCATGTATTACTTTACGAGTGAGATAGGCCGGCAAAATTGTTTCTATACGTGTCTCGCCTTCATGTTGCATTTTGCCAATTTCTCCAACAAATGGATTTGCCTCGGCACCAGCGCGAAATGTACCAGTTCCATTCGTGTTGAAGCTACAGCAATCATACTTTCCAATTTGTCCTGCCCCTGCTTCAAAAATTGCATTACGAACATTCTCAACATGTGATTCAGGACAAAATGTCACAAGTTTTTTTAAAATTCCCTGAGTTGGTTGTAGAATTTTTTGCTGATTCAAACCAAGGATATCGGCAATCTTTTTATTTACACCCTGAATACTGTTATCAAGATTGGTGTGCATGGCAGCGATGGCAATATTATTTCGAATTGCATGCAAAATTACTCTTTCAACATAACTTGCTGGTGTGAGTCGCTTCAAGCCTTTAAAAATTATTGGATGATGCGAAATAATAAGTTCACATTTTTTTTCGACAGCCTCATTAACAACCGCTTCTGTAATATCAATACAAAGCAAAACTTTTCTAACCTCTGATTGCGGATCTCCTACGATCAATCCACAATTATCGTAAGATTCCTGTAATGACAGCGGTGCTACATCAAGGATAATATTCAGTAATTCGTTTATGTTCATACGTAATTTCTTCTGTTTTCAATGCTTTCCGGTCATTTTTTAACAAAAACAGGAAACTTTAATGCAAAAATAACGTATCAATTGGCAATTTATCAGATAATTAAAATAATTTCGCTTCGGGCTTTGCATTATTTATCCTAAACATCTGGCGATGAACTGATTTATATGAAGATTTTATTGTTTCCTTTTGCACTCATTTACCATTTTGTGCTTTTTTTAAGGCACAAGCTTTTTGATATTGGAATACTTCCTTCAGAATCGTTCGGCCTGCCAGTAATTTGCATTGGCAACCTGAATCTTGGCGGGACTGGAAAAACACCTCATACGGAATATATCATCCGATTATTTATGAAGCAGCATGAAATTGCTGTTCTAAGTCGTGGTTATAAGCGAAAAACCAAAGGATTTATATTAGGTTCCAGCGAAAAGACATCTGATGAGGTGGGTGACGAACCAAAGCAATACATTAGCAAATTTCCAAATATCACGGTTGCAGTTGATGAGCAACGGCGCAGTGGCATAAAACAGTTGCTTAAACTTCAAAAACCACCCGAAATAATTTTACTGGATGATGCATTTCAACATCGGTATGTAAAGCCAGGCCTCAATATACTTCTTACAGATTACCATAATCTCTACACAAAAGACTATTTGGTTCCGGCAGGAAGACTTCGCGACATTAAATCTTCGGCTAAAAGAGCAGATATTATTGTTGTAACAAAAACGCCTGCGGTTTTTTCACCTTTTATTGAGCAAAATCTTTTAGAATCCCTTAAACCAAAAAGAAGTCAGACTATATATTACTCTTTTCTGAAATACGGGAATCTGAAACCCGTCAGCAATTCCAACAAACTTAGTATTCCCCGCAGCATTTCAACCATATTACTTATTACAGGCATTGAAAATCCTTATCCACTCAAAGAACATCTGAACAACAAGTGTATCGACCTGATTCACATGCCATTTTCTGATCATCATGTTTATTCTGAAAAAGAAATAAATGATATTGTTTATTCTTATAACGCAATTATCGGCAGAAATAAAATCATCATCACAACTGAGAAAGATGCAGCAAGATTGGCAGATTCTCCGTATTTTCGCAGCCTTGAAAATTTGCCCCTCTTCTTTCAGCCGATTGAGATTGGTTTTCATCAGAAGACAGGCATCAGTTTTGATGAATATATAAGTGACTATGTTAGAAAAAATCTTACAAACAAGCAGCTACATCAAAGGAAAGATTAGTGCAATGCCCGAAATTGGTATCATTCTGGGTACTGGACTTGGCGGACTTGTAGAAGAAATTGAGGTAGAACATGCAATTCCTTATCAGGATATTCCTAATTTCCCCGTTTCAACAGTTCATGGCCACAAAGGCCAACTGATTTTTGGCAATCTGAGCGGCAGAAAAATTGTTGCTATGCAAGGTCGTTTTCACTATTATGAAGGTTACTCGATGGAAGAGGTGACTTTTCCGGTAAGGGTGATGAAAGATCTCGGAATTAAACTGCTGATTGTCTCAAATGCCAGTGGCGGACTAAAACAAACATTTGAAGTTGGAGACCTGATGTTTATTTCCGACCACATCAACCTTATGCCCAATCCGCTCATCGGTAAAAACGACGATAAATTAGGTCCACGTTTTCCGGATATGAGTGAAGCATATGACCATAAAATACTTCAAACCGCACACAATGTTGCCAGAAAAGCAGGCATTAAAGTTCACGAAGGTGTTTATGTTGCTGTTTCCGGTCCCACTTTTGAAACACCCGCTGAATACTATTATATCCATGTTATTGGAGGCGATGCAGTTGGCATGTCGACAGTGCCGGAAGTGATTGTTGCCCGCCATATGAATCTGCCTGTTTTTGCAGTTTCAGTTATTTCTGACTTAGGCGTGAAGGGAAAAATCGTCCAGATTTCTCACGAAGAAGTAATTGATGCAGCAGCAGCAGCACAGCCAAAAATGACCATGATTATAAAGGAGCTTCTAAAAGAAAATATCATCTAAACCGGCCTCTTTGTCTGATATCAGAAAGAACATCTACTTTGCCTCAGACTTTCATCTGGGCGTACCGGATCACGACAGCAGCCTCCGCAGAGAACTGCTTTTGGTGAAATGGCTGGATGAAATTTCACCCACAGCAAAGGAAATATTTCTGATGGGAGATATTTTTGATTTCTGGTTTGAGTATAAAACGGTGGTTCCAAAAGGGTATGTCCGTCTGCTGGGTAAGATAGCTACGCTCACCGACAGTGGCATTCCTGTTCATATTTTCAGAGGCAATCATGATTTATGGGCCTTTGATTATTTAAACAAAGAAACTGGTGCAATTCTATATCGCCGTTCTGTTATCCGCGACTTTGACGGCAAAAAATTCTTTTTGTCACATGGTGATGGATTAGGTCCGGGCGACACAGGTTATAAATTTCTAAAACGAGTTTTTGAAAACCGCTTCAATCAGTTTCTTTTCAATTGGCTTCATCCGGATATCGGAACACGGTTGGGACTCTATTTTTCGCACAAAAGCAGAATAGCCAACATTGCCCGAGAACAAAAAAATGACTACAAAATCGACATTGAAAAAGAGATGTTGTATATCTACTGCCAGAAAAAACTTGAAAAACAGCCTGACATAGATTTTTTTGTTTTCGGCCACAGACATGTGCCAATAGACCATTCTTTGAATGAAAAAAGCAGATTGATTATCCTTGGCGATTGGGTGACTAATTTCACCTATGCCGTTTTCGATGGTGAAAATCTGGAATTAAAAAAGTTTAAGACCTGAGTTCTGATTATTTTTTTCAAACTCATTTTCTGACAAATCTTGACGGGTCAATTTCAGGATCAACAGCAATATTTTCGTTGAGCAGATTTAACAACTGTTCGGTCACATAAGGGGCAAGCATGACGCCTTTTGCACCAAGACCATTCAAAATAAATACATTGCTGAATGATGGATGTCTGCCCGCAACAGGTCTTCTATCGGCTATTGCCGGCCTGATTCCTGCATCATGATATAAGGTTTCTAACGGAAAATTAAGTATAGATTCAAGCTTTTCAAGCAAATAATTTTTTGCATTTTCGGTAGGTTGTTCGGTCAAATCATCCCAGTCGTAGGTTGAACCAAGCCTGAAAAGCTCATTCCCCAGCGGCAAAAGAAAAATATCTTTGTTAAGTACAACATTGGTTTCAAAACCCTTGATTCTAACGGTAAGTAGCTCCCCTTTTACAGGGCGAAAAGGAATAAAGCTGAAAAGAGGATTTTCAGAAACCCTGAAGCCTTCACAAAAAATAATCTTTTTGGCAGTAATATCTTTGTAATGAATTGCTTCCTCCCCTATCATCAGTTTTTCTTTGTCAAAAACCTCCTCTGTAAGTAAGGCATGCTTCAATAGTAATTCCCTTATTTTTTGAACAAGCTTTGCTGTATCCACCCATCCGGCTTTGTTTACAATGCCTGCACCAAAAGGATAATTGACCTCATTGTGTGAAAAAGGATGATATGACTTTCCATCGGTAAAATTTTCGATGTCTGCATGTAGGCCTTTTCTGCCCCAAAGTTCAGTATCAGTTTCAGAAAAGACTTTTGCTATCGTAATTTCATGTAGAAATTTTGATTGAAGTGCTTTCTCCATTTTTTGGTAAAAATCCTTTGAAGAGTCCATATTTTGAACTGCTCTCCAACTAACGGTAAGATAGCGAAAAACCAAAGGATTCATCATTCCGGCTGCCACACGGGATGAAGAAGACAAAAGAGGCTGGTCAATTACGCTGAAAGAAATGCCTTGCTGAAACAATCGCCAGGCCAGACAACTGCCTGCAAGACCCTGACCAATAATAAGAATATCAGTTTTCAAAACTTCTTCAGGTTTAAGAAAATCTCTGAATGAAAGTATCAGACATAGTTTCTATGATGAAAAGGCGCTTATCTTTTGAATCAACTCAACCAAGCGGGAGGCATACCCCATTTCGTTGTCATACCAGGCTACGACTTTAACCAACTTGTTTCGCTCGCCCAAAACCGCAGTCAAACCTGCGTCAAAAACAGCTGAATGCGTATTTCCAATCACGTCAACCGAAACGATAGGATCTTCGGTATATTGCAGAATTCCTTTTAACGGACCATTCGCAGCAGCTTTGAAAGCCGCATTAATAGCTTCAACGCTTGTCGATTCGCGCAGGGTACAAGTAAGGTCGGTGAGCGATCCATCCGGCACCGGCACACGTATTCCTGCTCCACCCAGATTGCCTTTCAGATGCGGAAAAATACGCGTTGAAGCTTTGGCAGCTCCGGTAGTGGTTGGCACAATAGAATAGGCTGCAGCCCTTCCGCGCCGCCAGTCTTTGTGCGGGCCATCAACAAGATTCTGATCTTTTGTATAAGAATGTACGGTGGTTATAAAACCTTTTTCAACACCCCAGAGTTCATCCAGTACTTTTATTAAAGGCGCCACATTATTGGTAGTGCAGGAAGCATTGGAGATAACAATATCATCTGCATTGATCAAATGATCGTTCACACCGATTACGATATATTTCACATTTTCGTGTTCATCTTTGGCCGGTGCCGAAATAATAACCTTGCGCGCACCGGAAGCATGCACATGCAATAATGCTTTTTCGGGCTCTGTAAAAAAACCGGTCGATTCGAGCACCACATCCACATTCATTTCTTTCCAGGGAAGCTTGGAAGGGTCGGCCTCCGAAAGCACTTTTATGACTTTACCATCTACTGAAAAAAAGTCAACTCCAGCATTGATTTCAGCATTTAAAACCCCATGAACGGAGTCATATTTCAATAAATGCGCAAGATTCGCTGCATCAGTAAGATCATTCACAGCCACCACTTCCATATCATCCCTCAACAGGATTCTTCTGAAGGTAACCCTGCCAATTCTGCCAAAACCATTGATGGCAACACGTATTTTGTTCATCAGATTTCTTTTGAGGCAAAGGTAGCTATTTTGACTTTCAGAAAAAGTGCTAAAAGCCGAGGTAAGATTGGAGAAAAATCGCAAAAAAAACAATTTATCAGATATCTGATAAAGCAATATTCCCTAAATTTGACTCCATTTGATCTCCATCGAAAGAATTATTTTATGAAATCTGAATTATTAAAATTACTTCCTATGCTTATCCATTTATTTTCTTGTCAGTCAAAAGAAGACAACTCTTCGCCACAAACAAAAGAAGGCTTCATTGAAGTTACAGGCGGAAAAGTATGGTATCGTATTGTTGGTGCCGAAAAAAAAGGAATTCCGCTTTTGACACTTCATGGTGGTCCCGGTGCCCCGCACGATTATCTTGAGCCTTTGGAGGCATTGGCTGATGAACGCCCTGTGATTTTTTATGATCAGCTTGGATGCGGTCATTCAGAAAGGCCATCCGATACAAGTTTATGGACAGTGGAGCGCTTTGTTGAAGAACTTTCGCAAGTGCGCACTGCTCTGAATCTTGAAAAAGTACATATCATGGGGCAATCATGGGGAACGATGGTTGCGGTGGAATATATGCTGCGCAAGAATCCTGAAAATGTTGAAAGCCTTGTACTTTCAGGTTCCTATCTGAGCACCGGAAGATGGATTGCAGATCAGCAGAACTGGATTGCCCAAATGCCTCAGAACGTTCAGGATACAATCTATAAATATGAAGCAAACGGAGATTTTTCTTCCCCCTCCTATCAGGAAGCCATGATGCATTTCTACAGTAAACACCTTTGCCGCCTCGATCCATGGCCCGACTGCCTGAACCGAGCAATGGAAAAAATGGGATTTGAAGTATATTTATATATGTGGGGCCCAAGCGAATTCACAATGACCGGAACGCTGAAAAATGCTGACCTTACTGAACAACTAAACCAAATCAAGGTGCCGGTTTTGTTTACTTGTGGTGAATTTGATGAAGCAACACCAGCAACGACAGCTTTTTATCAAAGCAAAATTGCTGGTGCAGAAATGCATGTTTTAAAGGGCGCCTCCCATTCCCATCAGGTAGAAAAACCCGAAGAATATGTTCAGGTTTTAAGAGACTTCCTGAAAAAGACAGAAAAAAAGTAAAATTTTGTGTAAACTGAAAGCGTTAAAAACTGTCAAAATCGTAAAAATGAACTTATCTGTTTTGGGAAAAAACATTATTTTTACCCAAATATTTATCAAACACAATGTTAACCTATGGAAAAAGTAAAACCTTACATCGAAGCAAACAAAGACAGGTTTCTCGAAGAACTTTTCGGCCTGATCCGTATTCCTTCAATCAGTTCATTGGCTGATCGCAAACCAGATATGATAAAAGCTGCTGAATACTGGAGAGACAGTATTCTTAAAGCCGGAGCCGACAAGGCCGAAGTAATACCATCAAATGGAAACCCTGTGGTTTATGGCGAAAAAATCATCGATCCCAGCCTGCCAACAGTATTGGTATACGGACACTATGATGTGATGCCGGTTGATCCTATCGAACTGTGGAAAAGCCCTCCTTTCGAACCGGAAATCAGAGATGGAAAAATCTGGGCACGTGGTGCCGACGACGACAAAGGACAAGCATTTATGCATGCCAAGGCTTTTGAAACAATGATACAAACAGGCAATCTTCCTTGCAACGTTAAATTCATGATCGAAGGCGAAGAAGAAATAGGTTCACCAAACCTTGGCAAATGGTGCGAAGAACACAAAGAAATGCTTCAGGCAGACGTGATTCTTGTTTCCGACACCAGCTTGATTGGCGCAGATATCCCTTCCATCACTACAGGTTTGCGCGGACTTGCCTACTGGCAGGTTGAAGTTACAGGCCCTAACCGTGACCTTCACTCAGGATTATTTGGCGGTGCTGTTGCCAATCCAATCAATACCCTTGCTGAAATGATTACTTCTATGGTGGACGAAAATAATCGCATCACCATCCCCAACTTCTATGACGATGTTTTGGAAGCTACTCCAGCAGAAAGAGAACTACTCAACAAAGCTCCTTTCAGTTCTGAAGCCTACAAAAAAGCTATCGATGTAGAAGAATTGCGTGGGGAAAAAGGCTATACAACAACCGAACATACAGGTATCCGTCCTACTTTTGATGTTTGCGGTATCTGGGGCGGCTACACCGGAGAAGGCGCCAAAACCGTTCTGCCTTCAAAGGCTTATGCAAAAATTTCCTGCCGTCTGGTGCCAAACCAACACCACGAAAAGATTGCAGTAATGTTTAAAGAGCACTTTGAGAAAATTGCACCTAAGTCTGTAAAAGTGAATGTTGAATATTTGCACGGTGGACAAGCTTATGTTTGCCCGATTGACCTTCCAGCCTACAAAGCCGCTGAAAAAGCGTATATGGAAACTTTCGGCAAGCAACCTGTTCCAATGCGCAGCGGAGGAAGCATTCCAATCATCTCTACATTTGAGCAGATTCTTGGACTTAAAACCGTACTCATGGGCTTCGGACTTGAATCCGATGCCATCCATTCTCCCAATGAAAATTATCCATTGGAAAACTTCT
>JAGXRB010000106.1 GCA_018336075.1 Bacteroidota bacterium
CGCTTCTTTCGCATATATGGGCCTTGAAACCAAAAAGTATCTGCTTGAGGTCCTTTCAAACGGAGAATTCAGTATCGAAATGAATAAATCCGTCATTCAGATGGATGAAGTGGTTATCTATGGAGACCGGCAGATGAATATCCGTTTCAAAGATCCCGGACTCGAAAAAATATCGGCCAAAACAATCAAAGAAATTCCAATGATGATGGGCGAACGTGATATTTTGAAAGTATCTGAAATGCTTCCGGGAATAGTTACAGTAGGTGAGGGTTCTTCGGGATTAAATGTCAGAGGAGGTAATTTTGATCAGAATGCGTTCTATCTGAATAAGATACCTGTTTATAATACCTCTCATCTTTTTGGCTTCTTTCCAGCATTTAATGCTGACATCATCAAAGATTTTTCGATTTATAAAGGCCATATACCGGCACAGTACGGCGGACGTTTAAGCTCGGTTTTTAATATAATTGCCCGTCAGGGAAACCGAAAACGCTTCACTGCCAGAGGAGGGATTAGTCCGATGGCAGCCAATCTTACTGTTGAAGGACCAATAAAAAAAGACACAAGTTCTTTCCTTTTAAGTGGTCGATATCTATATTCCGACTGGATCTTGAGAGAGATTAAAGATCCAGTTATCAATGGCAGCAGGGCAGGATTCAGAGATGCATCCTTGTCATGGAACTATGATTTCAAAAAAAGCCAGCTTTCTCTTTTTGCCTATCACAGCAAAGATCATTTTAAACTTTCAGATCTTAGCTCATATGATTATGCCAATAACGGACTTTCTGTAAACTTCAGTCATAATTTCAATACTTCTTTGCGTGCAGAATTTTCGCTTACAGGAATGCAATATTCCTTTAGTACCATCGATCAGCAAGAAATTACAACGGCTTATGAACATGCCTATGCAATCAATGATTTTCGCTTTAACGCTGGTTTTGTGCACTATCTGAATGCAAAAAACACACTGGAGTATGGGGTCGGCTTGAATTTTATTGCATTGAACCGAGGCAAAGTAAGTCCGTTTGGAGAAAAATCTCTTCGATTACCCGTTTTACTGGGCGAGGAGAAAGGCATAGAAAACGCTGCTTATATTTCTAACACCTATGACCTGCTTTCCTGGTTGAATATCACTGCGGGTTTTCGTTTTACGATATACAACCCATTAGGTCCAAGATCTGTTTTTACTTATCTTGATGGAACCCCAAAAGATCCTCGATATATAATTGATACACTGCAGTTTGAAAATGGAAAAGTTATGAAGTGGTATATTGAACCTGACATCCGTGCAGCTGTGAACATCAGAACGGATGAAAATGGAACTGTTAAAATTGCTTTTAATCAAATGCATCAGAATCTTTTTGTGCTCAATAATACAATCGCACTTGCCCCCAACTCACAGTGGAAACTTGCTGATTATTATCTGAAACCTGCAAAAAGCAATCAGATATCAGCCGGAGTTTTTCGAACATTTCCAAAAAGTGGCTGGGAGACTTCTTTCGAGGTTTATTACAAGAAAACTTCAGATAGTCCTGAATTTATTGATGGCGCAGACTTTTTAAGCAATCCGTATATGGAAACATCAATTTTGGCGGGAAATCAAAATGCTTATGGTTTTGAGTTTCTTCTGCGTCGAAGCGGAAAAAGACTTGAAGGTTGGATTGCCTACACTTACTCAAGATCAATGGTGAAGGTGAATGGAGAAAACCCATGGGAGCGCATAAACAACGGCCATGCATATCCGGCAAATTATGATATACCACATGCAGTTAACACTGTCGTAAACTATCATTTCAGTCGAAGACTGACGGCCTCGGGCGTTGTTTCATACCAGACAGGAAAACCTGTAACTTACCCTGTTTCAATTTATTTTATAGGTGAGATTCCTTATGTTGACTATTCAGATCGAAACGCCTACAGGATTCCTGATTATTTCAGACTTGACCTTTCCCTTACGATTGAAGGCAATCTGAGAAGGAATAAATCATTGCACAGCTCATGGGTTTTCAGTCTTTATAATGTCACCGGACGAGAAAATCCTTACTCTGTTTATTTTAAATCAGCGTACGGAAAAATTAACAGTTATCAATATTCAGTCATTGGAGTGCCCGTTTTCACTGCGACATGGCTCTTTAAACTTGGGAATTATGCGGCTGATTAATAGTATTTCCGTCTTTTTTCTTCTTTTGCTTGCCCTGTCATGTGTCAAGCCGTTTTCGCCAAAAATCGAAAGTGACATGGAAAACAAATATGTTGTTTCCGGAAAAATATCCAGCCTTGGCGGCTGGCAGGAAGTTTCAGTTTCGATGTCATCACCCATCAATGAACCTGAATATACTCCTGTAAATGGTTGCCAGATCAGGATATCAGATAATAACGGAAACAGCTTTTCGATGGATGAAACCAACAATGGAGTTTACCGTGTCAGGATTGGTCAAGAAAACCTGATTGCTGGTTCTGCATTCAAGATTGAAGTGAATACCCCCGATGGGATGTTGATAGAATCAACTTATGATACACTGATTCAGGGACCTTCAATTGATTCCGTTTATTATCACATAGAAGATGTTGCCTCGGCTGACCCTACAGTGCTTATACGTGGGATGCAGTTTTATGTCGACTTAGATGCTCAGGCCTATGATAGCAGATATTATAAGTGGGACATCCTTGAAACCTGGGAGTATCATGCCGCACATCCGGCTGAAAACTATTATGACGGGGGCTTTCACCAGATTATTCCTCCGGACTACTCCAATAAGATTTGTTGGATGACAAAACTTGTAAAAAATGTCTATACAGTTTCAACCAATAATCTTATCCAAAATACGTATCAGCAATATCCACTGCATTTTGTTGATGGGCACACATCGAGACTTGGAATACAATACAGCATTTTAGTTACCCAACAAACTTTGAGTGAAGAAGCTTATAATTACTGGGAGAAGGTGCGTATAAACAACACTGAGCAAGGTGGTCTCTATGAAAAACAACCCATCGCGATAAAAGGAAATCTGAAGAATGTAACCAATCCGGAAAAAGAGGTTTTAGGTTATTTTTATGTTGCATCAGAATCCTCTAAAAGATTGTTTTATAGCAATATAAGTGAGGTTGAACTCGATTTCACGGATTTTTGTAATGAAGAAGGTTTGGGAAGAAAGGGATGGCAGGAGTTTAACCCACGCGATTATCCGGTTTATTATTATGTGAATCAGCAAAGAGTAATAAGAATTCTTAACAACGAATGCGTTGATTGTCGCATTTTAGGCGGAACAACCACAAAACCTCATTTTTGGCCTATATAATATGAAAAAGTCACATCTTCTTTTCTGTATATTTATTTGGTCACTGAGTATAGTGCCACAAGGCATGAAATCTCAGGAATTATCCTACAATTCAGCGCTTGAGGGAGTTTTGGTTTCGACTGACCGGAATATGTATGTTTCCGGAGAAAAAATAATGTTTTCATCGAATGTGTTTTTTTCACATAATCATACCGATATTGAAATGAACCGGATTATCATCATTGAGCTGATTACGCCCGAAGGCAATCGTGTCACAGGTGGAAAATTTCTTGTTGAAAACCAATACAGCATGGGCTGTCTGCAGATTCCTGAAGAAACAACTACCGGAAATTATTACCTGAAATCATATACAAGATGGATGCGGAATGGAAGCACTGAAGGCTATAATTATCTGCCAGTTAGAATAATTCATCCTTCCAGAGCTGAAATCCTAAGCGGAAAAGGTCATTTTGATAGTTTAAAATTTGATGCTCCGGATTTCGAGAAAATCAAAGATATTGAAATCCTTTCTGATAAATCAGCCTATTCACCCGGCGAAAAAATGCAGATAAGTATTTCCTGTTCCGGAAAATTCGATTCTTCTGCAAAGCTTTCGCTTACAATTGCTCAAAAATCATCGATTGATCTGAAGAACAGTCTTGAAAAAAATGCAGATGTGCCGCTCATCATTAAAGCTGAAAACCTGCAATATTTTCCGGAATTCAAAGGCGTTTCGCTTTCAGGAAAACTCCTTGAAAAAGTTAGCGGTAAGGCTTTGGCCGGAACGAAAATCAATCTTTCAGTTTTGGGTGATAAGGATATTATGGTTACCGGCACCGATTCTCTGGGAAGGTTCTTTTTTTCTTTACCGGATTATTTTGGTCATCACGACCTTTTTCTTAGCGCAGAAAATCTTACTGACAGAAGCACCGAGATTTTTATTGACAATGATTTTTGTATCAGACCGGTAAATCTGCCCAATCCACTTTTCCATTTGAACGAAGATGAAAAAGCAACCGCTTTGAATTTGGTTGTAAACTATATAATTCAAAAGAGGTTTCAAAAATTGACTATCGAAGAAAAACCGGAAACTCCGGTTTACAACACTTCTTTTTATGGTGAACCTTCAGAAGTTTTGAAGCTTGAAAACTTTGTTGATCTTCCTTCCTTGGAGGACTATTTCAACGAACTGCCTATGATGGTGAAAGTCAGAAAAATCAAAGGAAAGAAGCATTTTAAGTTTTATACAACGCAGGGCGAAATGTCTATTTTTGAGCCGCTTGTATTGATCGACTGGGTCGCTGTTAATGATGCAGAACGCGTTCTGGCAATGCCTCCACGCGAGATTGAACGCATCGAACTTCTGAATGCTCCCTATGTGAAAGGCAATGTGGTTTATGGTGGAATCATCAGTTTTATTTCTAAAAAAAATGATTTTGCAGGCATTGATTTACCAACGTCAGGTACATTTATCCGGTATCGGTTTTTGGAAGAATGCGATCAAAAGCCGGTGAATGATATATCCGGAAAACATCAACCCGATGCACGTAACACAATTTACTGGAATCCTGAAATTATTTTAAACGAAAGTGGATATGCAGAAATAGTAGTAACTGCACCTGAAACCTCAGGTTGCTATGTATTGCTGGTCCGCAGTATGCCTCTTAACAATGAAATAAAACAGCGTTGGATTGAGATTGAAGTCAAGGTTTCAAAATAAAATAGATTGTCTGATTTTTTTATTCGTGTAGAGAAATCATAAAAGCTTGATATTTAAGTTTATCCTGAGCAATACTTTGCAGAATAAATTCTTGTAAGTTTTTAGAGAACACTTATCGTTTGTGTATTACCATAGAAGAGTGAATCCTCCAAGTGCACAAAAGGTCTGATAAAGTAGGTGTTGCCCGGGATAAGACCCTTAATTGTATCACTAAAACTTTCGAAAGTACAACAGCCGGCATAAGAAACATTATCAGACAGACTTGGTTCAGGGTGAAGGGCATAACAAAAGCCAAGCTGGCCAACTTCGAACATGCGGAAATACGAATTTAGGTTAGAAATAATTCCTGTTGACAGATAGGAGGTTGATGAAAGCTTCTCAAGAGTGAGATCAATAATCGGAAAAGAATATGCAAATATTGATGATTGATCAGGTGAGTAGAAAACTTGATTGTTTATAACAACATAGGCCAACACTTTATAATTTAAACCAGGAATGAGGCCTGACATGGTACCAGTGATCATTCCGTCGCTGATCGTGTTTATAGTGAACCCATCATTATCGTCCAACTGTGGACTTTCATTAATTCCTGCTTTCCATACAAAACCCTGTTGCATAATGTCTTGCAGGGGTATATGGCTAACATCAGCCGAAGCCGTATAGGTGTTGAAACCTTTTATCTTTAATATATGAGGCTTAATATAAACACTATAATTACTCAAAAAGCGCTCAATATTTCCGAGAGTCATCCCAATTTCATTGGCAGCATAAGCCCTTACATAATAATATTTGTATAGCTCATTAATAGGAAAAATACCGTAAAACCGACCCATATCGCCTTCTATTTCCAAATGAAAGAGATTGCTATCGGGCGTTGGTTCCACATTGGGATGTTTGCTTACAAGCAATCCGCGACTGATTATTGGCGCTCCACCATCATCAATAACAACTCCGCCGCAAACAAATCCATAGGCCCCTACCGTGTCAATCCAATAAGTATAGACTGTGGGAGCCGTCAGTGGCAATTCGGGTTTTGAACAAGAAAGTGTAAACAACAAAAGCATTATTGCAGCAAGCCCTGCCGTTTGTTTACTTACAAATTGGAGAATATTCATTGTTTATCATTTTTTTCATTTCAAACAATCAGGCTAATCTGCCAAATCACGAATACATCGTACACTATTTCCAGTACCAAGAAGATATCCTCTAAAGAATGTTCTATAACTTGGATTAATGCTAATAGTATTTTGATTTACTGCATCATAGGGGTCGGATAACCAATATCTCCCATATTCAGGTCTGCTTTCGTAGTATCCATCTCTATATCTAAATCCAGTTGCCTCAATACCCAGCCCAAAAATGTCGTACTGCTCTTCGGGGTAGTTTAATTCGTACCAAAACGGAGCTATATTTGTTTGGCAGTCCTGCCTTGTAGTTTGAGGGTTTCTGCAGCTTGTAAGAAAATATGACTCAGACAAGAAAAAATCAAGCTCATTTATATAGTACCCTATGTGCTCTCTGCTATAGTTAATTAATTCCTGCCAGTCATTTTTGGTGGTGAGCCTCCAGCCTTCCGGGCATAGCTGTCGGCTGTCTTTTATAGCATATCCATTGTAAAGCAATCCAAATGCTGATTTTACCTCCTCTTCATTGTTCAGTCCATCCAGCACGTTATGATCATAAACAGCATAAAGGGGTATCGTTTTATTCATCCAGTCCGCCACATTATTTCCCGAAAGAATGCTGTCACCATTACTGAAACGACTCACTCTTAAGTTTTCGGCCATCCACTCCTGATTGTTGATTTGTACTGTTTCGTAGTGGTTGCCCTCTATATCTGTCAATCCGTTTCCCCTGTTTATCAAACTACCTAAAGTAGTAAAGCTGAGTTCTTTGCTGTAATATAATTTACCTCTGTGAATTAAATATACTTTTGCGTAATAAGTTGTTGAGGGTTCCAGGCCTCTAAATCGATGAACATAAACATTCCCGTTTTGGTAAAATGCCTGAGATTCAGAAAATACATCGTCATACAGTTTCACCTTTCTTATGTAGTTCTCTAATGAAGGGTTTGGTTCGGTTGATAAAACAACCCCCATTGTTTCTGTCACACCGCCAATATTGTAGCTTGCACTAATTGTTGCATTACTTAAGGTTATATTTGAAACAGGGAATGCTTGAATTTCTTCAACCGGATTATTCAGAATTTCATTTTCCAGGGTAATAGTCTCACCAAAATTCAAATAATTTTCACTTAAAGCATAGGCTTGAACAAATCTGCTAATTTGATTATTAACTGATATTGAGTCTTTTACACTAAAATAGCCTGATTTGTTGTTGTCGGCGATTAAAACCCTTTGCAGTGAAGAATTAGAACCAAAAAGCAGAAAACCATATTCGACCAAACTATCCTTGCCAGTAAAAAATCTGCCATTATATGTAATTTCATTTTCACTAATGGAGGTTGGAAGCGTTTCGACAAAATAGTATAATTTTTCATCTGCCTTCTGTTTTTCGCAAGCAACGGAAAGTAATAAAAAAGCTATAATCAAATGCTTAATGTATTTCATAAGCTACGCAGTATTGAAAGACTAAATTGTAACTGGTTGGTATTATGACTAAATTTCGTTTGGTAACTTTTCGTCTGGGTGAATTGATATGTGTAGCTAAAACCCATATGCACATGGTTCCTTTCCTTTAGTTTATAGGCTACTCCAGTTTCGAGTAAAAGTCCCATATGTAGTTTATTTTTTGTTTCAATTGGTTGTGAAGAATGAAAAGCAATCAAAATACCCGGACCATTTGATACTTCTGAAGTCCTTAATGTAGTTTTTGACTGAATTTGATATGATGTTTGCACTCCTCCGCCTGCATACAATGCGAAATTCCCTGCATGCAATGCATATCTCAGGCTTATTGGCATCATTACCATTTTCGTTTCAATAAACAAGTTGTAATCTGTAAACAAACCAATTACATTCCTTGGATTATCATTTCTTGTTGATGCCAAAAAGGAAAAGTAAGTATATTGCGGCGAAATGACAAGTCTTAATGGGTCAACAGGAAAATCAAAAACCAATCCACCTGAAAAACTATAATCAGGCTTAAAAATGAATTCTTCTTTTTGCAAAAAAACAAGCGTAACAGAGGGTTGATTAATTTGATGTTGGATTACACCTCCCAGTATACCCATTCCAAAGGCATGCCGGTACCATTTTTCAGGGTGATTTAATCGCTCAAAAGCCGAAATGAGTGAACTGTGATTGTATTTAATTCTTCGCAGATAAATAGCTGTCTCATCAGTTCCGGTAATATCAAGTATTTGCTCCCTCAATGTTGCGCCGGTTTTATCTTTCTTCGGTTTTTCAAGAAAAACAATGGAATTATCGGGTTTTTTAACCAAATAATAGGTGCCATAATTTGTATGATAAGCATATAGCTTTACCCTTCCTTCGGCAAGTAGTTCAAGGAAAACCAGTTTCTGTTCACTATCTAATTCAATTTCAGCGGATACAAACAGGGAATTATCTGTTTTGTAGATGCTTACTTCTGATGGACTGTACTGGATGATTTCAGTACCATTATATATCGGACACCATTGAGCATTCAAAAAGGGATTCTGAAACAAAACTTTGTGGTCAGAAATTGTATCGCCACCCAATACGTAATAATTGTTCTGGGCAATTAAATTTGTTGATATAAGGCTGTTGATCAAGAAAAGGAAAAGGAGATGGTATGTTTTATGCTTCATTTTTGGTTTTTGTTGTTTTGAGGCATAAAATTACACAGAAACTTTAGTGCATAATACCATTGTCCGGTAAATATTTAAAATTATTTTTCCAAATTTTAATTGCTTGATAAACAATGACAAAAGTATATTTTCTTGCCATTAGTAAAAATATTCCCCTCAATAAGAGTGGGCTGCATCACCAAATCGAAGATTTTTGGGCCCGTATTTTTCTGGATTTTTAAGGATGTTTAGCAATGTAATTGAACAGGTGAATTTTGAACAAACTCATCAGATTTGAAAATGGCCAGCTTTTTTATTGCCTCTTTTGTATGGTAATCACAAGCAAATTATCAATAAGTGTGCATTGCTTCTGAATTTTAATGACGTCTTCACTGTCTGCCAGAAAGTATTTCTACCGAAAATTCTGCTTAAGCTGTTTATATATTTAATGCAAAGCTCTCCCTTTGGTTTAAAAACTATTTTGGAAACCCGGTCAATGTTTCATTGAACAAAAAATGCATTTTAGGTAATTTAGTCCTGACGCCCGGAACACAATTTCTACCAAAGTGAATTATAGATGAATCCAAGAGCTACTGAAATCCTGAAATTATATTAAGTGAAAGTGGATATGCAGAAATAGCAGTAACCGCAGCTGAAACCCCGGGTTGCTATGTATTGCTGGTCCGCGGAATGAGCAAAAATTCCGGTATTAAGCAGCTATGGATAGAGATCGAAATAAAAGAATCCAAATAATTTTTGATCAATACTATCTATCAGAATTTTTACTTTTTCGAATAATGCTTTTATCAAAATTCAATATTGAGTCTGATGAAAACATTAAATTACTCTTTGTGAACTCGTTACTTGTGTTTTGTTTTAATAATCTGGAGTAAAAACATTTAATCAATATCAAAATTTCATCGGTGTTCCGGTGTCGAAAAGGAACTTTCCTTTCACCTTGTTTACCTCTGCATCTATCAGAATGTAGCCTCTCACAAGATGAAACGGAATAACAGTCTGCGTTTTAGCTGAGATGTAGAACAAAAAAATAATGAAGGTTATTAAAGCTGATTTACTGTTCACTGATTTTAACGTTTAATATTTTTCAAGCAAATGCATATAGGCTTCAAACATATGATGTGTCCAGATTTTTGCAGGGTCATTAGGAAATAATCTGTAATAATCCTGATCGGCATAAAGTACGATTTGATGACCTGCTCTTGTATAATTGTTTGAATTATAATAGGTTGGAACTTCATATTCCGGCAGATATTTATTTACGAAACCACCTAAAGTCTTTCCAAGCTGTTTTTGGAATTTTTTGTTGGCCTTCTTTGTAGGTTTATCCAGACTGTTATAAAAAAACTTCATGGCCTGTCTTTTTACAAAAGGTGCCTTTTTGATCGTTTTTTCTGCATTGGCAAAAGGGTTAGAGGGATTGAAATCCATTGTAGTTTGAATGGAAAACGGAGCTTCCGGAACCCAGTCGGCTGAATTCACCACATTAAACGCCCATCCACCTTTGGTTATATTTTCAAAGGAATAGGCGAAATAGAGATTGCCGGGTTTCGGCGCAGCGCTGCAGTATGTTTTGAAGGTGTAATCTGTTGAAAGTTGGCCTTGTTTCTGCATGTTTAAAAAATGTGATGTCAGCAGATAGGCGATTGCGCCTCCCTGACTATGCCCCATAATGTAAAAATCGTGGTAACCTGCCTGAGCGAGTGAGTCCATTTTCGGCATGATGTCTCTTGTCAAAAATGCCGTTGCAATGAGCCAGCCGGCATGCACCGCTGCTTTGCTGTCATCGCTCAGATGGTAGTTGAACCTGAAATCGTTGCTTAATGTCAGTTCTCCCTTGGCAGGAACCATTGCAGCATAAAAATTCTCGAGCCAGCTGACCTGCTCAACAGTCGTGCACCTGATACTTATCACAGCCTTCGAATCTGCTGAAACCCATAAATCCCAGCGGTTATCCAACCCAATAGATTTAGATCTGTAAATCTTTTCGAACTTCTGTGGAGCTGGTAAATCCGGATTATAGAGTGAATCTCCCTGCCTCGAAGAGATTTTCAGCAATTCAAGAAATTCTGCTTTATCAAATCCTGGTTCTATGCCTTGCTTTTGTGCTAAAAGAACATTTTGAGTTAATCCTGAAATAAGTATAAATACAATTATTGCAAAAATGTTATCACTTCTTTTCATGGTCTTCGTTTGGTTTCTGATTAGATAGTTAGACTTTTATTTTAATACCGGTTTAGCGAAAAGGGGAATTTTATAGACCTGCCGCTAAAATGATTCCGATGACCACAGCAATTATTTTAAACTTCATATTCTTAGATTTTAGGTTGAATGACCGATATTGTTTTTTAAGGAAAATACCACTTGCTGAGAAAGTCGTTTTATCCGAAAGGATGCAATATTACGATTTTTATTTAAGTTCTAATGGTTGTTTACTAGATAGTTAATATAATTTTTTGTTGTAAAGTTATTTTACACTTCGGATTCACAGGCAATAATCAACCAAAATTGTTTTGATGTATGGAGTGGTACTTAATTTTGACAGTCATTCAGTTGTCAAGAGATTTTTACAATTTGATAATTTTGGAAGTGCTTGTATTTTGGGAATGGTAAATTTTGATGATATAGATACCATCTGGAAAGCCTGAAACATCTATGGTCGTTTTAGATTCAGAAAGATTTTGCCTGAAAATCAACTGCCCTTGCATATTGTAAATACTAAAGAGTGCCCCTTCAGTTGTTAAGGTTTCTCTAAGATCAATTGTAACAAATTCATTTGATGGGTTAGGATAAATATGTAGTTGATATACATTGTTTTCATTTGCTTCAATTGAAACGTAGCCGCCACCGTTTGTAGTTTTAAAAATGTATCTTCCGACCGCAATACCTGTATTTTCATCGCCAAAATCTATTGAAATGAAATCGTATTTTGTGCTCGTTTGATTCGTATGCCAACTTGCGCCTCCATCGTAGGTTTTAAAGATATTTCCCCCGGCTGCTGCGATAAAACCTGTCGTTTCATTCACAAAATGAATGTCATAAAGCCACCATTTCTCGGGCGTTAATACCTGCGTTGTCCAGGATATTCCACCATTATCTGTTTTTGAAAGCAAACCACCTGCACTTGTTATGAAGCCCACGTCAGGTTGAGTAAATAATACTGAGCTTAATTGCATATCATCAAATGTTTCGTTTAAAGTCCAGCTTGCTCCTCCGTCTGTGGTTTTGATTATCACCCCTTCCTGAGAAAAAAAATCAATTTTTCTATTGCCGATTGCGTAGCCTG
>JAGXRB010000107.1 GCA_018336075.1 Bacteroidota bacterium
CCTGCCATAAATGCCCCGTCGGGACGAATATTCAGCAGCATCTCATCGAGCGACATCCTGTAAAGTGCATCTATCAAGGACTGACCGGAGGTATATTGCGGAAATGACGAAATATCCTGCGACAGCTTCCATCTTCTTTCGGCTGCTTCGCTGCGGTCGGGATTCATGTTTATTTCAGCCTCAAAAATACCATCTCCGTCGGGGTCTTTCAGGGCATAGGCGGGTGTGTTGAGCAGGTTTTCAAAATCCCACGACAATACGCCCGTTCCTCCTGCAATATACACCCCTTTGAAATCTTCTTTATACAATCTATCGCCATTGAACAAGGTAAAATAACCGTCAGTTTCAAAAGCTTCATACACATGGCGCATATCGAGGCGGATTTTCCAGATGGTGTTCACCGGGATATAGCCTTCTGCATCCGTTGTGTCGATGCTTTGTTCGCCAAAACGTATCAGGGGCGAGATGCTCAAACCATTTTCGGGCCTGAGAGTGATGAGGTGGTCTTTGCCGGAGATCATCTCATTGTCGCGGCTGTTGATACTGAACTTGAAGGGGAAAGTGGCAGTCAGAAAGGCGTTCACCGGACTTTGGTAGTCCGAGACGATTTCATCGGCCGAAACGACCTTTGCAGTATAGGTCTCCTGCACGACCTTGTCGGCATAAACAGTGAATTTTTCTGACTGATAAAGGTGTTTGTCCTGTTGGCAGGAAGCAAAGAGCAAAATAGAAATCATCGGAAGAAGGAGGTGTTTTTTCATGGCATTAATAGATTACTGATATTTCCTGTCGGAGCACATCATCTTTCAAAACGATCAGACATACATTTTCTTTTTCATCCCATGTCCAGAAAGCCTTGTGATGCATTTCGTCCAAAATTTGTTCGTTTTTTGATGTTCTCCGGCTTAAAAGCTTTTTTCCGTTCAAAGATACAGCTTTTGCTTTGGCCGGAATATGGATTTTGAGGGCAAAATTTCTTTCAGCTGTGATCGGATAACCATTGCTGTAATGACTGCTCAAATGAATGGCTAAAGAGGATGCATTGCTTTTGGCAGTGATGGAAGTTTTTCTGAAAACATCAAGCTTATAATCGTTGCTTGTGCCATCATCTTCGTACAAAACAAAGGAGGATGTTCGCCCTTCTGAAGGGGGAAATATTTCTAAAGTAACCGGATAATCCTTCTTTTCTCCGATATATTGCATGACAGGCATTGTTGGAATGACTGCGCCCTTTTTCACAAAAACAGGTATCTGATGAAGTGGTGCATCCACCTCAATCCAACGCTTTCCTTTGTAAATACTTTGTTTATTGTGGTAGTCAATCCATTCTCCCTGAGGAAGATAAACATCTTTTGTCGTTGCATTTTCCTCTACCACCGGTGCAACAAGCATTTCAGCTCCAAGCATAAACTGATGTTCAGCTTTCGCCGCTTCTTTATCTTCAGGATACCCGATCAGCATTGCCCTCATCAACGGAAGCCCTGTTTCCCATGCCTCACGGGCATAACTGTAAAAGTATGGATGCAGCTTGTATTTGAGTTCGATATTTTCCCTGACGATTTTTTCCACTTCCGGACCAAAAACCCAGGGTTCAACTGCATTATCGCCTTC
Source organism: Bacteroidota bacterium (assembly GCA_018336075.1). GTDB lineage: Bacteria > Bacteroidota > Bacteroidia > Bacteroidales > F082 > JALNZU01. The sequence goes on from JAGXRB010000107.1 coordinate 1,612, forward strand.
ATGATGGGCTCTGCTCAACGGGTTAAACAAGCCAAACTGCATCCATCTGATGTATAATTCAGAGAAAGCGGCATAATCCTGAATATCGCCGCAATAGCCCGAGATATCGGTTGCCCAGAAAGGAATCAAACCCATTCCGGCTGAAAGTGCCATCGGAATCTGTCCGGCAAGACTGCTCCAGCCTTTGTTGACATTGTGACCGCTGCCTGCATCACCCGACCAACCAAAAGTATATCGCTGAAGCCCTGCATAAGCAGCGCGCGTCATTTGAAAAATACGTTGGTTTGGATTATGTTTTTCAAATTGCTCAGTGACTACTTTGTCCCAGGTCAGCCCATAGACGTTGTGGATTTCATCATGCATACCCAGATGATGCTTCATGAAAAGGCGGTCAACATCCTCTTCGTTGCTCCATGCAGGTTCGCCCATATCGGTCCAGAATCCTTTGACGCCGATAGAAACTGGTTTTTGCTGGTAATCACCCCACCAATCTGCAACTTCGGGGATTGTAAAATCCACGATACCACAATTTCCTCCCCAGGGCCAGGGCATGTCATAGGATTTTTCGGTGCGGGTATCCTTCGTAAAATACCCTAGTGAATCGGCTTCCTTCCATTGCTTTACATTTGCCTGTGAGATCACAGGGTCTTGCGAAACGATCATCTTGAAGCCATTTTCTGCAAGATCATTCAGCATTGCAGCCGGATTCTGATAATTATTTTTGCGCCATTCAAAATCCTGCAGGTATTGCGTCCATCCAATATCCTGATAAATGATATCACAGGGAATCTTTCTCTTTCTGAATTCATCTGCGACTTCTCTGGCCTGCATTTCCTTGGTGTACAAACCCCTGCTTTGCGAAAAGCCAAAAGCCCAGTTTGGCGGCATAATAGGTTTACCAGTCAGCTCAGAATAACGACCAATAATTTGTTTATAAGAAGGTCCAAATATGAAATAGAAATACATCTCGCCACCTGGAGCACCAAAACTCAAACGGTCGGCTTGCTTTTCGCCAAAATCAAAGCTGGTTTTATAGGTATTATCAAAAAAGATTCCGTAGCCAAAATTGCTCATAAAGAAAGGGATACTCTTGTAAAGCGGATCTTCATCCGGCGCATAACATGGCTTGTCGCTGTTCCACATGCGAAAGCTTTTACCGCGGCGGTTGAGGCTTCCACCCTTTTCGCCAAGCCCGTAAATCGCCTCTTCGGGCCTGAGCATCATCGAAACCTGCTTGCTTTCGTTTTCGCTGACAAAACCCTCTGCAAGTGTTTCAAGCAGCAACTTTTGGTATTTGTCATAGAATCTGATCTGAAATGGCGATTTGATGACTCTGATGATCAGTTCGCCTGTATAAATCTCATAGCTGCCTGAAAGTTCGGCGAGATTTAGCTTTTCGGGCAGATCAATCTCTTCGCTCAAAACAGCAAATGATTCATTATTTCGTTGAAATTGACCATTTTCCATCCACACACTGATGATGCCCGGACTTAATTGCTGAAGCATGACCTGAATGCTGTCATTGCACTTAAAAACTGCTTTGTGTCCTTCTACTTCAACTGACTCACAGGATTGAAGAATTTTATTTTCAGTTATCTGTGCAAATGATATGTATGATATTAAAAATGAGATAATCAGGGTTAAAATATATTTTTCTTTCATTTCTTAGTTTGATTAAAAAACAGGGGTTTACAAAAATTGGAAAATACAGCTGTTTGAGGCGTTGTATCAATGAAACAGTATGCTAAAAGCAAGACTATCTTATTGACATTCTACGAATTGAACTGACTAAAACTCCAAAACAATCATATCCCAGAAATACAAAACAGGAATTTTTACCGATACTTTTGCACCGTTCTGTGAAAAATCGAGTGCGACCGGGACGCCATGCTGATGATCCGGCGATGCGAACCAGATGCTTTTTACAAGTCTTTCTGAGCTAATGTCAAGTTCAATTTCGCTGTACTTCTGCGGATAAGGCTGGGTTCCGTTGTTATCGCGCCAAAGCATCGATGTAGCTGAACCAAAATTGATCAGATGAACAACCTGCTTATTGCTCAGCATACGGCCAAAAGCTGCTACTTTTCCACTTTGCGGAGGCCATGCTGACACCTGAAACTTATTATCAGTACACTGAACGGACAGGTTATTCATTTCGCCACCATCCCTGAGAAGATTTTGGTAAGCTGTCTGAAAATCATAATAAGCAACCATTGCATCGCGGAGGTCGCCCCTCATCTGCAGATTGTTGTTTGGAAAGTATTCTTTTCCAAGCATATGCTCCCCCAATTCGAGGTGGCTTCCACCAAAAGAAAGTATAACAGCATTGGTAAGAAGGACGCCCGGCGTATTAAAAAAGCCCTGACCTGAAGCGAGGTCGTAATTCATATACGCTGCTAAAACAGAGTTTTTTGTGTGATCAGAAAAAGCATCATTGTCTGTAATTATTTGCGCCAGTTGCTGATAACTATTGTTAGGATTCCATACTTCAGAATAAAGGAAATCTACAGGAGAAGCAGCAATCTGTTGCTGGGCATATTGGTTTACTGCATTCATTACATGATACCTGGAAGGCGCAGCATTTTTCATTGCATGTACAAAACTGTTAAATGCAGAAGGCAAATCAACAACTTGTCCGTTGTAATTGTACAGGTTATGATTTCTGTTTCCGAGTTGATCGATATGAAAACCGTCAAAATCCAACACCTGATAAACATCATTGTTTCGGCCGGCAAGATAATTCTGCCAGTCCGCATCGGAGGGGTTTGTCAGATAAATATTGCTGCGAAACATCGGTGAAGGAAGTGGATGATAATCCTTTTCTGTGTGATTTGCGTTTTTAAACAGATACCATTCTTCCGAAACCCCATCCGCTGCTGCCGAATTCAAGGCACCATAGGCAAGATTATAAGACATCGACTTCATTCCTCTTTTTCGGGCTCCGTCAATGTATGCTTTCACTGTTGCGAAATAGTTATCGCGGTTGGCGATATCTTTCCATACAGCAGCCGGTTGATATACCTCTCCGGCGAGGGGTTTATGATGATCAAAATGCCAGTCATAAAACTGAATTCCATTGATGCGATGCCTCAGAAGGTTGTCCAGAACAGTTGAAACCGCCAGTGATGTCAACTGCGGAAATTTCGTTAAAAAACCATAGCGCGGAAATTTTGTCCATTCAGACGAAACATCAATGGCAATACTGGCTAAGACTACTTCAGACTGGTTTTCAGTTATATATATTTCAGCCAGATAGCCCTTGAAATCTGTTGCAGGTGGTGTCCATTGCCATTCATTGCTGCTGACATCTTTTTCTTCAAGCAGCTGATTCAGATGACGGTATCTTATTTTTGCACTTGCAGGAACGTTTTTCAAGGCTTTGAAAACAACCGTTTCGCCTGGAAGATAGGCAGCTTTATCCGTTGAAATATTATGGCTATTGAATAGCGTACCCGGAGGCACAATTTCTTTTGGATCATCTTTTTTGCAGGCAAAAAGGCTGATGGCCAAAAACAAAAGAATGAATGGTTTTAAAATACGCATAGATTGAAATACAATTTTGTAAAATTAATTGAAAAAGGGTCACCTTGCATTAAGGCAACCCTTAATCACATTGAACTCACTAACCCACTACCGTTGCTGGATGCTGATAGCCAAAGTTTCCAGATTGGCTACAATTCTATAGTTTCCTGCATTGGTAATATTCCATTTATTATCGTCAGGGTCGCCCCCTTTGTGGCGATACATTTCAGTATCACTGACTCTCATATACATGTCCTGACCCCAATCGCTTCGTCTGTTGACAGGAAATTTAAACTCACCTGCAACCATCGGACCTTCGTAGGTAAAAATGCAGCCATCTTCATTGTCCTCAACCAGTTGAATGGAATTTGTGATGTCCCATTCAATCGGTGTTGCACTTCCAACGATGTATAATTCCTCGCGGTGAATATCAATACTCAAATCAGAAAGATTGAGCGTCAATACGTAAAATCCTTTCTTCTCAATCGTCCATTTGTTATCATCAGGATCGCCGCCATGATGCAGATACATCGTAGAATCTGTTTCGCGCATAAACATATCCTGACCCCAGTCACCATTTCTGTTGACAGGGAATTTGAACTCGCCTGCATGAAGGACACCGATATATCTGAATAAAAACGGATTGCCTTCATCTTGCTCCAATTGAATGGAATTGGTTATATCCCAGCCATTTGGAGAAGCAGATCCAACGATATAAAGCGCATCATAAACCGGCAGATCATATTTGGTTACTGAGATTGTGAGATTAAGAAGATCTGCAACAATCTTATAAACTGCACCTTCAGCGATCTCAAACTTATCGTCCGGCTGTGCGTCATCAGTGCGATAAACCAGACTTGTGCTGTTGGCGCCCTTGTTATAGGATGGCAAAAACTGTCCGCGCGTTGTGATAAACTTAAACTCACCTGCACCGAGAGCGCCCTTGAATTCGAAAACTCCCGGAATAGTGGCATGAGGTTCTAATGCAATGGCATCGTCAGCACTCCAACCATTTGGTGAAGCGCTTCCAATTATAAACAAAGTCGTTGAAACAGGTTCATAAGTGACAACCGTAACTAATTTAACATCAGTGACCTGTGTTGTTTCCGGTGTAGTCAGTACAGTGGCTGTTACTTTTATTTCCAGCACAGCCGTATCACCCGGAGTCACTCCAAAATCTTCAGTCATACGTTGATTAAGTTCAGCAACACTGAAACTTTTTTCATATACTGCTTTTCCGATATTGAAGCTCTGAGCAGAAGCAAAATTGTTTCCTGCCTTATCCATCTGAAGCAGATAGGAAATTGCAGCGCCCGAACCGTTATTTGTTCCTGTAGTCCATTGCACAGTGAGTCCGTTCTGCTGATCAAATTTCTGCTGAAGAACAATATTTTCCGCAGAAGCAGCAAGCTTTAAGTCGCCTGCAAGTTCAACGATATATTCTTCATCTTTTCCGCACGAAACCAATAAGACTGACAGAAGCAAGCCTGACATCCAGAGGTTCAGAAATGATCGGGTCATTTGTTTTTGAAATATATTTTTTGTTCTCATATCATGATATTTAACAATCTGACAATTTTTTATTGAAATGATTTAAGCACATAAAACAATTTAATAGCCTGAATTCTGGCTTAAATTTGGATTGGCATCACGCTCTTTCTGCGGAATAGGAAACAACAAATATTTTTCCGACATATTCGTTTTTCCGATTGAATGCAGAAACTGAATTGCATACTGTCCGTTGTTGACCCTTATCAGATCGAACCAGCGCTGACCTTCAAAAGCAAGCTCCAGACGGCGTTCGTCCAAAAGTTTTTCACGAAATGCTGCTTGGGCTAATCCACTTACGGCAGGCAATCCGGCACGGGCACGCACGAGGTTGAGTGGTGCTTCAGCCAGTGATGTATTTCCAAGTTCGTTCAAAGCTTCTGCCTTCATTAAAAGCACATCAGCATAACGCAAAACAGGGAAATTCATCGGACTGTTGTCATAGGATGCCGAAATTCCTTTTGATACCAGAAATTTGCGCAGATTATATCCTGTCAGCGAATAGGACGCCTGATATTCTTTGCCATCAAAGGATGGGCAGCCTTCATAAAGTGTTGTAACGCTTTTGCGGAGATCGCCTGCTTCGTATTTATTCATGAACTCCTGTGTTGGCTGATTCCATCCCCATCCGCCGGCCACCATATCAGCGCCTCTCGGGCCTGTGAAAGTGCTCAGCCATGAAGCCTGATTTTCGTTCGACCAGAAATTATTTCCAGCATTCGCTACATACTGGATTTCAAACAGCGATTCATTTGAATTTTTCTTCAAAGGATTGAAGTTATCCGCATAGTTTTGGTTTAAAGTATAACCTAAACCTTCAACAAGCGTGCAGAAATCGAGCGCTTCCTGCCAGTTGCCCATTGTGAGGTGTACCTTGGCAAGCATTCCATAAGCGCTTCCTTTTGAAGCTCTTCCAACATCTGCGCCTGTATAACTTTCTTTGGGAGGAAGCAAATCGGCTGCTTTACTGAAATCAGCAATGATCTGTTCGTAAACAAGATTTTTTGGTGTGCGGAAAGGCCGCAAATCATCCCCAGGTTGCACCGGTGCAAGCACCAAAGGCACATCGCCAAAAAACCGAACAAGAATGAAGTAATAATGTGCCCTGAGAAAATAAGCCTCGCCAAGTACTCTGTTTTTAACAGCTTCAGCGATATCCATATCAGGTACTTTTTCTAAAATAATGTTTGTGCGCAAAATCCCCGGCCAGGGTCCTCTCCATAAATCAAGTACACCTTGATTATCTGTTGCCGTAACAAAGTTGGCATTGTCCTGTGTTTCCTGTCCGTCAGAACCACCACCGGCACCCACGATGCTGTTACCGGCCATGATATCGGTAGTCCACATACGCATATTGTAAAGTTTTGGCCATTGAAGGGGTTGATATGCTCCGTTGATGGCAGCCACAGCATCGGCCTCAGTTTTGAAGAAATTCGCTGTATTGATGGAATCTTCCGGTGATTTTGTCAGAAAATCCTTTTTACAACCAGCAAGTATCGTCAGACTTATCAGAAGGACAGCTATAATTTTAGTTTTCATCTTTTTCATTTTTTAGGTTAAAGTCCGATATTCACTCCGATGCTGTAGGTAGCAGTAACCGGATAGACGCTGTTGTCTATGCCGTTTGTACCCACTTCAGGATCAAAACCGGTGTATTTTGTAAGCGTATAAAGATTTATTGCAGAGGCATATAACCTTACTGAACTTATTTGGTAGCGTTGAAGCAGGCTTTCAGGCAGCGTATATCCAATGACAAGACTTTTCAACCGCAGATAATCTCCGTCTTCAACAAATCTATCCGATGGACGTGCATTCTTGTTGGGGTCGTTGTACACTGCACGCGGAACAGTATTGCTTGTGCCCGGACCAGTCCAGCGGTCGAGTGTATTCACAGTCTGATTTTGTGCCACAGACATGGCTTCGGACCAGATACGGTTGGCATTGAGAATCTTATTGCCTGCAACACCTTGCAGAAAAACTGTAAGATCGAAATTTTTGTAACTGAAGGTATTGCCGAGTGCAAACATGAACTTTGGATTTGGATTGCCAAGGAAAACACGGTCTTTGTCGTCGATAACGCCATCATTGTTTATGTCTTTGAAACGGATATCTCCGGCAGAAGTCCTGTTGTAGGGGTCATTTCCCGGAACCTGCACCGCATGTCTGTCCACTTCATCCTGCGATTGAAAAATGCCATCTGTGACAAATCCAAAAAACTGATTGATCGGAAAACCTGCCTGAATCAGCGCCAGATTGTAATTGAGACCTATGCTGCCACTTGTCATGGGTACAGTATCGTTCAAATCGACTACTTTGTTGCGGTTAAAGGAAAAATTCAGATTGGTTGTCCAGCTCAGCGGACCTGTCAGGTTGTGAGAGTTCACGGCAAACTCGAAACCTCTGTTTTCCATTTTTCCGGCATTGATTGACGATACATACACATCGGAATATCCTGTCGAAACAGGCACACTCATTGGTACAAGCATTTGCTCGGTTTTCTTCAGATAGACATCTGCTGCCACTTCAATTCTGTGATTGAAAAAGGTAGCATCTACACCAATATTGGCTTGCTTCTGCGATTCCCACTGCACATTCGGATTCGGCATTACATTGGGCACAACTGCATTTACGATCTGTCCGTTGAAATTGTAAAGGATCGTCTGTAGCGCAGAAGAAAAGGAATAGTTTCCAATTTCCTGATTTCCTGTCACACCATATCCTGCCCGCACTTTCATATCACTCAGGAAATCGAACGACTCCATAAATGATTCTTCTGATATTCTCCATGCAATACTGGCCGAAGGAAATGTTCCCCATTTGTTGCCTTCACCAAAACGCGAAGAACCATCACGTCTAAGTGTTGCAGTGGCCATGTACTTGCCATTGTATGAATAGTTTGCTCTGCCCATGAGGGAAAGCAGCGACCATGAGCTTGTGTTTCCATCGATGGTGGGCATGATGCTGCCATTGGTCATTTGCTGTGTGAGCTGACTCGAAAAGCCCTGAATTGAACCGTTCAGAAAATTATAACGGTTTTCCTGGGCGCTCGTGCCGGCCATTGCAGTAAAATTATGCTTTCCAAAACTCTTTTCGTAAGTGAAATAATTGTCCCATACCCATGTGAAATTCTTGTTATAGGCTTCATAGAGGTAATCATTGGCATTGATCGTTGCATCCCATTTGTAGGACGGCGCCCAGGTGCGGCTGTTCCAGAAATTGGCCTGAAGCCCGAAAGTAGATTTAAATTTCAATCCTTCCATAAGGCGCAATTCGCCGAAAACTGATCCAAGCAAATTGTATCCGTGTGTGGAATTATCCACGTTTTTTGCCATACCAATAGGATTGGTAATATCGCCATCCCAGATTGGTTGCGCCACCGGACCTGAATAGATGCCACCTTCTCTGAAAACAGGCTGTGTTGGCAAGGCAAGCATGGTGTTTCTGATATTGTAATTGCCACTTGTTTTCAAATCGTGGTTGAGTGTGAGACTGTTTCCAAAAGTCAGGCCATCGAAAATTTTGGTGTCTGTATTAAACTGCACCGAAATGCGCTCATAGCCAGTCTTGGCAACGATACCCTCCTGTTTGTAATAGTTTCCGGAGACATAGAAATTCGTTTTTTCGTTGCTTCCTGAATAGGAAAGCGAGTAATTCTGCATGGGTGCTGCATCAAAAAGTTCGCCGAGCCAATCAGTTCCTTCGCCCAGTGTTGATGGGTCAGCAAAAGCCGGATTTGTTGCCAGACCTGCGTTTTCCATCATTTCATTGTGCAGGCCGGCAAACTGCGAAGCATTGAGCATATCCATCATTTTTGCAGGTTGCTGCAAGCCGAAGAAGTAGTTAAATCCAAGTTGTGATTGTGTACTTTTTCCGCGTTTGGTCGTGACAATCAATACACCGTTCGCACCTCTCGAACCATAAATTGCAGTAGCCGAGGCATCTTTGAGCACTTGTATGCTTTCGATATCGTCC
>JAGXRB010000108.1 GCA_018336075.1 Bacteroidota bacterium
GCAAAAATGTGGTTTCCTACAACCGTTAGATCTGATAAAGTAAAAATACCCCCTTCAACACCTGTCAGATTCAACTCCTGCGCCGGCGCCTCAGGATTAGCAACATCCCAGTAATGCACATGATTGCCATCCTGGCGTGAAGCCACAAAAGCATGACTTCCATTAAATCCTGAACCCCGGTTATTGCCTGGATTACTTATAAATGGAGGCAAGTTTCCGGTGGCCTGACTTTTGTCGATGATTGTTGTAATAGGTTCAAGAAGTGCTGGTGATGCATCTCCTACTTGTTGTGCTATAAATCCATTGCCCGCGCTGTAAGCCAAATACATTAAATTGCCCGAAGCATCGTTCAATACATCAACGCTCACACTTGCATTTCCATTTGAAATATCCCCTAAATTAATAGAATGCACTACTTTGTCAGCAAAAACTGAAGCCTCAAGATTCTGAAGCGCCTCAACGAGTGTAGCGCCATCGTTCAAATCAAGTACATAAAGGATGTTCTCATTTGGGGCAGTTTTTACGTGCGAATAAATCAGGTAACGGTGTCCTTCATAGTAAAATATATGTGGATACATCGACCAATACGGGAAAAATCCAGCCTGAACCTCAGCTAATACATTCATTTGTGCATCAAGTAAAAGCAGTCCAAAACCTGAACCGCTGGCAAGATACATATCTTCACCAGGAACTTTTGTAACTCTTCCAAAACTTGCATTCAATATTGTACCAAAAGTATATACAGTTGGAACTGTATTAAGTATCTGGCCATTTTCAATATTCCAGACATAAAAATCTTGTGTTCCATGGCCGCTCACAATCAGTTTGGCACTTGTTGCAGGGTCGCCGATTACGCTGAATGCATCTCCTAGACGTGCCGGAGCTGCTGCATAATTTAACAACACAACAGGTTCTGCTGAAGTGGCTGCCCAATGATAAACTTTAAAATCACCTCCTGCAAAAACCATGTTGGATGCAAAAATGTGATTTCCAACCACGGTAAGATCAGATAGAGTGAAAACACCACCTTCAACACCGGTCAGACTCAGTTGCTGAGGTTCCAATGACGGACTGGCAACATCCCAGTAATAGATATGGTTACCATCTTGTCGTGAAGCAACGAAAATCTGTTGTCCGTTGAAACCGGCTCCTCTGTTATTACCGGCATTGTTAATAATCGAAGGAAGGTTTCCAGATGCCTGCGTTTTGTCGATGATGGTGGAAATCGGCTCCAGTGCCTGTGCCACCACAATCGAAGGATCGCTGATTAAAGCAATCATCATAACCATAAAAATGGTTACGAATCTAAAATGAGTAAATTTTTTCATAGGTTAATTTTTTTAGGTTAATCAAAGTTTGAGTTTAATGATTCAATTTGGTTTCTAAGAATAATTTTAATTATAGACTGCAATATTATTAAATTTTTTTAAAAAGTGTCGTATGTTTTATTAATTATTTTAAAGGTTCATAAAAATAAACGTAGTGTTCGAACTTTTCAAATCTTTAACTTCGATCACGGATTAATGGCAGCAATAAATCTCTCCAATGTTCGTAGGCCTTGTGCGTTAAGTGTAATCCATCGTCTGTAAAATCTGCCAATAGCTCCCCATTCTGATCTGAAAAATATGGCGTAAGATGCAAATAACTTGTTTCCCATTGCAGTGAGGTTTCGTGCAAGATTTGATTTAACCGGTTGATTAAATGATTTGGTCTTGGAGGATTATTTCTTGTTGGAAAGAGTGAAATCAGATAAATTGCGGTCCCTTTTTTTGTGTATTCCCTGATGAAGGCAATCAACAATTTTATGAAACTGTTCGTTTTTTCAGCTGCAAATCCACGTGCAATATCATTTGTGCCAATGCATAAAAAAACTATATCAGGTTCATTACTAAACCATTCAGGCTCTATAATCTGAGACAGTTCTTCAGAACTTAAGCCGGAGATTCCGTGATTAACGACATTCATGCCCGGAAAATAAGCTTCCGGCCTGAATGCTTCTGTGATTGAATCGCCTAAAAAAAGTACATTCATTTGAATCAGACTTTCAGTTACAATTTTTCTTTTCCCGCAACAAGCGTATTTCCGGTTACCCCATAATTACTGTCACTTCGATTTTTTCAGATTGGAAATCATGAACATTAATCCAATCACCTGAAAAATCAAGTCCATTAATCGATATCTGCTTTATCCCCTTGTTGACTCCGGCACTGTTGTCGATAGAAATATCCAGGGTTTTGCCTTGGTATTTTCTGGTTATTTTCAATTTATCCCAGTCTTTTGGAATGCCGGGATTAATCATTATTCCTTTCAGAGAAGTGCGCAGACCAAGAATCCAGTCAAGTCCAATGCGATACATCCAGACCGAAGAACCTGTGAGCCATGAATGCGAAGCCTGTCCTTCGGTTTCGTGTTCACTGCTTGTTACATATTCTGAATACACATAAGGTTCGGTTTCATAGCGATCGAGACCAATGTTGCGGGACGAATTGACAGGCATCATTTTTTGATAGATCCGGAAAGCATCTTCCACATTTCCATTCATCAGTCCGGCGAGAACAAACCATGACGAGGCGTGATTGAAGACTGCTCCGTTTTCTTTTTTTCCCGGCACACAACGTGAAATAAGCCCAATATTATCTTCCACTTCGCGGTAGGCCGGCCAGCAAATCTGCATTCCGGTTTTGTTTTCCAAATGATTCAAACAACTTTGTAAAGCCATATCTGAACGTTCTTTTGGAGCAACTCCTGAGATCACTGACCATGATTGTGTATTCAGGAAAAGCTTGCCCTGATCCATGGTTTTGGAACCAACAACCTGTCCGTTGTCGCGAAAAGCGCGCACATACCATTCACCATCCCAGGCAATTTCATTTACGACATCTGCAATATGATTATAGGCATTCTGCCAGCGCGTTTTAACTGCAACATCCTTGCGGAAATCAAGCAATTCAAAAGTTTTATCCAGGACATAACAGAGGAAAAATGCACCCCAGATTGTTTCACCTTTGCCCTGAGGACCGATATGATCGAGAGTGTCGTTCCAGTCGCCTTTGCGAATCTTTGGCAATCCTCTTTCGGTGCAGTCGCCGATAGCAAAATCCAAGGCACGAACCATATGTTCATAAACGCTTGCTTCTCCTTCATCATGAAAAACAACCACCTCATCCAAAATGGAAAAATCATGGGTTTCATTCAAGTATTCAATGATGCCAAAAGGTATCCAAAGTGGCGTATCGGAATGGTGTGTGCGTTCGCCATGATTTGTCAGTTTGAAAAAATTATGCAGCGTTGAGCCATCCTTAAACTGATATTGCAGCGCATTGAGCATTCTTTCACGCACCCTCTTCGGATCAACGATCACCATCCCAAGGATATCCTGAAACTGATCACGTATGCCTGTTCCGAACAAAAGTCCACCGTGATAGTATCCGGAATTTCTGGCCATATCAAAAGTAACAGCTGACTGGTATTGATTCCAGACATTCAGCATCAGATTGAAACTTTCGTCAGGTGTTTCAACTTTTACATACGAAAGATAATTGTCCCAGAATCTTTTTACCTCAGCTAATTTACTTTCAATGAAATCATTGTCTTTGTATTGTGCTATTTTGAGACTTTCGTAGGGAGAAACTGTGTCTTTCGCTTCAATACCCATAAAAACCGAGAAGTCTTTCGTTGCATCCGGCTCCATTTCCAATTCCGATTGAAGCGCTACAACCGGGTCGCCGGCAGTAATTTCAGTATTGCCCATTTTTCCATTTTCAATGGCAACAGGATTGGCTTCTGAACGCCATCTTCCGATAAATTTATCCAGACTACCATCAAAGCCGGAAACCGGAAGATTCATGGTAAAATAAACCTTATACTTCCAGTCGATATTTGGTTGTTCAACCGTTGCAGACTTTTTATTGAGCACCCAGTAACGTCGTGTAGCCTCAAGTGTCTGCTGTTCATCATTGTAAATAATATCGGTAAAATGCTTGTCGTTCGGCTGATTGATGATGTCATTCAGTGCGTTACCCATCATGAGTTCCTGAAAAGCATACACCTGAAGATTTCGTTTTCTTCCACTGACATTCTGAAGTTTTACCTTCCAGATTTCACAATTATTATCGCGCGGAACAAAATAAGCAATTTCAGCTCTGATGCCTTTATACTCAGTGATGATAACGGTATAACCCTGTCCGACGCGTGCCTCATAGTGATCATATTTCCGATCAATTGTCGGCGCCCAGCTCAGCGACCAGTAATCGCCTGTTTCCGTATCTTTCAGAAAGACATAGCGACCCGGACGATCCCAGGGCAAACAGTTGTAACGCATACGTGAAATGCGGTTGTCTCTTGGGGTTTCGAGAAACGAAAAACCTCCGCCACCATGCGAAACTAAACCTGCATATTTTTCATTCCAGATGTAGTTGAACCAGGGTCGTGGAGTTTCGGGATTTGTAATTACAAATTCTCTGAAATCCTCTGTAAAAAATCCATAATCATTTTTAATCATAGGAGTTATTTCTTTGTTTGAAGTATGGTTTTTATTTATTTATTTTCTTCTTTCTGACTTAATAGCGGATAAGATAACTGACAATCTTTTTGGGAGCTGCTGTTATTTCAAAACTGTGGTCATCTGCCAAAGGAATTTCTTCTGACGGAATCTCTTCCAGTGAAACTTTTTGCACTGAAATAATTTTAGTTTCAAGACTGATATTCCCATGAATTGTTTCATCTGTCGGATTAAAAAGTCTCAAAACCGAAGCGTTTGATTCATCATTCTCAGCTTTTTTGAAGGCACTGAAAACAAGCCCGTCAGGCAATACTTTCAGCAGGCTTCTTTCTGCTCCAAATGCACCTCTGAGCTTGCCAGTTTGCAACAGCCGCAGCGGATAATTAAACAAATGTGCTTCCTCGTATAAACCGCCTTCCTGCCAATCGCCTTTGTGCGGACAGAGAGCCAGCCGATATTGAGATTTACCCAGCATTTGTGAGCCTTTTTCATGCGAATAATCCTGTGGAGCCGATGGATTAATTTTGTATTCAAACGTTCTGAGTAAAGTTATTGCCAAAGTCTGCTCTTCGTTATCCAGGACTTCGTATTCTTTCAGGCCGTCGGCCAAAACTGCGAATCCTTTCTTGCCATTTGAAACATCTACAAAATGATGCATCGGATAATCATACATCGGTTGCTCAAGCCATCCGGTGCTGTCGATGCGCTTCAGGCTTCGTTTTACGACATTGAACTGACCTTCTCCGAAAGAGAATTCTGCTTTCAGTTTCGTTGGAATCATCAATCGCAATCTGTGACTTTCAGAATTGTTTTCCACATTCACTAAAAGACTGATATGCTTCTGTCCTTTGCTCAAACCTACAATCAGTTCAATACGGTTTTCGACAAAAGGCTCGTTGATTTCACTGCGTGATTTCAAATTTGCGGGGAGCATCAGCTTGTGTTCTATTGAAATCTCATTGTAGATCGAACTGCTGAAACGCTTTCTTATAGAGGCTTTGGAGTTTTTTGTACTTATAAACGGCCCAACAGGATTCAGCACCCATGCATGGCCCGCTTCACCGTGATCCTCAAAGAATGCGACACCTTCGTAACCTGATTCTGTTTGTTTGTCAAAAACATCAAGTGAACCGTCGGGTTGAACATTGATTGAAAAGTATTCGTTTTCAAGTTTACAATCTGAAGTTTCATCAGAAGAATTTGAGGGCTCAACAGGCCTGACCACAAAAGTTTTTAACCCGAATGAAGGGATTTCGTTCAGATGAAGATAAACGTGATAACGGATCATGTCAAAAAACATCGGCCGGTTGATCATTTGTTCAAGTACAGGCTGATGGCTTTCTCTCGCAATCAATGCTTTTTCGACAAGTATGCCATTGCTGTCCAGCAAATCAAAGTCACCTTTATCAAGTGTTTTGGGAATATCAATAAATGCTTCCGTCACATCCGAACGAAGATAGTTTGCAGGATTTACGACGGTAATAAAGATGCCGTTTTCATCCAATTGTTCCAATGTACTTGTATTGAGCGTATTGACAAGATGTTTCGCAGAACGTTCAAAAACACCTTTTGAAATTTCCACTGCATGCCTGTAACGGATCATCATGTCTTCATGAATGGGATCGAGCGAACAACCGCCGATTGAATCATGTGCAGAATTCTGAACAATCAATTCCCAGGCTGTTTCAGTATACTGATCATTGATATCGCGACCGTTCATTGAAGAAAAAATATTGAACGGTTCAGCGTAATACTGCAACCAACGTTCGGCATCGAAATTTGCTTGCTTAAGATACATGCGGGCAGAAGTAGTATATCCAAAAAGATTGCCGCAACGGTTGTTGTTTTGTGCGCTGCGTCTTTCATCAAAGACTTTCTTCAGGCTTTCAACATCAAGATTTTCTGCCAACAAAGCAGCATATTCTTCAAGCGTGGAATGCCGCACATCCAGATGAGGCATTTTCTTCTTTATATCACGTATAATGTTTACAGTAAGTCTGTTTGGGCCTGAGGAATCATGACCTTCCATCCATATTTTGTGTGCTGAAGTGAAGTCGTCAGCCTGGTCCTGAATAATTTTTTCGACCATCGGCTGAATATTTTCAGGATAGTACTCCTGATGGGGAGAGATGATGAAATAATCTTCATTGTGCTGCATTTTATCTGCAAAATGGAAAGGCGTACCACCTTTATTCCATTTGTATTCAACATCATAAAAACCTTCATTATGCACAGCAGGCCTGTA
This sequence comes from Bacteroidota bacterium, assembly GCA_018336075.1. Classification (GTDB taxonomy): domain Bacteria; phylum Bacteroidota; class Bacteroidia; order Bacteroidales; family F082; genus JALNZU01. The sequence continues at coordinate 6,747 of JAGXRB010000108.1, forward strand.
GATATAAAAATAAAAATTGTAGCGGGGCATCGTGCTGAAACGGGAAGAAATCATTTGGGTACCATCAGCACCTTCCCATAAAAACTCAGCTTTTGGACTGTCGATGGAATTGATTCCCCTGTAGAACATTATCAGGTCGATATTGAACTCTTTATAAAGCTGAGGCAACTGAGAAATCTGACCCCATGAGAAAGGAGAGTAACCAATTTTGGAAGCGCCGCCATATTTATTGCTCACTTTATGTCCGATTAGCAGATTTCTGACAAGATTTTCGCCACCCACCTGAAACTCTTCAGGCAGGATATACCATGGCCCGTGGAGCAAACGGTTTTCTTTGGTCAGCTTAATAATTCGTTCTTTATTCTGAGGTTTGATCTCCAGATAATCTTTCAAAACAATGCTTTGACTGTCGAGGTGAAAAGCCCTGTAATCAGGTTCAGATTCCAGAATTTCAAGCACTGCATCGATCATATCGACCAACATCTGACGATTGCGCTGAAACGGAAACCTCCATTCACGATCCCAGTGGGTATTGGAAATGATATGAAAAACAGATTTGTTGTTATTGCCCATTGTGTTATAAGATGATTTTATTGATTCGATTCAAATTAATATATTGATGATTCAAGAAACAGACTGAAGTCAAAAACAGCCTCCGGCACGCCACCGGGAAGCACATGTGAGGCCGCTTCAAGATTGTGAGATAGCGTTTGGGCAAAAGGAACAGCGATACAGCATCCTATTCCGGCGGCACGGATTGCCACTGTTCCACTCTGACTGTCTTCAAAACCAACGACTTTGTCAAAATCTTCAGGCATCAGACCGGCTTTATGCAGTGCAATGCTGTATAGGTCGCGGTGAGGTTTAAGTCTGATTTCATTTGAGTCTGAAGCTGTCACAAAAGCGTCATAAATCTGATGATAGTCTTTGTAAGCTTCAAGTATAAAGGTTTTCTTTGCATCGCTTAAGCTGCTTCTTTTTATCACGGCAGCCATCACAGAAATCACTTCCTGAATCACAATGTCAGCTTCATAAAAGATGGAAGATGTAACAAGGCCAAGCTTTACAGGTTTTTTTTCAAAATAGTCTCCCATCCACTTAAGCTTGAGGGCAAACTTAACTTTGTCACCGAGGTTGAGCGCTTTACCCGTGCTTTTTTCATAGTCTGCAATCAACTCATCAGACAGCAAAGAAGCCTCATCGCCCAGCCATCCTTTAATCAAAGGAATAAGTACCGGAATTCCGGGCATTGGTGAAATCAGGTTTTCATCGGTATCACTTACACCAAAAACCTGTTGGCGCACCTCATCGCTTTTGCCTTGTTTCAGTAAAGCCAGAATCCGGTGATAGGTTTCATAATAAATGTCGATTCCAAGATTCACCAGCATGCTGAAGTCGGGATGAGGTATTTTATCCGACCATTTGTCAATCAGCAATTCCTGACTCATTTGATTTCGGATATCTGTCAAAGCCCCGCCAATATTGAGTTTTTTGAGATTCTGTACAACTTCAGCCTTTCTTTGCGCATCCATTCCATGCAGAACAGTCCACTGTGAAGCCACTAAAAACTCTTTGTAAACCTGTTCAGTATTTAGCAGATTTTGATATTTTTTCAGCAGGTATTCAACATGTTTTGTAGTGCTGTTTCCAATGATATGCGCAAGATCAAGGGCGTGGTCGATCCCATGCCACTGTTCTTTTGTCAGCAAATTACTCATTCGTCTGACCATCATTTCAAGCGAATAGATGCACAAAACCTCTGTTGTGGTCGTAGTCCCATCCATATCCATAAGTGCAGCCTTCAGTTGGCTGATTTTTTTGAGTGGCTTTGCCAGCGGGTAATATTCGACAGAAGGAAAGATATAAGACGGATTTTTAACTTCCGCAAATTCACCCTTGTGATTGCTGAATGTTTGAATAACTGTTTCCAGATTTGTTATCATAAATATGTGTGTAATTTCATTTTTGTAAGTAAGCGTTGAATAATTCGTAACCTGATTCAAGCAGGGTTTTCACCTCTGAGTCATTTTCTGCTTCGGCATAAATTCTTACCATTGGCTCAGTTTCCGATACCCGGATTAAGAGCCAGCGGGGATTGCCTTCCAAAAGTATTTTCTGACCATTGATCAAACCGCGACTGTTGAGATACGTCTTGACCTCGGTGACATTAAATCCCGATAATGTATTTGGAGGATTGGCAGTTAAAGCAGCTAAAACATTATGCCTCTTAGGGTTATCATTAATACTGTCGATGCGGCTGTAAAAGATTTCTCCAAGTTCCAGGCGTTTGTTCCTGATAAAGGCATCAAGACTATTAAAGCCTGAAGCGCTGAGCATCTCCAGAAAAATAAGTGCAGAAAAGATTCCATCACGCTCAGGCAAATGTCCTTTAAAACCAAAGCCACCTGATTCTTCTGCGCCAAAAGCAGCGCCACTTTCCATCATGGCTTCAGCGACATATTTGAACCCGACCTGCACATCGATGACTTCAACAGAAGTGGATTTTGAAAAACTTAAAACCTTATCGGTAACAGAAGCAGTCTTCACCAATGGCCCGTCAACATTTCGCTGAAGTTTAATGTATTGTGCCAGATAGAGAATTGTTTCCTGAATATTCATAAATTCACCCATGTCGGTCATCACGCCCAGGCGGTCAGCATCGCCGTCGGTAGCCAGTCCGAGCGAAAAATTTCCACCCTTCAGAAAATCTGATAAAGGTTGGAGATTCGCTGCAACAGGCTCTGCAAGGCGACCACAAAAATCTGTTTCAGGCTCGCCGAAGATTGTCTGAACCTTGATGTTGTGCTTCTTCAGAAGATTCTCGAGCATAAGTCCACCCGCGCCGGCCATGGAGTCAATGACAACATTGAGGCCGGCATTCATGATGGTTTCAAAATCAATAAGTTTTTCGATGTGCGAAATGTAATCCTTCGTGAAGTCAATCTCTGCGATTTTTTCGGTGCTTTTTACCGCTTCATTCCGGTCGATAAATGACTCTATTATTGCTGTTTGTTCTGTAAAAAACGGACTGCCATCAGAGGATTTGAATTTAATTCCATTGTATTGTGGCGGGTTATGCGATGCAGTAATCATTACTCCGGCATCGCATTTTCTGGTAAGACAAATATAAGAAACAACCGGTGTCGGCAGAATCCGGTCAGAAACCAGGACTTCTATCTTATTTCCGGAAAGCACCTCTGCAAAAATATGAGCAAATTCTTTGGAAAATTTTCTTCCGTCGAAGCCAATTGCAACGCGGTTTTGAGTCCCGTTTTCCTTGATGTAAAGGGCAAAAGCTTGTGCAACGCGCTGAATATTCACGTTGTTCAGTTCGTCGCCCAGCAGGCCGCGCCATCCGTCTGTTCCAAAAATGATTTTAGTCTTTTCCAAAATATTTTTTGCTTTAACTTGGTTTTTAATCGATATTATGGATCAGAAATTCCCTGATTTTCTCATAAGGGACATTATCAGGAGAGGTTTTCATTTTCACTGCCAATGCTGCCACCACTCCACAAGCCTCACCTGTGGCCGATGCTGTGGGTTGAATACGCAATGCGGCATGGCCTTCACGTGTGGAGCCAATGCAGCGACCGGCAACCATCAGGTTTTCGGAATCTTTCACCCGCAACGACCTGAGTGGAATATCATACCAGGCACCT
>JAGXRB010000109.1 GCA_018336075.1 Bacteroidota bacterium
TTATTCTGGCGTCTATCACCGGAAGCGACATCGGCCCCTTTACATTGATCCTGCTATCGATGATCATGCGGCCAAAAAACACTTTGTTATCCTTTGAAGTTGTATTGAACAACAGAAAGTCCTCTGTTTTCACATCTAATGCAAAAATGAAGTTCTGAAATTTTTCCATTTTTACTGTACCGTTAATGATTGCCGTGTTCCCTTTTGGATCAAGCAGGGTGAATGAATTGAAATAGAGCCCGTCATTTTTCAGCTGAATGGTTTCATTTTTCAACTGCAGCATGTTATTCAAAGCTGAGGGTTTGATGAAAGCATTGTTAAAAGTAAGCTGACCGGTAATCTCAGGGGAACTGCTGTTGCCCTCAACGGAGATGTTGCCCGACAAATTGCCGGATGCCTCAGTGATGGTTCCCATCGAAAATGCTTCAAAGGTTTTCAGTGAAAGTGAGGTTATTTCAGTTTTTAAACTTACTGAATTTTCTCCACCTTTTGGGATAAAAAACCCGGTGGCGGTTACATTGTTCTCTGCGCCAGATAATTTCACCTCAATATCAAATCTCTCCGAGCTTGGATTGTCCGCATTTATGGTCAGGTTTCCGATGGGTATTTCACGAACAATCAAATCAGATATCCGGAAATCAGCTGTCAAACCGTAGCCTTCTTTAACCCTTATCAGCATTGCTTTCCCATCCACCATGCCTTTTATCATGCTGGTGTCTTTTGACACAATTCCTGAAATGTCGTTCAGGTCAAAATTTTTAATTGCAATGCTCAGATCATCGTTAAATGTATCATTTACTGAATGAACCTCAATCCGGCTGCCCGATTTATCAAGGAAAAGATTGTGTATCAAAAAACCCATTTCACCGAAAGCAACATAATTATCTGCGGCTATGTCCCAGCGGTCGTTCATCAGATAGAAATCTTTGGGGTCGAGTGTAAGTTTGTAATTGGCGTTTTCCCTCACAATCTGCGCATTGATCAGCAATTTTTTGTTTTGTTTGTCATCGATGGATGAAATCGTTCCGACAATGGTTGAATCGGCCAGTTGTCCGGCGATAAGAAAGTTATCGAGATTGAATTGTGGGCTCGAAATTCTGGTGCTGCTAACTTTATAGTTCAAGGCATTTGAGTCTGAACTTACATGCAGGTTTAGGTTTCTGATTTCAGTTGTACCATAAAGGATTTTTTTCATTTTGGCATTGAGTTTCAGATCGCTTTTCTCGCTATCGAAGCTACCTTTGATCAGTCCGGGCTCAAATTCCTTCAATTGTGGCACGAATAAATCTGCCAGAATGGGATGATTATGGAGTTGTACTTCAAATTCAAACTTCTGGTGATCATGCCCGTTTGCCAGTGGATCGGGTTCTGAAAACGGGAAATAATCGTTCAGGAATTTCTTGATCTCTTTGGCGAGGAATGCAGGCGAAAAAGTTCCTTTGTATTTGATGCCGACCAGCGCATTGCTTACCGTCAACTCACTCTTTTTCGATTCGTTGATAGAAGCCAGCATGAAGGATTCGAGCAGGTATTCCTTGTCTTCATGGGCGATGTATATCTTTGTGATTCCAGCCGTTCCGTTAATTTCGTCCGCTGTTTTTCCTTTCAGGTCTGACTCCGCCTGTAAGCTGATCCTAATGTCTTTATCTGTAATTTTCAATTTCTGAAGGTTGGCTCCCTTCAGGTTTAGGTTGAATTTATATTGCTCCTCGCCGGGATTCATGTTGACCATTCCATCAAAGTCGAAGGCAGCATACTGATCATCCAGATTGATTTTCCCTTCGAATTTCTGGCCTGTAATGTCGCCATCAATCAGAAGATTGTGGTAGTCGTATTTATTTAAATAGAATTGTGAAACATCGGCTTTTATTTCTGCCCTGACAGTGTTTTTATCAAGTCCCCGACCATTGGTTTCGGCTGTTAGCGACACGGGACCAAACATCGCGGTGTCCATCAGCAGCTGTCCAACATCGAACTTGTCAAGGCTTATTTTACCGCTGAAATTTTCACTTTTATCCAACGAAGCCAAAATATCTGCCGACCCATAACTGCTGTTCATGGTCACTGTTGTGACAAATGCCTTCAGCTCACCTTTGAAATTTATCCGCAGTCCGATGGTTTCAGGCAGCGATATGCTATCGGGGATTGCTGCACCAACCATCATTTTTATATCATTTCTTCCTGTATTAATCACAAGATTTGGAAAGCTAAACCAGGCAGTTTCAACCTCAGGCAACCCCTTGATAGTAAAATTGGTTTTAAGGTCGGTGTTACTTCCTGTTTTAATTGTGAAGTTTTTTCCGATCAAATTATTTACTGGCCCTTTCACGCTTCCTGACAGGGTTGTTACGTTCGTCGCATTTTTGAAAAACGGCTGTTTGTGAAGCGCTTCATTGAAATAGACAATATCGGAATTCCTAACCCGCACATTTCTCATATCCACATCCAGGATCAAAAATGGCAGTGAATCCTTCAGCGATGCAAGCAAAGAAAACCGCATGTTCAGGTCTGCGTCTATGGAAGAATTGGCTGTTTTGACTTTTAGCTTCTTCGTTGTTATGGAATGTGGATCCATACTGAAGTCAGTCTCAAACCGACTGATCGAAAAATCATGTTGATCAATCGTTGAGAATTCATTTACAGATACTGTTGTTTTTGCTTGCGACCAATTGAAATCAGTGGCTTTCAGCTTTAGATTTCTATAAATCATGTGATTTGGATCGAAAGCATTTTTCATTACTGGTGTATTCAAAACACTGTATGTCAACGTGTTGTTATCCAGGTCAATGTTTCCTATTGAAACCTTCCAGTCGCTTTTACCTTCTTTGGTGTTGTTCAACACTTCGGCTTCATCGGAGGACGAAACCTTTTCGATTGATTGGTATCGAACATCACTCTCTGACAAAAGCACCTTTGCCGATGATACGGTTTGTTTATTCAGGTCGATGGCTGAATATTTCAGGTCCAGACGGTTTACAGCAGCAACAACAGACTGCCTGATGACAGAATCGCCGTAGCTGATGTGGGCATCGCTGATCTGTATTTTATTGGCCGATATTTGTGGCAAAGTCCTTGCCCTTGCATCATCTGTTGTTTCAGAGGCTTTGTTGATCAGCACATCAGCAATCAATTTATCGATCGTCACTTCGTCAATGTCATAAATTGAATTTGCCAGATCGAGCCTGTCCATCGTTAGCTTTAATTGCTTCATATTCAGCGCTGCATAGGTTCCGCTATACAGATCATCAAATAGAAAACGAATATTTCTTAACCCAACTTTACCGACACCGATAACCCACTTGCTGCTTTCTTCAGGTTTTACCATCTTTTGACTGGCGGTATCACTGAATGCGGTAAGCAGGAAATTAAAATTGAACAAGGAGTCGGATTCGGTTCGCCGGAGGTTGATGACAGCATCTTCAAGTGCAAATGAACTGATATCAATCTTGTTTTTTAGCAGCGCAAACATCCCGATGTTGACTTTGACTTCACCGGCAAAAAGCAATGTGTCTTTCTGAACATCTTCAAGATAAAGCCCTTTGATAACAACAGATTTTGGGAAGGCGATGAGGATTTTTTTCAGCTCAATCTTTGTATGGGTTTTGCTACTTACAAAATTGACAGCATAGCCGGAAATCTTGTTTTGGATGGCAGGAATCTGAATCAGCAAGGCAATGAGAGTAAACAGCACAACAAAACCGAGGGCTATCCATAAGACCACCCTCAATATTTTTTTCAGTATTGCACCAAATTTATTCATCTTCAAAAATGAGCTACTGATGAGGTAATTATCATGCTCAAATATTTATTTCTATCCCTTTTACTTTGCGCTGAAAGCGATTTGTAAGATCGCCAATAAATTCTCTATTCATAAAATATGCAATCACCTCCAGCTTCTGCAATTCATCATTGAAGGCTGAAAGAACGAATAATTCCCGTAACCTTCACATCACATTACAGAGGTACAAATATGAATCAATTAGCCGGTGAAAGCATTACACAATTGTTCTCAAGATTTGTATTATTCACACATGTACAAGTAGTTTGTTATTTGCGCGGGGGGAATCAGGCACCTTCAGAAACTAACTTCAACTTGCAGGTCCATATTTTTGATCGCTGTATTCTGATGTTTTCGAAGCAATTTGAAGTGAATACACAACGCTGAAAATCAATGTGTAGCACTAATTTGAATGAATCTATCCTGTAGAATTGAATGTACTGTGGAATTCTGGATAGCCTCAAAATATTTGTTTGTGTCACAGGTTTTTGAAACACTTTTAGCCTTGTTTTGCAAGCATGTAATTGCAATAAATCACGTTTTCTGATCAAAACAGGCCATTTTCTTGCTGAATAAGCAAAATAACAAAAGAAAGTATACTTTTAGCTCATCAAAAAATCAAATACCATGAAACTGATCAAATACCTTTCTGTCATCATGTTTTTTTATCTGAACAGCACACTCACAGCCCAACAGGATTTTAAGTATCAACTTCCGCCTCAGACAATTATCGATTTGGTGGATGCTCCTGCAACGCCTTCACTCTCCATTGGTGTCAAAGCAGGAAAAATCCTTGTAATGAACAGTCCTGAGCTGCCAGCCCTTGCCGATCTGGCTTCGGAAGAACTTCGCCTCGCCGGAATCCGCATCGATCCCGCCACAAATGGTCCTTCCAGGTCATCTTATTCATCCGGACTGAAATTGATGAATCTTGACGGTAAAAATGAACAGGAAGTAAAAGGTTTGCCAGAGAATCCGCGTTTGCGCAACATCAACTGGTCACCTGATGAGAAGCATATCGCTTTTACCCATACATCCGAAAATGGCATCTCACTTTGGGTACTTGATGTAGCCTCTGCTCAAGCGCGTCAAATAAGCAAAACTTACCTTAATGAAGCATTATGGGGAGCCTTTTCATGGCTTTCCGATAACAAAACAATTCTTTTTAAAGGTGTTCCCGAAAACAGAGGACAGGCGACTGCACCGCTAAAAATTGCCACTGGACCAGTCGTTCAGGAAAGTCTTGGCCGAAAAGCAGCCGTGCGGACTTTTCAAGACCTATTAAAGGATAGCAATGATGAGGATCTTTTTGATTATTATGCTACATCCCAATTGTATCTTGTTAATCTGGAAGGAATTACCAAGCCTTTAGGTGAAGCAGGTGTGATCGGGGGTTTCAGTCCTTCACCTGATGGAAATTACATCCTGGTAAACAAATATCAAAAACCCTATTCATACAGCGTTCCTTACAACCGTTTTCCGCAGACTTACGAAATTATCGATATCAATGGTGCGCAGATTCGCTTGCTAGCTTCTCTTCCTGTTGCCGACAATCTGCCTCAAGGTTTTGATGCAGTACAAACTGGATTCAGAAACCCATCATGGCGCGCCGATGCTCCGGCAATCATCTTTTGGGTTGAAGCACTCGACAATGGCGATCCTGCTGCAAAAGCCTCCTTCCGCGAACAGGTTTATTTCCTTAAAGCACCTTTTGCCGGCGAAGCCATTGCTTCAGTAAAATTGGGTATGCGCTATGGTGGAATCTCATGGGGCAAGGATGACTTTGCCATCGTCAACGAATATTGGCGCAAAGACCGCCGTCAGCGCAGCAGTTCATTCAATCCCGGAATAGAACAGCCTGAATTAAAACTGATGGCTGAGCGGTCATCCGAAGATCGCTACAACGATCCGGGCAGGTTTCAGACAGTATCAAACGAGCAGGGGTTTAATGTTTTACTCTTCGATCAAAAGGGAACAAAAATGTTTTTGTTTGGTCAGGGCGCTTCACCCGAAGGCAACAGACCTTTTGTTGACAGCTATGAAATAAAATCAGGGAAAACGACGCGCTTATGGCGCAGCGAAGCTCCGTGTTATGAAACGCCGGTGAAAATCACTGATACCGAAAACATGATTCTCATAACACGGCGCGAATCTGTAGAGGTGCACCCGAATTTCTATACACGTAACCTGAAGCGCAAAAGGATTTCTCAACTTACTTTCTTCCCTGACCCAATGCCCGGTCTAAAAAACATTACAAAAGAAATGATTCGTTATGAACGTGCAGACGGCTTGCCACTATCAGGCACGCTATATTTGCCAGAAGGTTTCAAAGCCGGAACTGATAAGCCTTTGCCAACACTTTTGTGGGCCTATCCAAATGAATACAAAAGTGCTGATGCTGCAGGTCAGATCAGTGGTTCACCTTTTACTTATACACGTGTTGGCGCCACTTCTCCGATCATGCTGGCTACTTTGGGATATGCAGTGTTGAACGATGCAAGTTTCCCTATCGTTGGCGAAGGCGATGAAGAGCCCAACGACAGCTTTGTTCCTCAGCTTGTAGCCAATGCCGAAGCTGCCATCGATAAACTTGTTGAAATGGGTGTGGCCGATGCAAAAAAGATTGCTGTATCCGGTCACTCTTATGGTGCTTTCATGACGGCCAACCTGCTTACACACAGCAATCTGTTTGCCGCAGGAATCGCCCGCAGCGGAGCCTATAACCGCAGTCTTACACCTTTTGGTTTTCAGGGAGAGGAGCGCAACTACTGGCAGGCACCCGAAGTGTACAATACCATGTCGCCTTTTATGCTGGCCGATAAAATGAAAACCCCTTTGTTGCTTATGCATGGTATTGACGACAATAACTCGGGCACTTTTCCTGTGCAGACCGAGCGGTATTTCGATGCGCTGAGAGGATTGGGTGCCACGGTGCGCATGGTTATGCTGCCGCATGAAAGTCACGGCTACAGAGCCCGCGAATCGGTGCTGCATATGCATTGGGAATGGATTCAGTGGCTGGATAAATATGTAAAAGGAAACTAACAAGCCATAAGAAATTCATTATTAGACATCAATTTTTCATCTTCCGGTTTTTCACATTCCGGAAGATGAATTTATGGGCATTCCTTTTACCTCATTTTTGCTTGAAGTTCACTTGCCTGCTCACGCTTGTTTGCGTAAAACCTTTGGTTCCAAAAGCTCAAAAGTTGGTGACATCCTATATTTTGTTCCTTACCCTTTGCCAACAGAAGAAAATAATTTTTTCTACTGTTAATTTGTACAGAATCCTTTTTTATGTTGCATAACTTACTGGAATATAGGCATTATTATGGACTACTTTTGAGGAACAAGTACTTTTTTCCTTATTAAAATTAGCTCTCTTTTGCTCTCTTAAATTGATCTTGCCAATATTTTTTAGCTCACAAAAGCAATGATTAAAGCTCATTAAATACATCTTTTTGAACTCTGTTTCTAAATTGATTGAGCCAAAACGAGTTATTTCTTTATTTGACAGATTACTTTTGCCTCAAATATCCGCAATGGGTTCAATATTTGGATCGTGCCAGCTGGCATAGGTGGAATAGGATTTTGCAATGCGCATTACCTCGCCTTCGAGCAGTGAAGGATCGATGCTTTTGATTTTCTTTGCAGGTACTCCTGCATAAACACTTCCGGTTTCTACGATGGTGCCTTTCGAAATAAGTGCTCCGGCAGCCACGATAGAATTGCTTTCAACAACAGCGTCGTCCATCACGATAGCTCCCATTCCAATTAGTACGTTGTCGTGAATGGTGCAGCCGTGAATAATAGCATTATGCGCAATCGAAACATTGTTGCCGATATTCACTGGTGATTTTTTGTAGGTGCAATGCACAATGGCACCATCCTGAATATTTACGTTGTTGCCTATTTTGATGTAATGTACATCACCGCGAACAACAGTATTGAACCAGACACTGCAGTTATCGCCCATTTCTACCTCACCAACAACGGTAGCATTTTCTGCCAGAAAACAGTTTTTTCCAAATTTCGGAGCGATGCCCTTGATGCTTCTGATAAGTGCCATATTTGAGGTATTTATTTTTGGAAATTTCTACTGATAATTATTTCAACAGCTTTTATTTCAATACTTTCGATCGTACAACCAGAAAACTATTTAGTTAAGTGCTTTTCAAACATGCTATAAAGATGACAGAGATTATTGCTCTTTTCGTGGATAATTGATGGTGTAGTGCAGACCGATACTTTCCTTTCTTTGCGATGCAAATTTAATGATCAGATAAGCCAGATTAATCATGTTGCGCAGTTCGCAAAGTTCAACCGAAATAACTGATTTTTCGTAAAGGTCTTCTGTTTCCCTGTGAATGATTTCAAGCCTTTCAGCTGCTCTGCGCAAACGAATGTCCGATCTCACAATACCCACATAATTGCTCATAATGGATTGAAGTTCCTTTCGAGATTGGGTAATAAGTATCATTTCTTCGTTCAAAACGGTACCTTCAGCATTCCAGTCAGGAAATTCTTCGTTTATTACAGTCTTTTCAGCAATTTTTGTTGCATCAAGGCTTGCACGATGGGAAAAAACAAGTGCCTCGAGCAAAGAATTGGAGGCAAGCCTGTTGGCGCCATGCAAACCTGTCGAGGCTACTTCGCCGGAAGCATAGAGATTTTTTATACTACTCCGACCAAATTCATCGGTTTTGATTCCTCCACAAATATAGTGAGCTGCCGGAACCACCGGAATCATTTCTTTCAGAATATTGATTCCTACACTAAGGCATTTGGCGTGAATACCTGGAAAATGCGCCAGGATTTCAGTTTCAGAAATATGTCTTGCGTCGAGATACACATGCTCACTTCCAGATAATTTCATCTCATTGTCGATGGCACGGGCAACCACATCGCGGGGTGCAAGTGAACCTCTCTGATCGTATTTGTGCATGAATTCCTTGCAGGAAATGTCTTTCAATATCGCTCCGGCTCCTCTCATAGCTTCTGTGATGAGAAAGGACGGTCTTTCTTTTGGATTGAAAAGCGAAGTGGGGTGAAACTGAATAAATTCCATATTGTCCACTATCCCTTTAGCCCTGTAAAACATGGCAATTCCATCGCCTGTGGCAATGACCGGATTCGTCGTAGTTTGGTACACATTGCCTGCGCCACCGGTTGCAATCATTGTGGTTTTTGCTAAAACGGTGTCAATTATTCCCGTTGTAGGGTCGAGCATATAAGCGCCAAAACACTGAATGTCGGGATGTGAACGGCGCACAATCCTGCCGAGATGATGTTGTGTAAGGAGGTCGAGGGTGAAATGATTTTCGAATATCTCGATGTTGGGATGCGCTTTGACTTTTTCTGTCAGTGCCCGCTGTATTTCGGCTCCGGTATTGTCCTGATGATGCAGTACCCTGTATTCAGAATGTCCGCCTTCACGTGCCAGGGAAAACCTGCCGGTCGGCTCCATATCGAAATGTGTGCCCCAGGCAACAAGTTCTTTCACACGTTCAGTGGATTCAGTGATTGTCATCCTCACCGTATTTTCATCATTCAAAAAACAGCCTGCAACCATGGTGTCTTTGATATGCTTTTCGTAGGTGTCGGGATTATACATCACGGCTGCTATTCCGCCCTGTGCATACCAAGTTGCGGTTTCATTAATCGAAGTTTTACTGATAATGAGTACAGAGCCTTTTTCTGCCACTTTAAGCGCATAGCTGAGGCCTGCAATGCCGGTGCCGATAACCAGAAAATCTACTTTGCGTTTCATGGTCTAAAGATCAAGCAAAACCTCAAGCGGGTCTTGCGAACCAAAGAGCATTTTTGCAGGATTTTCCAGCATCTCTTTCACTTTTACCAGAAATCCAACCGACTCACGTCCATCGATGATTCTGTGGTCATAGCTCAGGGCAACATACATAATCGGGTGTATTTCAACTTTTCCGTTCACTGCCACCGGTCTTTCAACAATGTTGTGCATGCCCAAAATAGCTGATTGAGGAGGGTTGATGATTGGCGTTGAAAGCATTGAGCCGAAAACGCCACCGTTGGTAATGGTGAATGTACCTCCTGTCATTTCATCAAGTGTAAGCTTGTTGTCGCGGGCTTTTGTTGCCAGTTTTTTTACTTCAAGCTCTATCTCTGCCAACGACAATGTCTCTGCATTGCGTATCACCGGCACTACAAGACCTTTTGGGCCGGAAACCGCGATGCTGATATCTGCATATTTGAAAGTGACTATTTCGTCTCCGTCGATCTGTGAATTTACCTGCGGATACATTTTGAGTGCCTCAGTAACAGCCTTGGTGAAAAATGACATGAAACCAAGTCCGACGTTGTGTTTTGTCTTAAATACTTCTTTGTATTTGCTGCGTATTTCCATGATTGGCGTCATGTTCACCTCATTGAAAGTTGTGAGCATCGCAGTCTCATTTTTCACGGAAACGAGTCTTTCAGAGAGTTTCTTCCGCAGCATACTCATCTTTTTGCGATCCATGTCGCGATTGCCACCCCAGGATGCGTCAGAAAAAGTCTTTGCTGCAGATGTTTTTGGAGCAGGAATATTGCTTTTGTTTTCCTGATAATACTGAACGTCTTTTTTGCTTAACCTGTAATGCTTGAAAAAATCAAGCAATTCTGCTTCACTGATATTTTCGCTTTCCATCATTTTGCGGGCAAGCGGAGAAAGGTTGAGCTGATTTTCGGCTGAGGCAGTAACTGTTTTATCTTCCTTTGGTTCGGTTTTTACAGCCTTTGTCTCTGCAGGCTTTGCAGTTTCAGAAACGCTCTGAGCTGCTTCGGCCGGTTTTGCATTTACTTTGGCTGTTCCGGCTCCGGCCTCGATCGTAGCTATAACTGTGCCTACATCAACTGTTTCGCCTTGCTGAACCTTAAAAGTAATGGTTCCTGAGGCTTCGGCTGCAATACTTAAGGTAGCCTTATCCGAATCAATTTCGGCCACATCCTGGTCTTTTTCTACAAATGAGCCATCTTCAACGAGCCAGTTTGACAATTGCACCTCGGTAATGGATTCACCGGGACTTGGAACTTTTATTTCTATTGTCATAATCGGTAATTTTTTCTTTGATATCCTTTGCTGTTTTCAGTAGTAAGGGGTTTAAAATTACACCTTTACGAGAAGAAAAACAACAACAATCATTTATTTTAGTTTTTTATCTGCCGAGTGAAATTTGCTGTCAACCATTTCAACATCCATTTCTTTGAGTTCTTTCTCAAAGGAACGCCATTTGTTGCCAATGCAAATCATGCCACATTCTTTATGCACCAAAGGACAATCGCATGATTCAAAAGCTTTGTCGATGATTTTCTGATGTCTGATAACATGAAATTTTGATGATCCTGTGGCAGGGCTTCCACTTTCGGGACGCGCAATCAAGCGAAGATTTACATCTTTGAACTCATGATGGATGAAACGCCATGCGCCCATATTCAATGGCTCTTCCTGCACCCAAAGATGGGTTTTTGCTTCTGAATATTTTGCAATAATTTCATTCATCTGTTTTTTCGGCAATGGATAAAGCTGTTCTAACCGCACCAATGCAATGCTTTCATCTTTACGCTTTTCTTTTTCTTCGAGCAGGTCATAATATATTTTTCCCGAGCAGAAAATAACTTTCTTTACTTTTTCTACTTTTGCATCTTCATCGTCAATCACCTCAAGGAAACGGCCTTGTGCCAGTTCGTCGAGAGATGAAACGCAGCGAGGATGGCGCAAAAGACTTTTTGGTGTAAAAATAATCAATGGTTTACGGAATGGCCTTTTCAATTGCCGGCGAAGAATATGAAAGAAGTTGGCCGGTGTTGAGCAATTTGCCACCTGAATGTTATTTTCGGCACACATTGTAAGAAATCTTTCGATGCGACCGCTTGAATGTTCAGGTCCTTGCCCTTCGTATCCGTGTGGCAAAAGAACAACAAGGTCGTTCATGACGTTCCATTTTTCTTCGGCACTGCTGATAAACTGGTCAAAGATAATTTGTGCGCCATTGTTGAAATCACCAAACTGTGCTTCCCAAATGGTCAATGTATTGGGAGAGGCAAGCGCATAGCCATATTCAAAGCCGAGCACGCCATATTCCGAAAGTAAGGAGTTGTAAATTTCGAAAGGTGCTTGTCCGGTTTCCAGATTTCTTAAAGGAGTGTATTCCTGCTCTGAATCTTCAACACGCAAAACAGCATGACGGTGAGAGAAGGTTCCTCTCGCAACATCCTGTCCGCTCAATCTTACAGGATGTGCTTCAGTTAATAGACTGCCATAAGCAAGCAGTTCGCCCATAGCCCAGTCAACCTGGTTTTGATTGAAAACCATGTCGTACCGTTGTTCCTGTAGTTTAATTGTTTTACGGAAAAAGTTGAGTTCATCAGGTAACTGTGTCAGTTTTAGTGCAATCGCTTTGAGTTTTTCCATCTCAAAACCTGTTTCAGGCGATTGAAGGAAATCCTCTTTGGTTGCTTTTCTGATGCCTTCCCAGGTACTTTTCAAGAAGTTCGTGATATGCGATTTTTCTTTTTTTCTTGCTCCGGTAAGGCTTTCCTCCAAAGTATTTAAATGTTTTGCTTCAAGTGCATCAATTTCTTCCTGCGAAATCACGCCTTCATCAAGCAATCTTTTGGCATAAATCTCCCTTGGATTGGGATGCTTTTCTATCACCTTATATAATATAGGTTGGGTGAAACGGGGTTCATCACCTTCATTGTGTCCATATTTGCGGTAGCAAAGCAGGTCAACGTAAACGTCTTTATGGAATTTTTCTCTAAATTCGAGTGCCATTTGAACTGCATAGACCACTGCTTCCGGATCATCGCCATTCACATGAAAAACGGGCGACTGTGTAACTTTGGCTACATCGGTGCAATAGATACTCGATCGTGCATCAAGGTAATCTGTGGTAAAGCCGATCTGGTTGTTGATGACGAGATGTATTGTGCCACCTGTTTTATAACCTTTGAGCTCTGACATCTGTGCTCCTTCATAAATAATTCCCTGTCCTGCAATGGATGCATCGCCATGAATCAAAACCGGTGTTACCATTTTGTAATCACCATTATATATAAGGTCTGTTTTTGCTCGTGCAATTCCCTCCACCACAGGGTTCACAGCTTCGAGGTGTGATGGGTTGGGGGAGAGGGTAAGTTTCACAATTTTGCCATTGGTAGCCCTGCGCTCGGCAGTATAGCCAAGATGATATTTTACATCGCCAAGCAAGGTTTCATCTTCATATTCCTTTCCTTCGAATTCGCTGAAAATCTCAAGATAAGGTTTGCGCATGATGTTTGTAAGCACATTCAGTCTGCCCCGGTGCGCCATTCCGATAACAAATTCCATTGTTCCAAGCTCAGCTCCTTTTTCCATAATGGCATCAAGGGCAGGGATCAGAGATTCGGCTCCCTCAAGAGAGAATCTTTTCTGTCCGGGAAATTTTTTGTGAATGAATTTTTCAAAACTTACAGCGCGATCGAGCTTTTGAAGGATATATTTTTTATCTGCAACAGTATGCTTTGGCATGTTGCGGCTGGATTCCATGCGACTGAGCATCCACTGAACAATTTCGAGGTTGCGGATATACATAAACTCAGCGCCGAAAGAACGGCAATAGGTTTGATGCAATGCTTCAATAATTTTTGAAAGCGACACAGCTCCAAGGCCTATTTCTTTACCTGCTTCAAACACTGTATCAAGATCCTGTTTTGTCAGACCAAAATTTTCGATATCCAGTGTGGGAAAATATTGCCTGCGTTTTCTTACCGGATTTGTTTCAGTAAAAAGATGACCACGTTTTCGATATTCGTCAATCAAGGCAAGCACCTTGAACTCACTGGATGTTTTGACACTCCCTTTTGGTGCAGGAGCATAGCTTTTTAAAGCAAAATCAAAGCCTGCAAAAAACTTGCGCCATTCAGCGTCAACACTGTCAGGATTTGCCTTGAACTGCTGATACAACTCCTCAATCACTGAGGGATCGCTACTGTTGAGAAAGGTATAATTGTCCATGAAAATCGGCACTAATGAATGAGCTGCAAAAGTAGGAAATAATTCAGGATATAGATTACCGCAATCGCATTTGGCTGTCGGGAGAGATCAAAAAAAAGAGGCTGAAGGATAACCTTCCGCCTCTTATGTTTTTCACACCTGTTATTCTTATTCGGGGATGATGGCCTCAACAGGACAAACATCAGCGCAAGAACCACAGTCGGTGCACAAATCAGGATCAATTACATAGATATCACCTTCACTGATAGCGTCAACAGGACACTCGTCGATACATGTTCCGCATGCGGTACAGTCGTCAGTAATTTTGTATGCCATAACTCAAATGTTTTTAATTGTAAAATTATTTCGATGCAAATATATATAAGATGAATCACTTTCGAATGCAAAATTTATAATTTATAGCAAATCTAAATTATGAAGCTTAATTTCTACCCTTTTCCAGGTTGATTGGATTTATACTTTGTTTTGGTTGTTTTGTTTTGTTTTCATCAACTCAACGATGGTAATGATATGATTTTCACTGTAAACGTAGCCAAAACTGATTTGATTGTTATTCATTTACATACACTTCGACCTTGCTATTTGCAAAAAGATTAAATCCATAAAAGGCCGGTTTGCTTATTTGAAATTTAGACTGATTATAATTTAGCATTATAAATAAGAATCGGAGGTTTTTAAAATCACATGTAAGTATCTGGTATATAATTATATATCTAATATGCCTTGATTTTCGCAATCGTTTACATTCATCAGTCATCTCTTGAAGTTATAGTCTGCATCTTTAAATATTTTAACTTTGCAGCAAAATTAAAAATCTCTTTATGACAAGCAAGAATAGCAAGGTTATTGAGCTTGAACAGGTGGTAATCCGTTTTGCCGGTGACTCCGGAGACGGAATGCAGTTAACGGGTTCGCTCTTCTCCGATTCAACGGCTTTTGCCGGGAATGATTTTGCCACTTTTCCGGATTATCCTTCTGAAATACGGGCTCCACAAGGCACTGTTTCCGGAGTTTCCGGTTTTCAGATCCATTTCGGTCAGAAAACCGTGCACACTTCCGGCGACCTGGCAGATGTACTCATAGCCATGAATCCGGCTTCGCTCAAGGCAAATATGCGTTGGGTTAAGGAAGGTGCAACCATCATCCTCGACAGTGATGCTTTTATAGAAAAAGGTTTCGATAAGGCCGGATATAAGTCCGATCCTACTACAGATGGCAGTCTGGATGGTTTTAAGGTCATCAAATCACCCATTACAGCGTTGACCAAGGAGGCTGTGAAGCACCTTGATCTGGATATGAAAACAACGCTGAAGACAAAAAACATGTTTGCGCTTGGGATTGTTATGTACATGTTTAACAGGGATATAGAACTTATTAACAAGTATTACGAGAAAAAATTCAAAGCCAATCCATTGGTTGTTGATGCCAATAAAGCTGTGCTTGCTGCAGGATACAACTATGCTGATACTCTTGAGATCTTTGTAAACACTTATAAAGTAGAGCCTGCTCCACTCGAAAAAGGCAAGTATCGCAATATTACTGGCAATGTAGCTACAGCCTGGGGATTTATCGCCGCAGCTGAGCGATCAGGCCTGCCGCTTTTTCTTGGATCATATCCCATCACGCCTGCCACTGAAATTCTGCAGGAACTAACAAACCATAAAAATCTTTCGATAAAAGCATTTCAGGCTGAAGATGAAATTGCCGGTATTGTTTCTGCAATCGGCGCCAGTTATACCGGTTCTCTTGCTATTACAACAACCAGCGGCCCGGGACTTTCACTGAAGTCAGAAGCCATCGGCCTTGCTGTTATGACTGAGCTTCCATTGGTAATAGTGGATGTGCAGCGTGGCGGACCTTCTACCGGTTTGCCAACAAAATCGGAGCAGAGTGATCTTATGCAGGCTTTGTTTGGCCGCAATGGTGAAGCACCTGTGATTATTCTGGCTGCGAAAAGTTCAGCTGATTGTTTTTACAGTGCTTTTGAGGCTTCAAAACTGAGCCTTGAACATATGACACCCGTAATTTTGCTCACCGACGGCTCATTGGCCAATGGTTCCGAAGTGTTTAAAATTCCAAGAGTTGCTGATCTTCCTGCCATTATTCCTCCATTAGCCGAAGCAAACGATCCAAATTATAAGCCATACCGCCGTGATCCTGAAAGGTTAAGCAGAAAATGGGCTATTCCCGGTACACCCGGCTTGCGTCACCGTGTTGGCGGACTCGAAAAGGAAGACGGTTCCGGAAATGTGTCGCACGATCCTTTGAATCACCAGAGAATGACTTTACTGCGTGAGGAAAAAGTACAGCGGGTAGCCAATTACATCCCGGAACAAACAATTTTTGGTTCAGAAGATGCCGAATTGCTTGTTGTGAGCTGGGGAGGAACCTATGGTGTAATGTTAACAGTAGTGGAAAAAATGCAGGAACAAGGCAAATCTGTTGCTTTGGCGCATTTTAAACACATCATGCCGCTGCCAAAAAATACTGAAGAACTGCTGGGTCGCTACAAAAAAATCGTTGTTTGTGAAATCAACAATGGACAGTTTGTGAAATATCTGAAAATGAATTTCCCACAGTTTAAGTATCAGCAGTACAACAAAATTCAAGGATTGCCATTCATGGTGGCTGAACTTGAAACCAAGTTTAATGAACTTTTAAATCAATAAGCCATGGAAAATCAAATTATCGATACAGAGATTATCCAACTCACCAAAGAGGATTTCAGCAGTGACCAGATGGTGAAATGGTGCCCTGGTTGTGGCGACCATGCAATTCTGCATTCAGTGGAAAATGTGTTCCCAAATCTTGGTATACGCAAAGAGGATTTTGTGGTTGTTTCAGGCATCGGTTGCTCTTCGCGCTTTCCTTATTATATGAATACTTATGGTGTGCATAGTATCCATGGCAGGGCTGCTGCGCTTGCCACAGGTGTGAAACTTGCGAATCCAAAACTGAGTGTTTGGATGATAACAGGCGATGGCGATTGTATGGCTATTGGCGGAAATCACTTCATTCATACCATCAGACGTAATATTGATATCAATATTCTGTTGTTTAACAACAAAATTTATGGTCTCACCAAAGGGCAGTATTCTCCTACAACTCCCAAAGGTCATAAAACAAAAACAAGTCCTCAGGGTACTTACGAAAGACCTTTCAACCCGGGTGAACTCGTAATTGGCGCACAGGGTAACTTTTTTGCAAGAGTGCTTGATACCAATCCAAAAGGAATGACGGCAGTTTTCATGGAGGCCGCAAAACACAAGGGTACTTCACTTGTTGAAATTATGCAGAATTGTGTGATTTTCTTCAATAAAGCACATGAACTGATTACCAGCCGCGAAACTAGAGATGACAATCAGTTGCAGATTGAGCATGGAAAACCTTTGATTTTCGGTAAAGAAAAAAATAAAGGTATTGTCTTGAAAGGCACCCGTCTGGAAGTCGTAACAATCGGTGAAGATGGTGTCACAGAATCAGATATCCTCGTGCATGATCAATATGAAAAAGATCCCGGAGTCCATATGATGATCGCCCGAATGATGCCTCCTGAATTTCCGGTGGCTTTAGGTGTGATCCGTTCTGTAGCGGCCGAAACTTTCGACCAGTCTATGATGGATTCAATCGCTTACGAAAAGGAACATTCAAACATCAAAACTGTTGATGATATGCTCAACAGCGGAGGAACCTGGACGATAGAATAGAGCCTTTTTCTTATTTCATTATATTTTCTGAGACCCCTTTTACGAAAAGCTGTAAAAGGGGTCTCTGCTTTTTTTTCTGCTTTCCCGGCTGATGTCTATCATAAATTTTTGGCTATCTGATTAGATTTTCCTGTTTGTACTTTTTCTGAGTCCAGATTATTTTAAGCTGAATCAAAAAAGCCTGTAATTTTGAACCATGATCGATGCCTTTAAATCTTATGTAAAAGAACAACAGCTTTTTGATTTTAGAAGCCGCATTTTAGTTGGAGTAAGCGGAGGCAGAGATTCTGTCGTTCTTGCCAGATTACTGAAAGAGGCAGGTTATTTTTTTTCGATTGCTCATTGCAATTTTCAACTCAGAGGGAATGAATCTGACGAAGAAGAGCATTTTGTAAAACAACTCGCTGTTGAGGCAGAGGTTCCGATTTTTGTAAAGCATTTTGAAACGCAGGATTATGCGAATCAAAACAAAATATCAATTCAGATGGCTGCCCGCAACCTGCGCTATGAGTGGTTTCATGCGCTTTGCACAACGCATGGTTTTGATTGTATTGCTGTTGCCCACCATATGGATGATCAAAATGAAACTTTTTTTATTAACCTGATTCGCGGATCTGGTCTTACAGGTTTGAAAGGAATGAAAACCCGCAATGGAATGATTGTCAGGCCATTGTTGTTTGCCAGCAGTGAGCAGATTACCACATTTGCCATAGAAAATGGCATTGCTTTCAAAGACGACAGTTCCAACAGTGAGACGAAATATTTGCGCAATAAAATTCGACATTCACTAATGCCGGCATTTAACGCTTTGCATGAAAATTCCAGACAAGGGTTGCAAAAAAGTTTGCATTTGCTTGCCGGAAATCATGCGCTTTATGAAGCGTTGTTAAAAGAAAAAACTGAACAGTTATTGGAAGTTGATGGAGATGTTTGCCGCATCAAAAAAGCTAAACTAATTTCTTATGATGCCACAGAAACACTTCTTTATGAATGCATTGCCCGCTTTGGTTTTTCAGGTAGCATTGTTTCTGATATTCATGCTTCACTTTTTGGTCAATCTGGTTCAGTGTTTTATGCTTCTGACTACCGTTTGACTGTCGGCCATGGCCATATTGAAATTACACCCCTGACTGATTTGCGAAATGATGAAGTCTGGCAAATAAATATTGAAACGAAAGAAATTTCCGCGCCTGTTCATTTGCTGTTTGAAAAAATTCAGAGAGATTCTTCCTTTTCAATTACATCATCATCAGATGTAGCACAGCTCGATTACGATAAACTAATTTTCCCACTTACAATTAGAACCTGGAGGCAGGGTGATCGTTTCAGTCCTTTGGGCATGAAAGGCACCAAACTTTTAAGCGATTTTTTCGCTGACAAGCATTTTTCTCAACTTGATAAAGAGCAGGCTTTGTTGCTGTTATCCGGAAATGGTGATGTAGTATGGCTTGTCGGCCATCGCATTGATGAACGCTATAAAGTGAAGGATGCTACGAAGAAAATATTGCGCATCAAGATAGATTGAAGCGAAAAATTGATTTGATTTTTTGTCTTTCATGTTTTTTGGATGCATTTGGGTATAATGGTTCTTCTGATATGAACTCTATTTAGAGAAACATCTAAATTAGACCCTAAAGCAACCACCATGCAGGTCAGGTTGTCTTGATAACACTTAAAATATCATAAACTGTCAATTCATGTAAATTGATGAATGTGTTAAAATGCTAATTTTGTGCACCTACAGAAAATCTAA
>JAGXRB010000110.1 GCA_018336075.1 Bacteroidota bacterium
TGGAATCACGTTTAGCGACACATTTGTTGCAAGATTGACCGGGAAGGTTGAAATCACATTGGGAGGTGTCATGTCAGCTGCAGCAGCAGTTGTGAAAGTCCACACAAAGTCGTTTAACATCGTATTGCCTGCCAGATCTTCCACGCTATTGGTGATTGTGGCTGTATAAACAGTATTGGCGGCAAAGTTCGAACCGGGTGTGAAAGTAGCAACAACACCGATATAAGCGACAGAGCCTGCAATAGGTGTACTTCCTTGTTTGATTACAAATGTTGCTGCGTTGATTGTCAAAGGATCCATCAACTCACTGAAAGTGGCTGTTGGTCTTGTTATTACAGCTACATCTGTTGCATAATTAGTTGGATATACAGCAATCACTGTAGGTGGCGTATTATCAGGTGCTGAGCCTGTTGTAAATGACCAAATATAATTATTTATCATTTTATTTCCGGCCAAATCTTCTGCTGCATTTGTAATTGTTGCAGTATAGACGGTGTTTGCGGCAAGATTTGATAAAGGACTAAACACAGCAGTGAGTCCGGAATAGGTAACTACACCTGAAACTGAGGTTTCGCCATGCTTGATGATAAATGTAGACTGATTTATTGTGAATGGATTCATCGGTTCGCTGAAAATTGCCGATGGACGTGCATTGATGGCAACATTGGTTGCCAGATTCTCTGGAACTGTTACAATGACGGTTGGGGCAACATCATCAGGGATTATCCCTGTAGTGAATGTCCAGACATAATTTTGTTCCATCTGATTTCCGGCAAGATCTTTAGCCATCGTTGTAATTGTCGCAGTATATAAGGTGTTGGGCAATAAAACCACAAAAGGTTTAAGTGTTGCAACAACACCTGTATAAGTTACAGCACCCGGGACAGCAATAGTTCCATTTTTTAGGGTAAATGAAGCATCTGTAATTGAAAGCGGATCCATAGCTTCGCTGAATGTTGCCAATAAGCTTGAATTGTACCCTACATCAGTTGCCAGGTTTTCTGGAAAAGTCGAAATCACAATTGGGGCAGTTGCATCAGATGCTGAACCTGTTGTAAAAGTCCAAACATAGTTGCTTCCCAAAGCAACACCTGCAGTATTTTTAGCACCGGTGGTAATGGTAGCAGTATAGAGCGTGTTGGCTGCAAGTGGGCCTGAAGGTGAAAAAGTAGAAGTGGTTCCAAAATAAGTCACAGCACCGTCAACAACGGTTGTTCCATGTTTGAGTGTGAATGTTGATTGGTTTAGCGTCAGAGGATCCATTGATTCGCTGAATGTTGCAGAAATTTTTGTGTTGATTGCTATATTCACTGCTGCATTTCGGGGTACTGTGGAGATCACAGTCGGCAGGACAAATGAACCTGTACTGAAGGTCCATATATATGGAGTTTGCAATGCATTTCCATGTATTTCCTTCACGGAGGTAAATACTTTACCTGTATAAGTTGTGTTTGCTGTAAGATGTGTTGAGGGTGTAAAGCTCATTGTATTATTTTCAGCATTGTAGGTTATGGTGCCATTTACACTTGTTTCCTCAGCATTACCATCTTTGACAGTAGTGGTGTGCAATGTAAAAGCTGCTTGTGTAATTGTTGCCTCATCCATTTTAGTGTTGAAGGTGACAGTAATAATCTTATCGAGAGTAACTCCCGTTTCAAGATTTGTAGGGTTCGTTGAAACCACAATTGGGCATTCTCCGGTAATCTCTTCATAATCATCCTTTTTGCACTTGCTTGTTATAATGCCAAGGATCAAAATGGCAATCAGAGCTAACCATAATTTCATTTGTTTCATGTTTGTATAATTTAAGCTGCAATAAAATATTACAACCCCGCAAAGGTGATGCCGTCAGAAGTTTAAAGCGTTACATATTAATGGAAAAGTGTTGTATGTTTCACACTTTATTAGATTCAATAATATTGTAAAGTATTGATATATAAATATTTGATATCAGAAGAAGGCCTGTATCTGCCTAAGGATTGTTGGTAGTAAAATTAGGTCAGATAAGGAGTTGAAAGATACGTCAATGACAGACAACACTATGTTTCCTTGAAAATATTTTTAATGGATTCAATCCCTGAATCCAAATTTTAGTGAAGAATGCAATACAATGATAAGGGATTGGTCAAATAAGGTTTTTGATGAAAGTGCTGTGAGGGGAGGGTTGTCAGATTATTGATGCAATTTCCAGATTCAGTCAAATGCTAAAGCAGGAATGAAATGCTTATCAGATTTTTTCTTAAAACTTTAATATGGTAAAAACAGCAAATCAGATTCTAATAAGGATTATCTGCAAAAACATTTATTGGAAGCAAGGCCTTCTCCTGACATACTTGGCCATTATATACAAAAACCAAAGATTTGTTCTGGCAAATTCATTGAGATGCTCATCTTTGAAATTCCTGTATATTTCGGCAAGCATGGCAGGATGCTGATGGTGACAGGCAGGTTCTGCAAAGTTTCTTATTTTTTGGAATTGAAGTAATTGATCAATAAGGACTTGTAGGTAATTAGTAAATTAAGTTTTCCTTGCAATCAAAGCATATGTACAAAATTATGTAAATCTAAATAATAACTTTATATTTGCATAGAACGATTCTAATTGTTTGTGAATGAAAATTCTATGCGTATGTCAATTGATAGGTTTTTATGTATTTTTTGCCTTGGGACCAGAAATAGTGTGTTTTTTTCTTTTCAGTTTTTGTGTTTTTTTTCTGATATTTATCAAATTCCTTCATCGTATTGAAGTAATTTGTATTAATTGCTTCAGTGGGAGGTTGGTCGTCTAATCTATGGCTGCTATCCTGAGTTGACTGCCATGCCGGCTAATAAAGATAAGGCGCTGTACCTGAATGAACTAGTCCAGTCATATTTATTAAAGGATATTCTGGCTTTTGATGGTGTACGAAATTCGGCAAAGATGATTCAGCTATTGCGTCTGATCGCATTTCAGATCGGGAAGGAAGTATCGCTGGAGGAATTAGGGAAACAACTTTCGATGAGCAGAAATACTGTTGAACGTTATCTGGATCTGTTGTCCAAAGTTTTCGTTGTATACAAGCTTCCCGGTTTCAGTCGCAATATGCGCAATGAGGTGACCAAGACCAGCAGGTGGTATTTTTTTGACAATGGCATTCGGAATGCACTGATTTTGAATTTTAATCCGCTGGAACTCCGAAATGATATTGGTGAGTTATGGGAAAATTATGTGTTGTCGGAATGGATAAAATATCAGCATTATAATTCCATGCTCGTTAGTAATTATTTCTGGCGTACATATCAGCAGCAGGAAATTGATTGGGTGGAGGTATATGCCGGAAAACTGCATGCATATGAAATCAAGTGGAATGCCAAAAAGAATGTTAATAAACCATCGGCATGGGCCAATGCATATCCTGACAGCACTTTTCAGCTAATCAATCCGCAGAATTACGTGGATTGGATTATGTAGCTATAACCTGCATTGGTTTCAGATCAGGTCTAAGAGTGCAATGCGTATCGTTGCGGTGAAAGGATTGCCGGAAACAAAAACCCAATGTTGAATGAAAACATTTTACGCATGATAAGATGGTACAAAGGACGTTGTACATATGATACCGATTCAAATTGTCATCGGGAGTACTTTATCTCATTGGAGTATATTCATCATCGATATTTGAGACTTCTTAAGCTAAATTGCCATTAAAGGAATTTTTCAATATAGCATAATTTCATTCTTCCAGCTCTTCAAAAGTCACATCCGCTATATCTTTTATCTTTTTGTTTTTTGATCTTGAGTATTTATACCAAAGTGAATTATAGATGAATCTAAAAGCAGTCATGGTAGAATGTCGATGGATAGAAATGTTAGGCCAATTGAGTTAGCGATAATTAGACTATTACACTTCTCCTTTCGGTATAATTACCAATCCGCAAGATGGATTGTTTCAAGCCATGCTATTTTTTTTCTTCAACAGCAATTGATTTTGCTATACATCGGGTGCATCCCATGAATGACTAAACAAGCTTCATAAATTCATATGTGAATTATTGTTGGACTAATATTTTTATGGTTGTTAATAGAATATTTTCATCAAAAATTTTCAATAGGTAAATGCCATTGCTGAATTGGGTCACATTGATAATATTGCTATCCGAGGCAAGCCTGCCAGCCTGTTTTTGTTTTCCAAAAAGATCTAAAACAACGAAGTTTGCATCCATTGTTTCTGCATGTGGGCCTTTGAACCGGACTTCAAAAAACGTTTTTACAGGATTTGGATAAACCATAAGCGTAAGATGTTCGTTTATATATACTTCTGATAATGAAACCACATTGATGTAAAACTGACAGGAGTTGCTGCAACCGCTTAGAGTGTCACTGAAATTGTAAGTTATAAGGTGGCTGCCAAGTCCGGCATCAGAAGGCGAAAAGTAATTGTTCTCATCAATGCCTGGGCCTGAATAGTATCCGCCTAAAGGCGTTGCACCCGTAAGCAATATATCATCATCTTCAATATTAACGGTAACGGCGATTACATTGGCGCAATCCATAATGGGTAGAGGATATTCAATAATACTGACACTATTATCCATATCAAACCATTGATCACCATTAAATGCTTTTACTGTATAAATACCTGCATTCAAATCAGACCAGGTAATTGGTTGACCATTCCCATTTATCTGGTTTCCATGTATGTTGCCATCCTTGTGCAACTGATATTTGATGAACATTTCGGAGCCATTTAATATGATATCTACCGCTGTTTGAGCGACTCCCTCACAATAATCCCCTCCACCGGATAAGCTGAATATCTGAGGTGTAACATATTGCTCACCTGATTTAAAAAATGCGGGAATCATTTCATATTCAAGCGTTTCCTTAATATCTGTTATGCTTAATCTGAGGTTGTAATAACCCTCTGGAAAGAAATCAGAAATCGTAGAATAATAGATATCTCCCTGCAAAATCAATGGTGCACTCGTCCACGTGGTTTCAGATTCATGCTTTATAAAAAGATTTACTGATGGTGCAGGCTGACCGATTGTAGAGCTGTTGGATTTCAAAGCAAATCGTATCTCATTGATTTTTCCGGTTTCAATTTTGTCAACAGGAATGCTGTCGGATGTGATGTGAAAGAAATGAATGCCCGGACTGAACCCTTGCAGAAGAGGAGATGTAGAATTGAATGAAGTGCGCATAATAGCTTTGCCTGTCTGTCCATTTACTAAATAATCAGGACTTTCCAGCTCGAACACGCAGTTGCCGGTTGGGAAACTTATGTTGACATGCCCATTATATGATTGAAAAACACTGAAATCGGAAAAAAGATTGCCTTGTGCAAAGAGTTGATTTTGATGAAAAATCCTGTATTGAAGAAAATCGTTAGCCTTGACTTCCTTCATCTGCCATAAAAACAATTCATTGAGCATCGGTAAAATCATCGAATAGTTTGACTCCCACAACATTCCATTCCAAATCATGGGACCGACACCAAGATTGATCGTTTTGGCATGGTGTTCAACAAAATCAGTTATAAAACCTTCGTAACCAAAGTCGTAATAAATTCGGGCCAGTTTTAGGGGTTCTTCTTCCTGAAAAATGTATGAAGGCGACGAATAAATCAGATTTTGTTCCGATAATTCGAAGTTGAGGCTGTCGTATATAAACACCCTTTGCCCGAAGGCCTGACTTGCCGGCCCGCCAAAATGCGGCGAGAACAAGTAGTTTTGAGAAAAGGGAAATGATAAAGGCTGAATATTGGGATCTTCCTGCATAAAAACGAATTCGAGGAGCGACGGAAGAACAAATACCTCATCAAGCCCTTGCAGACTATGGAAATTGAATTGATAATCAATCAGTTCGTTTGGTTCATAAAAATAATTTTTGTCATCCAGGCATTGACTTAATGTTCCGCCAAAAACATAATTCTCCATAGCATCTTCACCGGCAAAAAAGCCATTCCATCCCCAGTTATAGGTAGTGAAATCTGAGAAATTGCGCTCGACAAAGAAATAATCCTGATCGAAAAAAATACCCACTGTTCCCCATCCTGCACTTCCATCGGGCCACCAGGTGCTTATATGGTCCATTCCTGTGGTGGGCGTTATGGTATCACCCTGACTGTTCATTGTCAGCATTTGAATGTGATTTTTTGCCATAGTCTTGCTGATGTATATTGTGTCAAAACCTTGTACATCAACAGCTTCAAGAATTACAGCGGATGTAAAATCAGTAAAATTTGTAAAGAGATCGTATTGGCCGGGAGCCGGAAAATCGATGATACACTCTTGTCCGGGCCAGGAATTGATGACGAAATAAAACGCATCGGTCCTCCTGAAAACGATCAAATTGAAAGGGGCCTCATCAAAAATCACTTTTAATCCCGGTTTTTTAACAAAAGCCATCGGCATTTGATAATTGAACCCTACTGACGAAATATCAATACTGGCCTCAAAAGCAGGTTGTGTGGCTGGTGTGAATGGTACGAGCAGATTATTCACATTCAAAACTACCTCAATATTTGCTGATTCGCCGGCATTGAGCGAAATCTGAGAAGGATTGAATGCTATATTTGCGCCGTTTGGCAAGCCCGGGGTCATTGAAAGTACAACTTTTTTTGCTGCATCAGAGACATTTGAAACAGTTATTTGCTGCGTACTGCTCCAATCATCGGCTGTGATATCAACAACTCCAAAGCTGAGGCTGGCAGGCATAACCAAAAGACCTGGATTGGCAAATGCTTTTACAGGCTTGACCCTTCCCGCACCCTGTTCAAAGGAATTATAACCCAGATCAAGTGCACTTTGCATGAGCCGGCTTTTTAGTTCGGGGGGTGTCAGAGCTGGCTGATATTGAAGTAGCAATGCTGCAACACCGGCCACATGCGGTGTAGCCATGGAAGTGCCATTCCAGGTGGAATAGGAATTCTGCGGAGTTGGAGCAGTAATACTTACCCCAGGTGCCAGCAAATCAGGTTTGATACCGTAAATAATATCGGATGGGCCTCTTGAGCTAAAGTAGGCAATGCTGTCATAATCGTCAGATGCCCCAACTGTTATAGCACTTCTGGCCGCACCAGGAGAATCAATGGTCTTGTATCGCGGCCCTCTGTTTCCTGCTGCAACAACGCAAACTATACCAGCTGCTGTAGCATTGTCAACCGCTGCCGAAAGGAGGTCATCGGCATGACCTTGTGATCCCAGACTCAGGTTGATAATGTGCACATTGTCAATAACAGAAAGTTCAATACCTGCAAGAATCATTGATCCATCACCCCATCCATCGGCACCCAATACCTTATAGGCTCTTAAACGCGCTCCGGGAGCAACCCCAACAGAAATGCCATCAGCAGCCACAATGCCTCCCACATGTGTTCCATGACCATGATCGTCCATTGGATCGCTGTCATTGTTAAAGAAATCATATCCGCCAATCACCTTGTATCCCGGGCCATATCCGCCACCCAGATCAGGGTGTAAGTAATCGATTCCGGTGTCAAGAATGCCAACGACTATTCCTTCGCCTGTCATACCATAAATGGACCAGATGCTGTCGGCGCCAATTAATGGAACGCTGTAATCAAGTGTTGCTTTTACCTCTGCATCCATTTCAATCCTTTTGACACCCTGGATTTGTCTGATATGTGGAATCATCCATTGCCTGCTGCGCAAAGCCAGGCCGTTGAGTACAATCTGATACTGTTTATTAATATGGCTTGAAGCAGGTTTCAAATGCGCCTCTTTCGATTTATTCAAGGTTTCTTCCAGTTTTTGAAGGTCATCTATGAATTTTGCTTGAGCCAATTCAATTTCCATCTGCCTGTCAAGATATGTTTGAGAGGCTTTGTCGATGCCTTCTGCCAGCATGGTTGCTAGTGGGTCACCTTCCAACTGAATAATAATGCCAACTTCAGCATTTGGGTCGGTGCTGACCTTGTTGACAATTTGACCGTCATGAAAGGAATAAATAAATGAACCCTCTTCAGCGCTCAGCTGAACCGATGGTATTTTTGTCTTGTTGCTAAACTCTGGAGTTTGAGCTATCAGACAGGTTGATGAAACCAGAAGTATTGAGAGCGCATATGACCTGAAATATTTCATGATTTATAGTTTTATAAATTATAAGATGCTTTATTACATTTCTAATTGTTCAATTATAATATTTTTTTCCTGACTCTGAACAGTTTTTTTGTTTGATCAGAAATATTTATCAGCCTAAAAATACGATCGCAAAGAGTCTGAATGCTGACTTAATTTGTCAGTGGTATTAATTACTGCGTAAACGGTAATATGCAAGCTATAATCGGAAAAGTATAATTTCTTTGAAAGTTGAAAATCCGTAAACAAATTTCATCAGTTTATTAAACCTGCGCTTCAAAAGGAAATATCATCATGTTAAAATACAAAACCGCAACAAATATTTGCTCAGAATACTTGTTGTGGGCTTGATGCAATTTGAAAGGATTTTTAAGAAACTTCTATTATTTCAATCAAACATGAATCCTTTCATAATTTAAGTGATAATAGACCTAGCCTAATGAATAATTATCTTCATCGCTTTAGCAGGAGTTTGGTTTTTGTATATCATCAGCAGATAAACCCCTGCGGGTAATGTAGAAACGCTCAGAATCTGTGAGTTACTTTTAATAAAGCCTTCAGTCAAAATACTGCCTGTAAGATTAAATAATTTATAGCTTAAGTTCTGTTTTATAGCAGCATTGTCCTGCACTTTAATTGTAATCTGATCATGCGCCGGATTGGGATATAATTCAACAATCAGACTGTTGTCCGGAGTATCACTCAAGCCGATCGACAATTCAAAATCAACGTGAATATCGTGGTTGGCTGTGACATTCACAAAAGTGTAGTTTTCCATAAATCCAAGACTGTCGCCATTTATCCATACTGAAGAGATAATATAATTTTCATCCGGAGTAAATGAGAACAGTTGATTTCCTCCATATGGAACAGTGATATTACCTTCGGGTGAAATGCTGCCTCCGTCTCCTGCACTGGCATTGATGGTATACGTCAAAATGTTGAAACTGGCAGTAATCGTATGATTGGCTGTGACATTCTCAAATATATAAGTGCTTAAAACACCAACACTCACACCATCGACCAGAACATCAGCGATTGCATAGCCTGTGTTGGGAGTGATGGTGAAAGTCTGGTTTTGACCGTAATTCACATTCACATTGCCGGAAGGAGAAATACTTCCGTTGACGCCTGCACTGGCATTAATCGTATACGTCAAAATACTGAAACTGGCAGCAATCGTATGATTGGCAGTGACATTCACAAATGTGTAAGTGCTTAAAGCACCAACGCTCACACCATCAATCAGAACATCATTAATCTCATAGCCTGTGTCAGGGGTAATGGTGAAAGTCTGGTTTTGACTGTAATTCACGTTCACATTGCCGGAAGGAGAAATGCTTCCGTTGGCACCTGCACTAGCATTAATAGAATAGGTCAGTATACTGAAACTGGCTTCAATCGTATGATTGGCTGTGACATTCACAAATGTGTAAGTACTTAAAGCACCAACGCTTACGCCATTCACCAGAACATCAGCAATTTCATAGCCGGTGTTGGGAGTGATAGTGAAAGTCTGGTTTTGACCATAATTCACGTTCACATTGCCAGAAAGAGTGATGCTTCCGTTGGCGCCTGCACTGGCATTGATCGTATACGTCAAAATACTGAAACTGGGAGCAATTGTATGATTCGCTGTGACATTCACAAATGTGTAAGTGCTAAAGGCACCGACACTCACGCCATCCACCAGAACGTCAGCAATCTCATAGCCGGTGTTGGGAGTGATAGTGAAAGTCTGGTTTTGACCATAATTCACGTTCACATTGCCGGAGGGAGAGATGCTTCCATTGGCGCCTACACTGGCATTGATCGTATACGTCAAAATACTGAAACTGGCAGCAATCGTATGATTCGCTGTGACATTCACAAAAGTGTAGGTGCTTAAAGCGCCAACACTCACACCATCAACCAAAACATCGGCGATCTCATAACCTGTGTTGGGAGTGATAGTGAAGGTCTGATTCTGACCGTAATTCACGTTCACGTTTCCAGATGGTGAAATGCTTCCATTCGTGCCTGCAGTGGCATTGATCGTATAAGTCAAAATGCTGAAACTGGCTTCAATCGTATGATTGGCTGTGACATTCACAAATGTGTAAGTGCTTAAAGCACCAACGCTCACACCATCGACCAAAACATCGGCGATCTCATAGCCTGTGTTGGGAGTGATGGTGAAAGTCTGATTCTGACCGTAATTCACGTTCACATTGCCGGAGGGAGAGATGCTTCCATTGGCGCCTG
>JAGXRB010000111.1 GCA_018336075.1 Bacteroidota bacterium
CTGTTATTTTATTTTTCGAAATGCTGTAGTTTAAATGCTGATCCGGACTGAGGCTCACTAAGCCTTTCAGGTTCTGACGATTATCAAGG
Source organism: Bacteroidota bacterium (assembly GCA_018336075.1). Taxonomy (GTDB): domain Bacteria; phylum Bacteroidota; class Bacteroidia; order Bacteroidales; family F082; genus JALNZU01. Next base: position 90 of record JAGXRB010000111.1, read on the forward strand.
TAATCGCTGAACCAGATGTGAACGGCCTGAGAAGGTAAATGCTGCACTTCGATTTTATTCACCGAAAATTCACCTTTGGCGGGCACGGCTATTTCAATTTTGCCTGAAGATTTACTGCCAATTACAGAACCTTCCCAGGCAAGTTGCAGGCTGTACTCTTTGTCTTTTCTGCGAATACTGTCAGCTGAAAAAACAATTTTCTGCGGGTTTGATCCGGCTTGAAAAGTAAATTTCTTTTTTTCGCTTTCAGTATTGAGCGAGAGCAAACCATCGAGTTTTTCGGGTGAAACGGCTTCAGAGAAAATTATGGATCCTGTAAGCTGGTATAAACCTGGTTCAGATTCAGAATTTACATTCAAAACAGTTGAACCTAATTCAAAAGTTAAAGGAAGTGTCTGTATATTGAAGCGAAAAATGTGAAAAGCTTCAGGAAGGCTGATCAGTTTGTTCAAAAAGAAACTCACTTCAATCTGCTTGTCGCGGGGCCATTTTCCTTCCGGAATGAACCGGATCGTGCGATTGTCAATCCAATAGGATTTACCTTTTACAGCTGGCTTAAAGCTAAAAAGTGTTTCAAGTACTTCAGTGCCTGTCTCTCCCGGAGATTTCGCATCTACGGCAAGGGTGATGTTGACCGGCGCATCTGACGGCAAAATTCCATGCGAATAATCACTGATGTAGGCAGCAAAATCCGGATTCGGCATACTTTTTTTTGATTGTCTTTCGCATGAAAAAAATAAAAATGACATGCTTATAACCAACAGACTCAATAAACGGAAGGCTTTCATGATGAAATTGTTTTGGCTGGCTAAGGTAAGGAAAAAAGACTGGCACAGTCTAAGGAAAAAAGATAATATACCAACACAATCTGAACAGGATTTCAGTAAAAAGCGACAACCATAAATTAAACTTCAAAAGAAAAGTTTCGTCAAAAGAAAATCGAAAACCCAGAAGAATCAATCATTCCGAAATCAGCTGTAGAGCTGCTTTCTTTGCTCTTTCAGGCGTTCATCGTTGATATAATCATCATAATCCATGAGCTTATCAATCATGCCATTCGGGCCAATCTCGATGATGCGGTTGCAGATGGTCTGTATAAACTGCTGATCATGTGAAGACATCAGAATATTGCCTTTGAATTTTATCAAAGTATTGTTAAATGCCTGAATTGATTCAAGGTCGAGGTGGTTTGTAGGCGTATCGAGCAGCATCACATTGGCGTTTCTGATCATCATGCGGGCAATCATGCACCTCACTTTTTCGCCCCCTGAAAGCACGTTGGCTTTTTTATAAATCTCCTCCCCTGAGAAAAGCATTTTGCCTAAAAAGCCTCTCAGATAAATCTCTGTTGTATCCTGCGAAAATTGCGCAAGCCAGTCGATCAAGGTGATGTCGCTTTGAAAAAGATGATCATATTCAAGCGGCAGATGGGCCTTCAAAATCGTTTGACCCCAGTTGAAAGTTCCGCTGTCAGGCGTTTCATGGCCTTTCAGAATCTCGAACAAAGCTGTCATTGCACGCGTATCTTTTGAAAGAAAAACAACCTTGTCGTCTTTCTGAAGCATGAAACTCAATCCGCTGAAGAGCAATGTGCCATTCATACTTTTGCTGAGATTTGTTACCTCAAGAATGTGATTTCCGGGTTCTCTTTCAGGCGTGAAAATTATTGCAGGATATTTACGTGTTGAAGGCTTGATCTCTTCAATATTCAGTTTCTCAATCATTTTTTTGCGGCTTGTAGTCTGCTTCGATTTTGAAGCGTTTGCACTGAAACGTGCAATAAACTCAAGCAGTTCTTTTTTGCGGTCTTCAGCTTTTTTGTTCTGATTCTGCATTTGGCGCAACGCCAGCTGACTCGATTCATACCAGAAAGTATAATTTCCGGGGAAAAGCTGAACCTTATTGAAATCAATATCAACGATATGCGTACAGATGGCATCCAGAAAGTGCCTGTCGTGCGAAACCACCAACACAGTATTGTCAAAATAGGAAAGATAGTTTTCGAGCCAGTTCACTGTTTCAAGATCGAGGTCGTTGGTGGGCTCATCGAGCAATAAATTGTCAGGTTTTCCAAAAAGCGCCTGTGCCAGCAATACTTTCACCTTTTCTTTAGCACTCAGGTCGCGCATAAGTTTTTGGTGAGATTCCTCTTTAATGCCCAGTCCGCTCAAAAGATTTCCGGCTGCGCTTTCGGCATTCCAGCCGTCCATATCCGCAAACTGCTCCTCCAAAGTTGAAGCCCGGTGACCATCTTCTTCCGTAAAATCGGTTTTAGAATAGATGGCATCTTTTTCGCTCATAACTTTCCACAACTGCTCATGACCCATCAAAACGGCTGATAACACCGGAATATCATTATATTCCGAGTGATTCTGACGCAGCACCGAAAGCCGCTCACCCGAACCTAAACTTACATTTCCATTGGTACTTTCCATATCACCTGAAAGCATTTTGAGGAAAGTTGATTTGCCGGCACCATTGGCGCCAATAATGCCGTAACAGTTGCCGGGTGTGAATTTCATGTTCACATCCTGAAATAAAACTCTTTTCCCGAATTGAATACCCAGGTTTGAAACTATAATCATCTAAATTGCAATTTTTTAGGTTATGATGGGCCTGCCATTATTAATTGAGCTGCAAAAGTACAGCTTTAAAGTCAATAAACGAAAATATGGTTGCACTTTAGCGGTGATGGATAGAATGGGTCTGCGACAACGTGTTGTATTGCATAGCATTGATCTGTTGGGTGATGCCACCCACCGTCAGTGTTGTGAAGGTTGGCCTCCAATCAAAGTCGTAAATTAGGAAAAAGAATAGTCATAGGCGGGGTAAAAATGTATTCGAAAAAATGCATTTTGTCAATTTTCTTAATTACTTTAGCACAGTTTCCAAAGAAAACAAACAATGAGTTAATATCAAGCATTTCATCTCAATTAGATTTACAAAGACACGAAAAACACAATTAAACTTGCTGCCAAATAGATAAATACCAGCCATCCATTTAATGTTTTAAACTTTTCATCTTTCCATTGTCCATTTAACTTATCGTATTTGTTTTTGTCATACAGAAATAAATTCATTGTGATGAAAAATAGACCTATTACAATTATTGTAGTTTTTGTTAGTTTAGTCTCTGTATAAGACAACAAAATTGAAAATATAGCTATTGTGTTGAATGCTTGGCAGGCAGAAACAATTACATTTCCTGAAATATAATACCCTGTGTTGTCTAAAAATTTATAAGCATTAGATATTCTGTAAAAACAATAGTTGAAAAATTTCATATAACATGACCTCCCGATTATTTAAATGGCATTACCGATGGATAACCTTCAATTCCCATCTGAATTTGAGGCGTCAAAACATCTTTACGCCAATTATTATGCAAGGGTTTTCCTACTGTTCCCCAATATATTGAAATACCTGCACCAATTGGTCCTCCAAATAATCTGACCCCCCCAATAAATGTACCAAAGCCGTGTTCCACTTTATCCTCTAGTGTTTGAGATTGGGAATATTCATATCCAGAAGATTGAATTGACATTAGACCTCCTGCATTTACTGACCAGCTTTCTTCTTCGCTGTCGGCGGCATTTTTTGTAAAGGCCATGCCAAAAGGATAGTAGTCGTTGGTTTGCTTGAGGTTGCCGCTGCTGCCTCCGGCTTGCATCACAATACGCACATTGCCAAGATGATCGGAAAGTGTGTAATAAAAAGTATCTTCACCATTCTTGCCCAAACTTTTATAGCCGTCTGCATGCCTGATGCGGCTGGGCTGGTGTTGACTGAGCATGAGCTCGTCATAGTAGCTTTCGTTGAGGGGTTTGACCATGAATCAAATTTAGGAGTTTTTTACTGAAAGTGGGTTATTGTTAATCAAAATAGTAATGGCCGGCATGAAGTCAATGAAAATCACCATTGACCATATCTTAAAAACTCATCCTTTTTAGATTTAAACAACCTAAACTTTTTAAGTTGAAGACCTGATAATGTAGCTGTCTTTATTTCATTACTGAAAATATAATATTCATTATCATTAATGAAGTACAGACAAGGTTCACAACTATCATTAATAAAAAATGCATCATAGCTTTTTTTAAGATCTGCAAATAACGAATCATTTTTTTTGCTATTGTACTCTGGAATAATGTGGTATGCTAACCCCGCTACATTAAAACCAATTATTAACATATTAGAATCATTCTCAATTTCATATATATCACCACCGCTATGAATATAGTTTTCTAATAGATTGGTGCAAAATTGATTATGATTTCTAAAAACATTGAAAGAATTACCAATTTCACAGTCAGACTCATAAACGAAATGTTCATGTTGTAAATAATCGCCTTTGACAGGATAAATCATACTATCTTTATAAAAACGAATCGAATCCAAACAGTACATATCAGTTAAATCAACGCAAATAACAGGTTCCTTTTTTGAATAATAAACCATGACTGTTCCCTCAACTATATCAGCCTCACGAACAGAGTTTAATAAGATTAGACTAACAAAAATTAATAATTTAATCATTTTTGTAAAAGTTTTGGATTCTGTCGACCTGTGTTTGTTCTTGAATGTGTTATTAAAATAGTCCCTTTTGATATTTTATTGTCGGTAGCATACTTCACACCTGGGGTAAGCGAAAGTACGAAAAATTTATTGACTGTGGTGTAGATCGGCCTCCAATCGTGGTCGTGAATTAAGAAAAAGAGTTTTATTTGTAGACTGGCATTGGTTCATAGGTCAAAAATAATCATTTCTCTTGTACTTTTATTTGATCAAAAGTATTATTGTAGAAATACAGAAAAACTGTACTTTTCGCCGGGCTGGGTGCGCAGGCCGGTATGAATGGGGAGCAGCGCCAGGCGTGAATCAACAATCAACAGGAAATCTTGCAAGGCAGCCCCTCCTCAAAGGGGCTGTTTGTAAAGTGCCATGCTAAGACATTTTGTTTGAAAAGTGCTCAACTTGCAAAAGCAATATTCATTTCGGGCTAATGCATGGCACTTTATACAACCTTGCTTAGATTTCCGTTGATTGTTGAGAGCGGGGAGGCCCCGTGATTCATGCTTGATCCACCCAAGGCGGACACAGTCTTTGGTACTTTCTATCAAGAGAAAGTACAGAAAGAGTTGCTATTAGACTAACGTTGTATTGTATAGCATTGATTTATTGGGTGATACCGCATTTTTATAATATTGGACTCACAAATTTTCAACTAAATTCAGGCACTTTTCCGGCCAAGATGGAAATCGATTGGATAAGATGGTATACACTTAAAAAAGATTGCAATGCACCAATTGACAATTGCTCGTACAATTTTCAAAATCATGACAACAAAGTAAAAAAGCATATTAAAATAGGAGGTTATGGTTGCGAAAACTTTTTAACATCAAAGATCATGTTAAAAGCCAAGGAAGATATAACCATATACGCTTCTTTTGAAGTACCTTTGGGAACAGGTCTTGACCTGGATGTTCGTTTCTGTTATTAAATAACTTTATACTATGAAAAGAATATCACTCCTTTTAATATCTTTCTGTTTGCTGGTGGCCTGTAATAAACAAACCCCACCCACCGAAGGCCTTTATCTTGGCACATTCAATGGCCGTTGTGTTGTTTTGGAGGATACCATACACATCACACGTACTGTTTACATCCAAATTAACAGCTCGTCCAATAAAGAGCTCGTATTTTATCACAGTGAAAATGGCGAATCAGGAATTGAATCTGTCGTGCAATTGGATGGAAAAAATATCAAAGGGACAATTAAAAGCTGGGTAGTTCGCGCGTGGCAGCACAGCCCAACAACCCATATTTCTCATATCCATAAATTCATAGAGATCGTAGGCAGATGGGAAAAGCTTGGCGGAGAATATGTGATAACAGGAAAATTCAATTCCATTTACCATTTTGTTTCAACTGCTGAGAACATCAATGAAGAGTATACTGTTGAAGGAAGTTTTATTATTAAACCCAATAAAGATTAAATTATGAAAAAACTAACTTTAGGGTTTGACGCGAATGCTAGCAATAAAGCATCAGATTTCTGAGAAAACGAAAATCTCACGAAAGCAACGTTGAGCATCACACCCAGCAATATTGACCTAACCATCCCTATTGTCATCATCTAAGTTTTGTTGTTTTGAAAATGCTTATGTTTAACCCATCCTTTTTATTAAGTTCACTGAAAACAGTATGCCGGGATAGTTGTCTGATAAATCAGCGTTGACCCCGGTTTCTGGCAAAAACAGAACAAACGATTTGCTCAAAAATTGTTGTGAATATAGCTGCCTACTCAAAAATCTCCAAATCCAATGTCATCATAACGGTCATATTACAGTTGCAATCCTTGCAATCTGGTATGGTGCAGTCACATTTTACAAATGGAGCAGTTTCGGTGAAACCAACAGAACAGACAGCACACGGATCGCCCTTGCAACTTAGGGTTGAACTGCCCATCCCATTCATATCCATTGTTTTGGCGAATGAACTTTTCTCATTCAAAACATACACTTCACCATCATGAAGCATAGCTATTATGCCAATGCTTGAAATGTTGCCCGAATTTCCTTTCACGGTCGTACCAATGTACACATGCTTTGCATCGGGATGAATGGTGGCAATGATTTCACCAATTGTTCCGTCATTTTGCAATTGATGCCTGAAATAATCCACCAGAGCGACCACCTTTGTGAGCACTACCTTTTCATGCTCCAGCTTGCCCACCACCACTTCATTCGTTTCCTGTGCACGGACAAACATTGCTGCGAATAAAATCACTGCCATTCCAACTAAATTTTTTGTTTTCATAAAGATTTGTTTTTGTTGTTGATTATCTGTTTCCCTGCCATTTTACATCCGGCAGGTAAGGGATGCTTTTCCACTCTCGCAGTCGATGAAGATTTTTTTTCTATTGATCAAATTGTTCTATAATGTTTCAATTTAAAATGCGTCTTCAAGTTGACAAATTGACTAGCTATATGACAAGGACCAAAGTTAAACCATTAACGATTCATTAATACCCTGAGCAGTCAAAAACGCACATTAAAAATGAACTTATTTTCACTTTTTTTGAAATTGTTTTTTTAAGTGATTGATATGGAATATGTTAAAGGTATATTGAAAATACACTTTTTCCGATTTTTCATCTTCATTCTTGAAAGTGACTAGTCCATTGTCAGAGATAGAATCACAGCCTAATTTCAATTTGTTGGACTAAAGGGAAAATGCAGTCGGGCTTATAAGATTCACAAAACTAAAAGAAGTTGCAAACAGCACTGTTTCATTCTATCTTTGTCATCAAACATATATGATTATGCATTTTGATTTTCATAATAACGACACTATCTGCGCCTTGTCAACTGCACCCGGGATGGCTGCTATTGCGGTGCTGAGAATCTCGGGAGAAAAAACTTTTGAGATTGTAAACAAGATCTTTAAGGCCAAATCAAAGCATTTTTCAATTGAAAATGCCCAAAGCCATAAAGCATGGTTTGGAACTATTTTTGACGGCGACCAAATGCTCGATGAAGTGCTTCTGACAATTTTCAGGAAACCCCACTCCTATACCGGCGAAGATATTGCTGAAATCAGTTGTCATGGTTCGGTTTATATTCAGCATCAATTGTTTGGACTGATCATGCAAAACGGCGCTCGACCGGCTACTGCAGGCGAATTCACGATGCGCGGCTTCGCCCATCAACGTTTCGATCTGGCTCAGGCAGAGGCTGTTGCCGACCTCATTGCAAGCAATTCAAAAACAACACACGATCTGGCAATCAAACAAATGCGTGGCGGTTTTTCGGATAAAATCAGTATGCTCAGACAACGTCTTGTTGATTTTGCTTCACTGATTGAACTTGAACTTGACTTCGCTGAAGAAGATGTTGAATTTGCCGACCGAAATGAATTCTATCGTTTGCTCAACGAAATTCAGACAGAAATCAAGATTCTTACAGACAGTTTTCAGACCGGAAATGTCATCAAAACAGGTATTCCTGTTGCAATTATCGGTAAACCAAATGTTGGAAAATCGACTTTGCTCAATGCTGTGCTGAACGAAGAAAGAGCCATCGTGAGTGAAATTCCGGGAACAACACGCGATGTGATCGAAGATACTATTATCATTGAGGGTTACAACTTCAGGTTTATCGATACGGCCGGACTTCGCGATTCGGATGATATCATCGAAAACATGGGCATTGAACGTACTTATGAAAAAATTAAGCAGGCGTCTATCATACTTTATGTGTGCGACTTAGCCAACTGCAAAGGGGAGTCTGCCACTGAAATGCTCGAAGAGTTTCGCTCTTTCATTCAGGACGATAACAAGCATTTTATTCTTATCGGCAATAAAATTGATGAACTGGATGAAATTCCGGGGCATTTCAAAGAAATGGTTGAGCTGGAAACGATTTTCGTTTCGGCCAAGCGCAAAGAAAATATCCAATTAATTGCAGATAGTCTTGTGAAAGCTGTTAAAAATCTGACTTTAAATGCTGATACCATCGTGAGCAATGCACGCCATTACCATGCGTTGAAAAAAGCCTCCGAAGCCTTATTTTCTGTAGAAAAAAACTTCAGGGAAGGACTTCCTACAGATTTGATTGCTATTGATATCAGAACAGCTTTACACTATCTTGGAAGCATTACAGGTCAGATAGTTACGGAAGAATTGCTACAAAATATCTTTGGTAAATTTTGTATCGGAAAGTAATTTTTTGTTTTGGAAAACCTGATCTGAAATTGTCTTTTCAGAATTTCATTAAGAGACTATCTCAAAGTTAGGAACTGATTTAATTTGTTTAGATTCCCAGTTCAACTTGAAAGACGAGCAAAAACTGGTCTGAACCAAAAACATGAGAAGCATAGCTTTGTTGGCTGCGCAACCCGGTAAACAACTGAAATTTAGTAAGATGCTTTTTTACATATTTATTAACGCCTAAAAGATAGTAAGTGTCTTTCATGCTGTAGTTTCTGATTTCTTCTCCGGGTAAAACCACCGAATAGCGTGCTGCGATTTCCCATTTACTTTCCTTAAAACAATAACTCAATTGCGTATTGATACCTTCGCCAGTATTGACTAATGAAAACATGCTTGAATCAGCTTTATTATAAGTAATTGCTGAGCCATCAGTTGTGCGGCTGATATATTCTGAGGAGAGCGCCCATCCGTGATATTTGAGCAAAACGTCTGCAAAAACCGAATTCATATTCCGGCTTTCATACAGACTGCTTCCGGTGGTTCCTCTTGTGCGCATTGCTTTTTGATTTGTTGCATATCCGGCAGAAAGCGCTAACTTAGGTGTTGTTTCATGCTCCAGGTCACCTTCAGAGAAATCGCTGTCGTTGGTAAATTTTCCAAAAGGCAGCAGTTCTATCCTGCCGGTATACATCAATCCGTTGTTGGTTCTTACTTGATTTCGCCCATCGCCTGTAGAGACAGCCGCTTTAAAATTATAGAACAAATGACCCACATTATTGCTATAGTAACCAAAAAGACCAAAATCCCGGTCCAGCGTATAATTTGCATTCACATTCGATCTGTCAAAAAACTGCTGCTGCCCGCTTGATATGATCCGTTGCCTGTTGCCGGGAAGCTTGCCCTGACCAAAACCTACATAGAAATTTGGGTTAAAACGGTAATAAACCATTGCATCACGCACAACATTAGCCATATGCGTATTGTCCCAATCCTGATCACCGCGTGAAAAAGAAAGTTGAATGTAGTAGGTGATTTTTTGATCAAGGATATATCCGTCAAATCTGAGTCTGAGACGGCTTACCCGTGCCTCGATGTCATTGATGCCAAGATTTTCATTCAAATTCAGGGCGACCCGATTCTGCATTCTAACCCTGAGATTGATTCCAAAAGAGCTATCAGGTGCATTAAAACCCAGTCCTTTACGAAAGTTTATCATTGCACGCTCATCCACTTCAGTCTGTGCGTTAAGCTGGCTAAAACCAAGCATAAAAAAAAGTAAAAAGAGATAAATACGATCAGACATACAATTGAAATTATAAAAGAATAAATGATTTCCAATAACTTAAAAACTCAGGCAAAATTAAGGGAATAAATGAAATAAAAAATGCAATTTGGTTAGTATTGAATAACTCATTATTATACACTAACTTTTTGAATTCAAAATTTCATTTGATCAGGAATTAAAAAAACGCCTAAATATCAAATCGCTCATCAATTAATTGTTTTCGTCTTTATCACCACTTTCAAGGGTCTGACGGAGTTTGAAATAGACTCCATTTTCGTTTTTTATCAATTCATCATGGGTTCCGGTTTCGACAATCATCCCTTTTTCGATCACTAAAATCAAATCTGCATTGCGGATCGTAGACAATCTGTGCGCGATGATGATGGAGCTCCGGTCTTTCATCAATTCATTCAGAGCACTTTGCACCAGGCCTTCCGAAACATTGTCGAGCGCGGAAGTTGCTTCATCAAGCACCAAAATTTTGGGATCTCTCAATATTGCGCGTGCAATAGCAATGCGCTGCCTTTGACCGCCCGAAAGCTGCACTCCGCGTTCACCAACAACGGTTTCGTAACCATCAGGAAAACTCTCAATAAACTCAGCAGCGTTAGCCCTTTTGGCAGCTTTTTTAATTTCATTCAAAGCTGAACCAGGTTTGCCGTAGTCAATATTTTCAGTTATTGTGCCTCCAAAAAGGATCACTTCTTGCGGAACAATTGCCATTTGCCTGCGCAAACAGGATTGATGAATCTGTGTCGAAGCTATCCCATCAAAGAGAATCCGGCCTTCTGTCGGGTCGTAAAACCTGAAAAGCAAGGATGCAATTGTTGTCTTTCCTGCGCCGGACATCCCTACCAAAGCCACTTTTTTACCAGCCTGCAATTTGAAACTTACTTCTTCCAACACCTTTGTTTCCAGCCTTGAAGGATATGCAAAACCAACGTTTTCAAATTCAATTTCACCGGAAAGCTCATGATCACAACCATTTGATGGAAGCTCACCAAATTCAGCGGATTCGTCGAGAAGCTCCATAAGGCTTTCAGTGGCACCAATGGCTTTCTGCACTTGCGAATATAAATCTGCGAGACCCGAAATAGATGCGCCGATAAAAACAGTATAAAGGATAAATTTAAACAAATCCCCTGCAGCCATGCCTTCACCTTTGTTTACAAGGAAAACGCCATACCAGATCACACCAACAATTGAAGCAAACAGCGCAAAAATAATAAGTGAGATAAAAGCAGCACGCAGTTTTGCTCCTTTTACAGCAATGTGGATCACCTGATTTGTACTGTCTTTGTAGCGCCTGTCTTCAAAATTTTCATTGGCATAAGCTTTTACATTCAAAATACCCTGTAAAGTTTCTTCAACAATAATATTGGAATGTGCAACCTGACTTTGGGTATTTTTTGAAAGTTTTCTGATATGCTTACCAAAAAACCTGGCACCTACTGCAACCAAAGGCACAAAAGCAAGCATGAAAAGTGTGAGCTTAACCGAAATAAAAGTCATCAGAATGATACCACCGATAATGGTTATCAATTGCCGTATAAAATGTGCAAGCGTATAGGTAAAAGTTTCCTGCAAAATAGAAATATCCGCTGAAATTCTGCTGTTTAGCTCCCCGATTCTGTGACGGGAAAAGAAACTCATCGGCAGGCGGATGAGGTGGTTGTATGTTGTTTGTCTGAGTGAAGCCAGCATATTCTGCGTCACAATTTCGAACAGATAAATGCGCAAATAGGAGAAAACGGCATTCAAGGCAAATATTCCCAACAATATAAGTGCGATTGAATTTATCTTTTGAAGACTTGCGGATGGATCGGCCAAATTCAACAGGTCGCCCAATAACATCGGAAAAGCCAATGTCGTCAAACTTGAAACCGAAAGCGCCAGCAAACCTCCGATAAATGCATATTTGCGGGGAAGTACAAATCTCAGCAGGGAAAAAAGCCGCTTTAAACCTTCCATCGAAAATCTTTTTTTCTCCTTGCCATCAACTTTTACAGGCTTCATATATCTAAGAATTTATTTATTTACAAAACGGCAAAGATATATGGATTGTTCAAAGTAATGCAGATGATATAATTTGTCCGGTTGTTCAAAAATAGGACAAACAGCCAATTCACTTTTTGAAAATCGCAAAATTGAAATCTGGAGAAGTCAATAACGTAGGTAAAACAAGATGGCCAAAAATGTGAAAAAACTAAAAAATGACAAAAACCCGCTTCAAACTGTGCTGCTTTTATTAACTTTGCCTCAATCGTTTTATTCAACGTA
>JAGXRB010000112.1 GCA_018336075.1 Bacteroidota bacterium
CTCTTTCCGGGATCCAAGCGGTTTTGTTTTTGTACAAGATGGGGCACTTTATCGGCAGGTAAATATTGGATATAAGTTGCAATACGACCGCTTGATGTCGTCTGGCCTATATGAGAGGTTGGTAAAAAAAGGTCTTCTGATTTCTCACCAAGAGGTCCAACTAAACCTACAAAGCGGATATAAGGTTATCCAACCGGAGCATGTTCGGTTTATTTCTTACCCTTTTGAATGGTCTTTTAGTCAATTGCGGGACGCTGCACTAACTACTATGAAAATTCAGAAGATTGCTCTTGAATATGGTATGTCGCTAAAAGATGCAAGCGCGTATAATATTCAATTTCACAAAGGTCGAGCAACACTCATTGATACGCTCTCGTTTGAGTTTTATCAAGATGGCGAACCGTGGGTTGCGTATCGGCAATTTTGCCAACATTTTCTTGCACCTTTAGCCTTGATGGCGAAAACAGATGTTCGGCTTGGAAATCTATTGCGTATCCATATCGATGGTGTTCCGCTTGATTTAGCAAGCCGTCTGCTTCCTTTTTCGACCTATTTTAATTTAGGCTTATTGGCTCATATTCACTTACACTCACAAGCGCAAATTAAGTATGCCGATAAAAAAGTCGAAGCACCTCGTTTGCAAAAAAAGATAGAAAAAGAAGCCTTAACTGGCTTGGTTGAACATCTGGAAACCACTATAAAAAATTTAAAATGGAGGCCTGGAGGAACAGAATGGGCTGACTATTACGAGATTACAAATTATTCTAGTTCGGCTTTTGAGAACAAAAAAAATATTATTCTAGGCTGGCTTCAATACGTGTCGCCAAAATTGGTCTGGGATTTGGGCGCTAATAATGGTGAATTTACCCGTTTGGCGTCTTCAAGTGATATTCAATCTGTTGCTTTTGATATTGACCCTGCAGCTGTAGAGAAGAACTATCTCAGAGTAAAGCAAGACAGAGAGCAGAAACTTTTACCGCTTGTTATGGATTTAACAAACCCTAGCCCGGCAATTGGCTGGCATAATCAGGAGCGTAGCTCGTTATTAGAACGAGGCCCGGTGGATATGGTATTTGCATTAGCGATTGTTCACCACCTTGCCATTTCGCATAATGTTCCGCTTGAAAAGCTGGCTAACTTTTTCTCTAATGTGTGCAAATGGTTAATTATTGAATTTATACCCAAAACCGATTCGCAAGTAAAAAAATTACTGGCTAATCGTACTGATATTTTCGAACAATATAATCAAACTGATTTTGAAAATATTTTTGAAAAAAAATTTATTCTTCGACAGAAAATGCTGGTTCAAGAATCGGATCGCGTCCTTTATCTAATGGAGACAAGGCATTAATTTTTTGGGTTTAGATTACAAGATTCTTGATTTAACAAAATGTCATGACCTTTTTTCTCACGAGTTGCACTCTTGGCAATTCGTTGTTCCTGGTTATCAAACTCTGATGGTTTTTTGCTAGCCTGTCATCCCGCCTATCCAGTCTTTTATGCCTGTTTGGGCATAAAAATTGAAGCATGTTAGTTGGTTGTTTTTGTCCAAAATTATATTCTCTCCCTAAAAAACCAAAAAACATAAACGGAGATACGCATCCAATGTTTTCCAAATCAAAGTGGTTTAGGGCCTTATTGATGGTCTTTTTATTTTTATTATTTTCCAATATTTTCGCACTGCTTCTTTGGCTATTGAGCCAGCCAACCTTGTATGTTGATATACGTTCGCAGAATACTTCGGGAATGACGCAACTCTTTTACAAGCGAACACCAGATGGTAGTTATTCAGGCGGCGGGGTTCAAAATCATTCAATAAGGGTAGGCCGCCAGTTATTGGTCTATGATATCCCTTACTTTTATTCTCCTCTGCGGTGGGACCCGCCTAATGGGCCAGGTGCATATGATATTTACAAATTATGGGTGCAAATTTGGTGGTCACGTTATGATATTGATTTAAGTGCGCTTTCAGAAGGGCGGCATGTACAAAACATTAGAGTTCGTAAAGACGCTGCTTTTATTTATGCAGACAAGGAGGCTTTCGACCCTCAAATCCTGATCGATATTCATCAAAATGAAATTGATGCCTGGCGCATTACGGTTTGTCTGACATCTGCGTATATTACTATGGCGGCGCTTTGGGGTCTGTTAGCCTGCCGTTTGAAATTTTCTGTTTGGAACAGTAAAGTAGAGCAGACCCTTTCTAAAGCAAAGGTATGGATTTCACAGGAAGCCCCAACCCTTGGCGAGTTTGGCTCCTTTGCGCTTACTGTGCTGGTCTTAAATCTTTATTCTCTCTCGTCGTTTTCCATGTCTGTAGATGACGAATATGCGGCCTTTCGCACGAGCCCAGATGTTTGGATTGCTGATGGCCGCTGGACAACTTATCTAGTTGAAAGGTTCGTGTTTCCCCAGCCAATTATGCCGTATGTACCCAACTTTGTGTTTTCGCTTTTGATCGCTCTCGCCTACATGTTTTTGATTCGCGCCCATAATCTTCAGAAGAATTGGCGTGTCTATATCACATTTCCGATATTTTGTGCTTTCCCTGTTTGGTGGTTCATTGCTGAATTTTATTCAAATCTTCCTTCAGTTGGCCTGGGAACCCTTTTCGTAGCCATATCACTATTTATTTTTTCTCGCACAGGAGATGATGAACGCGGTCTTTATTTGAGCAGGATGGGCTTGATTTCTCTATTCCTTCAGGCGATATTTTTGGCGGTGGCTATTGGCACTTATCAATCTTTTATTATGTTTTATATAGCTGCAGGCACAGGCGTTATACTCTTAGAGACGATAAACTCGAATAAAGCACATGAATTGCGGGCTATTGTCGTAAATCTTTTAAGGCTGGTGATAGCGGCATTTCTGGGCCTTATTTTCTATTCTGTATTCAATACTATCGCCCAATATTTGATTCAGGCTGAGGGCGTTGCCTATATCAGTGGCTTTTGGCAATTGGAAAAATTGATAAAGGATCCGCTTCACGTGGCCGAAACCGTATTTCTAGAGATGCGAGCATTTTATACGGGGAGCTCCGGTAAATATGGCGATGTTATTTGGGGGATAGGGATTCTTGTGATTGCTTCTATTCCCCTTTTTCTTTTTCAACATCCAGGACGTGGTTTGACTGTACAAGTTGTTACTATCTTGCTTTGGTTTTTTCTCCTTGTTGTCCCCTTCTTGCTTAATTTTGTGGTTGGCGGGGTAATGCCTACCAGGGCTATGTTGTCAATAGGGTATGTGGTTTGGGTGCTGGCTATAATCATAATTAACAGAGCTAAAGGTTCTACTATCATGCTCGGCGCTTCGATTGCGCTTATATTGGTGCTGCAACTGCAAATATTGAGAACCAATGGGATGTATGCCGCCGTCTCATTTGTTGCTCAAGAACATGATCGTATGATTGCTGCTGATATTTACCGGCGAATAGCCGAGGCTGACCCTGAATTTAATCGCTATGAATATGTTATCGTGGATATTTATGGTGCTAAGAGCGTGGAAACGGTGTATGGCTCCCCGTGGAGTTCTACAATGGGTGCTTCATTTTTTGATTGGGATTCGGGAAACTCAGGGCGTATGTTGAATTTCATGCGTCTTATGGGGTACCAGAGGATAGGTTTATTGGCATATGAGCAAAGATTAAAAATGACACCTATTTTTGAAACGATGCCTGCCTGGCCCGCGCCTGGCTCGGTGCAAAAAGTTGATGGTGTAATTTTGGTTAAACTGAGCGATAAACCGGATGCAGTCCACGCTCTTTACTCGCCAGAGTAGCCAACCTATCATAGAAAGTCGCAAACATAGAGATTGCCTGCCGAATTTAACATCTCAGAATAATCGACTGGATTCAGTATGAGAACTTTTTCAATAGTTGTCCCAGTTTACTATAATGAACCAAACCTGCCGGACACCGTTCCGCAACTTTTGGCTTTGTCTGACAAATTGTCAGATTACAATGTTGAACTGGTGTTTGTGGACGACGGTTCTGGCGACCGTTCATTGGAGATGCTGTTGGAATTCCAGCGCAGATTTCCAGATAATATAAAAGTGGTCAAGCTAACGCGTAATTTTGGTTCCATGGCTGCCATACAGGCAGGAATGACTGTTGCGATGGGCGATTGTGTTGGAATGATTGCTTCAGATTTACAAGACCCGCCTGAATTGTTCTCGGATATGATATATCACTGGGAACAGGGCAATAAGGCTGTATTTGCTGTTCGTCAGGACCGCGAGGAGTCGAGATTGCAAAAAGCACTCTCTAATAGCTACTATGCAATTATACAAAAGCTTGCTATTCGCAATTACCCGACAGGTGGTTTTGATTTTTTTGTGATAGACCGTCAGGTTGTAAACGAAATCAACCGCATTAATGAGAAAAACACGAACTTGATGGCCCTTATTTTTTGGTTGGGCTTCAAGCCAATCTTGATTCCTTACGTTCGGCGAAAACGGGAAAAAGGCAGGTCGCGTTGGACTTTGGCAAAAAAATTAAAGCTGTTTGTTGATACTTTTGTTGCCTTTACATTTTTTCCCATTCGCTTATTATCTGTTATCGGATTTGTCGTCGCCATGGTATCTTTCTTTTATGGCGCCTTTATTCTTGCCAGTTGGTATTTTAATGGTATAGAAGTAAAGGGCTGGGTGCCGAGCATGTTGGTCATCACGCTCACAGCAGGTATTCAGATGACCATGCTTGGTGTACTTGGTGAGTATCTTTGGCGCACATTGGATGAAATACGACAACGTCCGCAGTTTGTAATTGACTCGATCTATTCTTCTCCGGGTCAATCCATCGATTCGAATCAGGAAGGCGTGAAATGAGTGATTACTTTTCACACGCCAATGCTCTTGTTGAAAGCCAGAGAATCGGAAAAAAGACCCGTATTTGGGCTTTTACACATGTGTTACCGGGTGCGGTCATTGGCGAAGACTGCAATTTGTGCGACCATGTTTTTATTGAAAATGATGTGGTGATTGGGAATCGAGTCACAATAAAAAGTGGGGTGCAGTTATGGGACGGTACCACCATTGAGGATGATGTCTTTATTGGCCCCAATGCAACTTTTACCAATGATGATTTTCCAAGAAGCAAACAATATCCCAAAGAATTTTTGCCGATTCTTGTGAAGCGTGGCGCTTCTATTGGGGCAAATGCGACTATTTTGCCTGGCATCACTATTGGGCAGTGTGCCATGATTGGGGCAGGCGCGGTTGTGACAAAGAATGTCCCCCATCATGCTATTGTTGTTGGCAATCCGGCCCGCATTATTGGCTATGTTAATTCTTTGCAACATGTGTCCTCGCACACTTCTGTCAAAGAAAAAATTTCTCAGAGTAATGATGACATAAGTGTCAAAAATGTTAAACTTTATGAACTGCCCCAGGCCAGCGACTTGCGTGGCAGCCTGACTGTGGCAGAATATTCCAAATCATTGCCTTTTGTACCCCAGCGTGTCTTTATGGTTTTTGATGTTCCCAGCAAGGATGTGAGAGGAGAGCATGCCCACCGTACTTGTCATCAATTCCTGATATGTGTTAAGGGTTCCTGCGCCATAGTGGTTGATGACGGTATCAGCCGTGCCGAGATTTCACTTGACCGTCCCAGCCTTGGTTTATATCTGCCACCGATGGTATGGGGAACCCAATATAAATATTCGCACGAGGCTGTTCTCATGGTTCTTGCGTCGGCCCTTTATGACCCAAATGACTATATTCGAGATTACGATACTTTTTTGAAAGAGTTGCATGCATAAGCCAATCCTTGATGTTCCTTTTTTGGATATGAAATCCCCTTATGTGGAACTGCGTGAGCAGTTGGATGCTGCATACCACCGTATTATGGAATCTGGGTGGTATGTTTTGGGAGAAGAAGTAGAATCTTTTGAAGAAGAGTTTTCACGTTATTGTGGTGCAAAATACTGCGTGGGCGTCGGGAATGGCTTGGAGGCGCTGCATCTCATCTTGCGCGCCTATGGAATTGGCCCGGGCGACGAAGTAATTGTGCCGGCAAACACCTATATCGCTACCTGGCTGGCGGTTTCATATGCTGGCGCAAAACCTGTTCCTGTAGAGCCAGATGAACAAACATGTAACATTAATCCCGAGCAGATAGAATCCGCTGTTACAGAGCGCACCAGGGCTATTCTTCCTGTTCATTTATATGGCCAGGCTGCTGCCATGTTGCCTATCAAGGCTATTGCAAACAAATACGGTCTTAGGGTAATTGAGGACGCAGCCCAGGCACAGGGAGCCCGGTGTGATGGGAAGATGGCTGGCAATCTTGGAGATGCTGCCGGCTTTAGTTTTTATCCGGGTAAAAATCTTGGCGCGCTGGGTGACGCCGGGGCTGTCGTGACCAATGACGAAGCCCTCGCATCTCGTGTCCGTTTATTACGCAATTATGGTTCATCGATTAAGTACCACAATGAATTAAAGGGCTATAACTCTCGCCTGGATGTGCTCCAGGCTGCATTCCTGCGCATTAAACTGCGTTATTTGGATGAATGGAACGCGCGACGTGCGAAAATAGCCGCGAGATACTTGGCAGGCCTGAAAAATATCAGGGGCCTTGTGTTGCCATACACGCCTCCTTTAGTAGACAATGCATGGCACATATTTCATGTTCGCTGTGAACAACGGAACGAGTTGCAACAATTTCTCCACGATAGGCGAATTGGGACGCTTATCCACTATCCGATACCTCCTCACCTCTCCCAAGCCTACCGGGAAATGAATTTTGTTGAGGGGGACTTTCCTATAACGGAGAAAATTTCTCAAACCACCTTGAGCATTCCTATAGGGCCTCATTTGCAACAAGACCAAGCAAATTATATTATAGTGAGATTTAAGTCATTTTTCGAAGGTTTAGCGGCATAGGTGTATGCAATTACACAGGCGTTCAAATTGCTCGATTCTGCTTGTCACTTATAACAGTGCGCCTCATTTGTTGCGCTGCCTCAACTGTTTGAATTCTCAAACTTGTCCAAGCTTTGAAGTCATCGTTATTGACAATGGTTCATCAGACGAAAGTGTCGCTATTGTTGAAAAATATCAAAGCCGATTTAATCTAAAAATTATCATTCAAAAAGAAAATGTAGGTTTTGCTGCCGCCAACAATGTTGGTGCGCGCGCGGCCGATGGCGAGTGGCTGGTTTTCCTCAATGCCGACGCTTTCCCTGAGCCGGATTGGCTCGAAAAACTTGTCGAAGCGGCAGAAATGCATCCCGAATATGCCGCTTTTTCATCCAGGCAAATTTCGGCGAACGCAACTGAATTTTTGGATGGGGCTGGCGATGCTTATCATGTCAGCGGCATGGCCTGGCGAAACTGTCTTGGCTATCCGGCTGCGCAATATGGGCAAGAGAGTAGGGAGGTCTTCAGTCCTTGTGCCGCAGCGGCGATGTATTTGCGTGATGCGTTTTTGGAAGTTGGTGGTTTCGACGAAGATTTATTCAGTTATTATGAAGACGTTGACTTGGGGTTTCGGCTTCGATTGGCCGGGTATAAAGCCTATTATGTTGCCGATGCGGTTGTTCACCATGTAGGCTCGGCGACATTTGGCTTGCAAAGCGATTTTGCTTTTTACCATGTTCATCGTAACTTAGTATGGGTGTTTCTTGCTAGCATGCCATCACCGTATCATGTTCTGTTCTTGCCACAACACATTTTCTTGAATTTATTTTATTTGTTTTATTATGCTTTACTTGGTCGTGGACATGTTCTTTTTCGGGCAAAGCGAGATGCGTTAGCCAGTTTGCCGAAAGTGTTGAACAAACGCCGGAGAATTCAAGCCTCAATGAATGTAAGAGCAACAGATGTTGTAAAAGCAATGCAAAAAGATATCTTTGAGCCTTACTTCTTGAGTTTTAATCGGCGTCGCGCCTTAAAAAAATACCACACCCAATCATGAACCTCCTCGCCTTGCCCCGCTATGAACGGCTTGGCTCGAGCAGCCGGGTGCGTTTTTACCAGTATTACCCGGCCCTGCGCGAGCGGGGCTTTGCGATTCAGGATGCGCCGCTTTTGAGCGATGCGTATGTGCGCCGCTTGTATGCCGGATTGCCGGTTGATGCGGGAGATGTGTTGGCGGCTTACCTGCGGCGATTGTCCTTTCTCTTGCGCGCGCGGGATTTTGACCTGCTCTGGGTCGAAAAGGAAATCCTGCCCTGGCTGCCTGCCTGGGCCGAAGTCTTACTTGCGCAGCGGCCTTACGTGGTCGATTATGACGATGCCGCTTTTCACCGCTATGACCTGCACCGCAACGGACTCGTCCGGGGGCTGCTTGGAAAGAAAATTGACCGGGTCATGCGCAATGCCTGCCTGGTGGTGGCCGGGAATGAATACCTGAAGGAACGCGCCCTGGCAGCAGGCGCAAAACGGGTCGAAATCCTTCCCAGTGTCGTGGATGCCGATTTGTACACCCCGACCCTGGCGCGCGACAGCGGATTCACCGTCGGCTGGATTGGCGCTCCGGTTACCGCGCCCTACCTCGAGGCGGTGCGTCCGGCGTTGGAGATGTTGGCAAACGGCGGACAGGCCGAGGTGCGCCTGGTCGGCGCGGGCAAGGCTATCAATTGGGAAAACCCATCCGTTCGCATCCTGCCCTGGGAAGAGGAAACAGAAGTCCAAAATATCCAGCAATTCGATGTCGGCATTATGCCCCTCCCGGATGAGCCGTTCGAGCGCGGCAAGTGTGGGTATAAGTTGATTCAGTATATGGCTTGCGGGCTGCCGGTGGTGGCTTCGCCGGTGGGGGTCAACCGCCAGATTGTCGAGCATGGGGTCAATGGTTTCCTCGCTTCGAACCCGGATGAGTGGCGGGCGGCGTTGGCTTGCCTGCGCGACAATCCTGC
>JAGXRB010000113.1 GCA_018336075.1 Bacteroidota bacterium
AAGGCCAGATAGTGCTTTAGGGTGTTCCTTGATATGCCTAGCTCCCGGGCCATCTGTTTTTTACTTTGTCCTTGTTGCAACTTTAGGAGCAACTGTTTTAAAATGTTCATAGGTAAACTTTTTCCTGCCATCTCAATGCTTTTTGATACACTGCAAAAGTGTAGGAAATCAATCACCTATTGTAGGGGGGTCAGTATGCCGGAATGTTAATACTGCAGTTCCTTTAGGGGGGGTCAGTATGCCGGAATGTTAAAACTGAAGCTCCATTAGGGGGTCAGTATCCCGGAATAACTGCCATCTTCCTTTTTCCAAAGGGGGTCAGTATGTCGGAATATTATTCAAGCTTCTTAGTCCAGAGAAAAAAGCAGTATGCTGAACGAAACCCATATTGAAAAACATGAGGTTTACATTAAATGTCAGCTACTGTTTTTAAAAGACTTTCGAAGTCAAATCCGTAAAGATATCCTGCCCTTTTTAAAGGGGGGTCAATATCCAGGAATGGGGGGTCAGTATGATCCGGAATGGGGGGGTCAGTATGATCCGGAATATACACAATGATAGCTTTGTCTGATTCAATACCTCCTCTGTTATCAAACCAATTTCGTAATTGAACAAAATCAGTGATAGAATCATTTAAAATACTACGTATCATATCATTGGCAGCCAATGATTTTATTTGTTCATATTTTGCCATTTCCTGTTGAAGCACCGATTTATAGGTAGTTCCTGTTGCCACCTGCCTCAAAATTTCAATCATATACTCTGGTAAAGGGTTCTCCTTATCTTCAAGATATTTGATGAGCTCTTCTTTCTTTAGTTCATCAGGATTGGCAGCAAGTATATCAAAAATAGCTGCTTCGGTGAACACATCCGTTTTATCAGCTACTTCTTTCAGTACATCCTCCGAAAGGTGTGGCGAATCGCCCAATAATTTTGATCTAAGATCCCACATATTCTGAGGCTGTGCCATTTGAATTTCGGTGAGTGTTGATGCTGTTGAACCACCATCTTTCAAATTTTCGTAGAGGGTTTTTACGCCATTATAATTTGTTAACGCATCTGCAAATAAAACTTCTCTTTCAGCTTTCTGTTCAGCTGATAATATAAACTCCTCCTCATTGCCTCCTCCGTAATGTGATGGGCATGCGTTACTTTGATAGATGGCGTGTTTTGTGACGCGGTAAAGCTTATTCACATCAGGATTACATGCAGAACAGTTATACACATAATAATAATCGATAAGATTGTTACCATCATTATAAAAATGCCAGGTTGCATTGTTTGAGAATGTATTTCCCGCTGAAATTGTCGTACTGCCCTGGCCCGACTGGACACCGGATGTGGGATTGCCAAGTTGCACATAAAAATCAGCATAATTGTTTTCATTGGAGTTGCAAAAATATTTTAATCCAGAATAGGCATAATATCCATAATTAATGGCTTCTGCATAATTGCCACAACTCAAGTCTGAGAAGCAGTTTTTATATATAATGTCCTGTGAATGCGTGTTTTTTGCAAAAACACCGTAATAGTTGGCACTTAGTGCATTGGCTACTTTCGTAAAATGGTTCTCTTCAATAGCAAACCCACTTGAATTATCTAAGTATATACCATATGCGGGCACACCTGCACAAATCAATGATTCCGTACTGTTGTTATGACCAATTTTAAAGTTGGAGTTGATGACCGCCAAAGAGTAGATGTTAAATGTTTTTACACCATAAGTGTTGTTTGTAAAACTGGCTCGGTTAACAGAAAAAGTCTTTGTTGAAGATTCGCTTCTGCTTGCATAAATACCACAATAAAACCCGCTGAAAGTACAGCTATCATAAGTAGTGTTTGGTTGTTGAGAGGTAAGTATAGCATCCACGCTAAATCCGGCATTATAGGATGCGATTGCCTGATTCCACTCCGAAATACCCGTGGCATCAGGCGAGAGTGAGAAATCACAGCCGGTAAACTTGATTCCTTTAACTTTTGATAAATCAATATGTTTGTAAAAGGTTGTCTCACCCAGATATTCTGATGTAATTTCGAAGGTACAATTTTTGAAATTGCTACGGTTATCAATTTCTGTCAAAGGATTTCCCGGCACATAGTTGCGATATTCCGGTGCCTGAACCGCACGGGTATTATTTCGGAAAACAGCATCCTCTGCCACCACAATGCCACCTGTTTTTGTCCAATCGTTGGGTTTCCAGAGTGCAACTGCTGTTAAAGCATTTTCAATGGTTGCACCATTCTTTAGCTCCAGATAACCTTGTTGGTAATTGCCATTTGCATCAGGGTACTGATGGGCTGATGAGTTGCCCCAGACTTCGATGCCCTGCCAAGGTTCGTCATGAGCTGAAGTAATTAGCCCGCCATCTACTATCAGTTTACCACCTGAATATACTATTATTTTTCCATTAATTGGCATTAATACTTCGCATGATATTGTTAATGTTGCATTTTCCTTTACTATGATATCTTGATATAGTTTTATTGGAAAATCCCATTCTTCTTGTGCACTAATTATTTTTGGTAACGGACTCGAATGTTTTTCCTTGACATACTTACGCATAGGTTTATTGTTAACCATAAAAGTGCTTCCATATAGTGAAAGGCTTCTATGCATTCTCCCGGCAGATTTTGGACTAATATACCTCGAATTATTAATTCCAGACATCAATGGAAAAGGTTGAGTTTGATATTGCCAAAAGCAATCGTGTGTTAAGTAACAAACATAATCATTATCACAAATTCCTGCTGAACATCCTAAACATGAAGGTTCAGCGCAAAGTCCAAATACATCATCTAGAAAATCATAGTCATCTATACATCGCCTTTCACTACCATACGTGTGATGAAGACCAACAGCATGACCATATTCGTGCGTAATATGGTGAATATGATCATCCCAAACAACGAGCGTCGGATGCCACATTGATCCCTACGTGTGTACATATGCCGTGTTATTTGGACCGTATCCATCATACCGACCCCAGGCATTAGCAACACAAGGGTTAATGGGCATTGTAAAAAAATGATTAAGGGCATTTAAAGAACTTGGGTAGTTTGTGTGTACAAAATCAAGTATTTCTACTATAGAACAACTTGTGTTAAAATTAGAACTGTCGATGAAAATGATTTCGTTCAACTCAAATCTAATTCTTGTATCATAAATATGTGTATAATTTGGTTCACACGTTAAAGAATATCCTTTTGGTAAAGAATTGCTATACCATGTGTTAATGTGTGAAAACATCAGATCCACCTGCGTTCTAAATTCAGGTGTATCTTGCCAGCCATTTTGGCCATTATTATCTCGACAAATAACCCAATTAACAAGTATTGTTTTAATTGGTGTAGCCATGTTGGGTATCCAATACCCTGGAGTTCGGTATTCATTGAGCCATGAATCACTGCTATTGGTACAACCCGGGTCTTTAGAATTATGATTCTCTATGTAGTCATCAGTTGCACATCCTCCAAAGTTTTGGGAACTTACAGTAAATGATGTTGAGAGCAAAAATATTGTAATTACACTATACATTAAAGTGCCTTTATATCCGCTTTTTTTCATGATAAATCTTTTTTTAATCAGTTTTGATAAATGTTTTGTTATTAATAGAAGATAATTTGCTGAAAATATTTATATGGTAGATCCCATTTCTTAAGTGGCTTACAGGTATTGAAACTTTTTCATTACATGATTTGCCTTCTGATATTTTCAAGCCATCAGCTGAAAAGATAGTATAATGCTTACAGTTGTCTGTCTTTTCATATAATTCTAAGAATAAGAAATCCTTGGTGGGGTTAGGGTATAGTTTTATATTACTGTGTAGATTTGTTTCAAGTCCTGTTGTATAATCAATATAACAAGTGTCTCCTTGAGATAGGTACAAATTAACTCCACCTTCATAATAACAAAGCAAATCCAATGAAATAGAAATTGTTGAGAGTTCGTAACATCCCGGAAATAAAAGCCCGTTAAGGCTTCCTATGCCTTCAATCCATTGGTCGGCTTCGACCGGACTTCCTGCTAA
Organism: Bacteroidota bacterium; assembly: GCA_018336075.1. Lineage (GTDB taxonomy): Bacteria > Bacteroidota > Bacteroidia > Bacteroidales > F082 > JALNZU01. The sequence continues at coordinate 4,029 of JAGXRB010000113.1, forward strand.
TGGAATCATCTGCCAGGTTTTTCGCTCCTCACCATTCAACAGAGTTATGGTTCCGGTTGATGAAACCCTGTAGGCATTAGAGTGCGTGAGACAATGGTGTAGGCCGAAAATTTCGGTCGTATCACCTTGCTCTATTGAGAAGTCATAAAGGAGTCTGTCCTTTGGTGTGTAAAAAGCATAGGTGCTTTCCCTGAAATAAACTTTTCTCCCGGCTGTATCCTCGCGGATGAATCCAATGATGCCCTCGGGCAAGAAGAAATTATATTGCCCGGTATTAATTACCTTGTAATACGCTGTGTCATTGATTATTGTATCACTGGATGAGATATGGAGTTTCATGGTGTTTATTGTAGCAACTGAACCACCATAACTATACCCGGTAAACGTTACATTCCAATCTTTAGTAGTGTCAGCAAAAGGAACATATTCCTGCGAAAACCCACTAAAAGGCAGGTCTATTGCTGCAAGAAGCAATAGTAGTATGAATTTATTTTTCATGGTTTTAACTTTTATGTTTGTATTCAATCAAACTTTAGCAGTAAGAACCCCAAGCCTCCGGCATTACTGCCACAACCGGAAGCCCGGTAATATGAAGCGGTTTTTGCCTGTAACAAAAATAGAAAGTTGATGTAAAGAAATAATAATGTGTATTATAGTCCTTTTCATGGTGTTTATTTTTAAAGTTTTACGCTTCTTAATGTTTGAATTCTATTATCAATTAGAAATACAAACATGTATATACCAGATTTAAAAGATGAAAGGTCTAATGAATTTTCAAATCCCGTCAGCTTCATTTGTTTTACCAGACGGCCTTCCATGTTAAAAACATGTACATTTCCATGTTTATAATTTTTACTAACACGAATAGTAGTACATCTATCGTAAGGGTTTGGGAGAATACTGACAATGTCTGAAATATGGAATTCTTCCACTCCGGTTGGAATGAAATCGCATTCAGCCACTATACCTGAAGTGTAGTCAAAACCGCTGGCATTGGAATAACACCTGAAAAAACCACCCTCGATGTGTTCATCCAATGCCATTCCACAGAAACTTAGTTTTACTGGAAAGAGAAAGTCGTAGGAATTATTGGCATTAGGCTCAACAGGACCGATATTTTCAATAATTTTTACACTTTTCCATCCCCACTCCGAGAAGTCGTCAGCTGGACTAACACAAATATAACGATGTTGAAATCCGTCTATTTGAATAGTTCCGATACTGTCGACCTTCACAATGCCGGTGCTGTCGCAATTTTCATAATGCTTTGTTCCCTGCACTGTCCACGTGTCTCCAGGTTGAGCTGCAAAATCATACAATTTGAAAAACTGATTTGCCGTGTAATAAAAAACTTTGTCTTCTTCGGCATAAGTGTATTCATTTCCAATGATGTAGGAATTCAATTCCTGACTAACAAAATTATAGGAATACATGGTTTTTTGAAGTTTCTTGCAAGAAACCGACTGAATTATAGTATCACCCACATACTCAATTTTTATGTAACCGCTAAAGTACTCTGCATCGAATCCATAATACCATACAGAGCCAGGCGGACACCAACTTCCTTGTGCAAAAATATTTGTGAATGACAGTAATACGAGATATGAAATAAAAGTAAATGTATAGATTGACTTTTTCATAATGCGTATTTTTTTCTTTGTAATTGTATGGAAATGAATGTTGAAATCTATTCACAATTGCACTATTTTTAAATAAAAATCAAGGTTCATTTTAAAAAATATTTTAGTCAATAATCTTGGTTATTGTGTATCAGTTATCGGCTTCATGAAGAAACCCACATGCTGCCCATGCATTACATATTTATTTTTACCAAGTAGGAAGATGGTTTTTATTGCGTAAAAAGACATAAATTGATTTTCAATGAGAGGTATGCCATCGTACTCATGGCAGTCATGCACAACCAAGGCATCTTTGAATACCCGCATACCAAATCTTACGAGATTACACGAAATGAAACATGGTATTTTGCTTAGTCTTGTCATTGCTTGTTAATTTTAGATTCAATGCATAAAACAATTAATGTTTTGGTAAATGTTTAGTGTTCATTGTTCACTATTCCTTATTTATCATTCGCTTTCAGCATCATACCCCTTTTTATCGGGCCATTTTTGAGATATCCTTACAAAGATACGACCTAAGCCTTAACAGAAACTCACAGAAAGCTCCAAACTTTGTATTTTCCTGCATTTTCTTCAAATATTTTGAATATTATCGCTTAGATTGTCATGTTAATCTGTTTTCTCAAAGCGCAATAGCCTGTTTCATTGTCCGTTACCTCTAAATGGTTTATGTTGCGGTACATAGTCCGTTTTGAGATTTGGTTTGTTCACACAATGGTTTAGGGGTTGATTTGTTGATTTGAAAATTTGACCCGAAAACTTTCGGATTTGAAGATTTACCCGACCCACAATTTTCAAATTAGAAATTTTCAAATCCCAACACCAAACACCTGGAAAACACCCAACACCAAACACCAAACACCTGGAAAACACCCAGCACACAACACCCAACCAGTATAAATCTAAGCCGAACTTATGAGATAATTATTATGAAATAATAAGATCTATCAAGAAGGTTTTCTTTGATTACTGATAAAATATGTAAACATTATATCGTTATAGAAATTCAAAAAAGTATTCAAAAAAAGTATTTCCAGGCAATATCTGCAGATACTTATTATGTGTTATTAAAACGAGAGAAAGCACTGGAAAAGTAAGGAGTTGTTTTATATTTTCAAATACTTAGGGCAATTGATATAAAAAAAAGGCCGTCTCAACTATGAGACAGCCTCCTTTTTTCGCAACATCAACCCATGGATTACTCCGCGAGCATGTTGCCAAACAGCAATTAACTTGCTGCCTGCAGCGGTAACAATGAGAAGTTCACTTCAAGGGATTCATTTTCCCCGATACTAAATGATATATCAGCAGGTGCTGCAAAACCCGGAGCGAAGCAGCTGGCTACATGAGCTCCAGGCTTGATAGCATCGATCAGATAATATCCATCGGTATCGGTAATTGATTCAAATCCATTCGCGTTAACCAATCTCACACTTGCATTTTTCACAACTTCACCTGTAAGTTGATTCGTTACAGTCCCTTAAAGATCAGTTTGCATGATTGTATTGCTCTTGCTGCCTTTCCTGCGCTGGCGCAGCATGCGGTAGCGCTCATGCAATACAGGCTCGCTATCTTTATAATCTGCCATCATCCAGTCAATCTCATATCTTAGCATTTTATTGAGATGACTGGTGTTTAACCTTATGCGGTTTCTCGCTACTCTGCGTAATGAGGAACTTACATTGGCTCCCTGACGACTACCTTGCGTCTCAACCGACAACTGCTGCAACTTCTCTATGCGTTCAACAGTGAAACCAGCTGCCAATGCTTCGGCCTCATGCTGAATTAAATAATCGAGAATACCCACAGCAATGTTATTGAGCTTCTGATGATTCGGCTTTTGTTGTAATTCTTTTGAGAAATACAAAAAGGTGTTTTTCATTGTCACATCATTCAGTGCTTTTGTCATATTGATGACCCGCCCAAGCGCAGGATAAAGTTCTTCCCTGAGCTGAGCGTTCAAAACACTGCGTTGTTTAATGATGATGTTAAGTGGAACTACGACTTCCAAAAGCAAGTCGTTCATTTCATTTACTTTTGTTATGTATGTTGCTACCTTGCTGTTGTCAATTGTTATAGCAGAAAAAGCTGCAGCATACTCAGTGAAAAGCATGGCAATCTGGCGATGCTTTTCGAAATTGTTATTTATTTTATTCATAAGAAAAAACAGTTAAAAAAGTTATTGATATACATTGCCAAACCCTATGGGTTGGAGCATAGGTATCTTCACTGAAAGACTCCATGCACCGACAGCTGTGGCAAAAATCTTAAGCTGCCTGTAATGTATAATCAACCGGAGGCGACACCCCCTGTGAGGGCTTTCCCAAGTCCCTGAAGGTGAACCAGGCAAGGTTGTAGAATAATCCATATTTCAACCATTTACCCAATAATATCTTTTGATGTGCATGTCTTCGGGCGCTCAATACATCAAACTGACGGCTACCACTGTAATGCAGTTGCGAATTCAATTCAATATAGGCCACTTGCACAAACGCTCTTTCAGATAGTGCTTTGTAATAGTCATCCTCCATCAATAGTTGCGTAAGCTTTAAACTGTCAATGCTAATCTCTCTGACCTGTATCAATTCCTGAACCTCGTCAGCAAAATCTGATGAATTACCTTTGAGCAACACTATTCTGCTTTGATTTTGTTTTAACCTTTCAGAACGGGCACGTCTTTGTGTGCGCTTCTTACTTCTTGTTTTTGCTTTGTTTTTCATGTTGTTTTTTTGAAAAGTTCAACATTATCAGCACCACCGACGCATGCGCCGGACTCACTGTCGGGGTTCCGAAAACAGGTGGTTCGCAAACCATCATGCTTTCTTCATACACTTGAAAACCATTCCTGTCGTGCTGCGGCAGATGCTGACTGACTGTCTGATACCATTGGTTGCTGCATAAAAGCTTTGTCCTATAGGTTGTGGCATGGTATAATGCGTAGTAATCTGTAACTGACAGACTTGCCCGCAACGGTTCCGGGGGCAGCATCAGAAATGCCATAGTAAGGTCCAATAACTTCAATGTTTTCATTTTGATCATCAGTTTCATCTGTCGTTTCGCTTCAGGAGGCAGTTGATCAAATAAAGGTCTGAGCAATAAATATTGCTGCTTCGTGGCTGTTTGCCTGGCCAGTTTTCCACTGGCGACAACAAGGCAAGTCTGGCGGTCGCAAATTAGTGTCATTTTTAAGTAATTTATTATACATTAATAAGAGTTTTATTTTAGATTTACATAATCCGTACTTTGTTTCCATGATTCTTCGAGATTTGAGATTGTGATTAAATTTTGTTAGGTTTCTTTTTGAGTTGTTTTTTTTGCCATAATGGCAAACAGGGGCTTTTTTTTTGGCTAAACGATTTCTGAATAATTCTAAAATTGCAATAGATTTCTTGTGCATTTGGTTAGCGGACTGCTCTTCTATGTATTTTTTTAACAACACACTTCTACCATATAACATCATAAAATCTGTCTAAATCCTGCTCTTGCACCTGAAGCAACTCTGCTGCTTTCGATCGGGTGATGCGGTTGGAGTGATAAGCACGTACTACCAATTGTTCAAAGCGGTCGGCGGTTTCTTTTCCATGAAAGTCGCCCAAATCTACTTCTCTGGGATTGGTTTTGATGTAATTCCTGAACCTGTCGATGGTGGCCCGGCTGATATAATTCAGTTCGGCAGCCCTGTACATCAGCGCCTGAAGGCTGATACCAAAATGGTTCTTGATTAAGATCAGTTCACGCAGGCCTATCTGCTCGCGCGTTGGGCCAATAAGGTCCTTAAGCAGTTCGGAAGGCATAAGCACTGCACCTGCAAAACGGTTACAAATGCGTTCGATCATTTTTGGCTCCAGCGATGCATCAAACCAGAGTAAAATATGCGCCAACTCATGTAAAACCGTAAAGCGTTTGCGTTCGACAGTCATGGCAGTGTTGACAACGATCATCGGGATGTTATCGTTCACTGTGCCGGTCATTCCGTCGAAAGCTTCGGAGGTTGTAATCTCGATCACTTTGATGCCAAAGCTTTCGATCATACCATAAATATTCATCAGACCGTGGTCGCCAAGTTTCCAGGCTTCGCGCAATCTCTGCGCCGCCTCCTCAGCTTCTTCAGCGGTCTTCAAAGCAGGCAATGCCTGCAATGGGTTCACAAAACGGCTCTCCAATCCGAGCAACTGTTCTGTTAATAGGTAACGCTCCATGATGGCACTTACCTCAAGCTGCAGCCGTTCCCTCTCCATTGAGGGCAGCTCTTGCTTGGTGCGGAAATCCAGCTGACTTATACTGACCGTAAAAGGTCGGAAAAAATACTCCAGCTGCACTTTCAGCACCTTTGCCAATGCCACAAGTATGTGGTAACGCGGCATCATTTCGCCTCTTTCATAACGCGAAAGGGCATTCTTCGAAAGCGTTTCCCCAAGGGCAAACACCACCTCATCCTGGGTCATCCCCTGAATTAGGCGTGCATTCTTTAGCCGTTGGCTGAAAACTTCGTTCTTCATTCTTAAAAAATTTTATACATATATGTTTACTAACGATTAAATTATTCTGCAAATATAAACACGTTTCATTCGCTTCCGCAAAAATATTCAAAATAGTTATTAACAATGACAAGGTGTTGATAGTTCATAAAGTGCTACTCAACATTTTCTCATAGAAACAGCATCTGTAAACATACGCGTAATTTTCAGATATTTTTTAAATACAATTCACAGTATAAATTTTCTCACATCTATACACTCCTTAATATATACGCAGCCAATGGACAGTTTTTCCGATACCACAAGAAGGACTTAGGTGGTAGGTGACTGCTTCATACCCACATATACCCTCCAACCCTGAAAGGGTTGAACCTGAATAACCCCGGATGCAATCCGGTGGAAAGGCGGACAGGCGGTCAGGTGGCAAACAACACACCCACATACCCTCCAACCCCGAAGGGGTTGAACCTGAATAACCCCGGATGTAATCCGAATGAGAGGCGGTCAACAACACACCCACATACCCTCCAACCCCGAAGGGGTTGAACATCAATATCCCCGGATGAAATCCGGTGGTCAGGTGGCAAACAACATAAACACACATACCCTCCAACCCCGAAGGGGTTGAACCTGAATAACCCCGGATGCAATCCGGTGGAAGACACCCCCATAAAATTATATAACATCATTTCTCCTTTTGAAAGACAAAAAGGAATACATTTGAAAAATATTCACCAACCAAAACCAATATGGGCGCTTATACACAAATACTCTATCAGATAGTCTTTTCAACAAAAGACAGAACAAAATCCATGATCCCATCGGGACAGGAAAGTCTATACAAGTTCATCACCAACATTCTCAAAAATAAAAATTGTCACATCTATCAGATCAATGGTGTTGAGGACCACCTGCATATCATAACACACCTTCATCCTAAAATAGCCTTAAGTGACTTAATCAAAGATATTAAGATAGCCTCATCAATTTTTATAAAGGCAGAAAATTTATTTCCTGACTTCAAAGGATGGCAGGATAAATACGGGGCATTCACTTATGCATATTCTTCAAAAGATAACCTGATTGAATATGTCAAAAATCAGAAAGAACATCATCGTAAAACTACCTTCAAAGAAGAATTTCTTTCCCTGCTCGATGAACATGATGTCAGATTTGACGAAAAATACCTTTTTTGAACCCCGGATTGCATCCGGGGCCATTCGTGTTCAACCCCTTCGGGGTTGGCAAAATTCAACATCATTTTAGCCCTGAATTGCATTCAGGGCTATTCAGGTTCAACCCCTTCGGGGTTGTCTGAAGTCATAAACACCCTCCAACCCCGAAGGGGTTGAACATCAATCACTCCGGATGCAATCCGGTGGACGGCAACACACTCACTATAATATACCCTCCAACCCCGAAGGGGTTGAACCTGAATAACCCCGGATGTAATCCGGTGGAGAGGCGGACAACAACATAAACACATCTACCCTCCAACCCTGAAAGGGTTGAACATCAATAACCCCGGATGCAATCCGGTGGACGGCAACACACTCACTATAATATACCCTCCAACCCCGAAGGGGTTGAACCTGAATAACCCCGGATGTAATCCGGTGGAGAGGCGGACAACAACATAAACACATCTACCCTCCAACCCTGAAAGGGTTGAACATCAATAACCCCGGATGCAATCCGGTGGACGGCAACACACTCACTATAATATACCCTCCAACCCCGAAGGGGTTGAACCTGAATAACCCCGGATGTAATCCGGTGGAGAGGCGGACAACAACATACCCACATATACCCTCCAACCCCGAAGGGGTTGAACCTGAATAACCCCGGATGCAATCCGGTGGTTGGGAGGACAACAACACACCCACATACCCTCCAACCCCGAAGGGGTTGAACCTGAATAACCCCGGATGCAATCCGGTGGTTGGGAGGACAACAACACACTCACATACCCTCCAACCCCGAAGGGGTTGAACATCAATAACCCCGGATGCAATCCGGTGGAACACCCACATACCCTCCCCCGCTAACCTTAATCTTCAACACATTTCCGGAACCCATCGCTGGTTTACTGATTGTCGGAACAGACACACGGCCATTACTGAAACGATTCGTGCTATTAC
>JAGXRB010000114.1 GCA_018336075.1 Bacteroidota bacterium
CCAATACGCAAACGGAAAAAATCAAAAGGTTTTACTAAAAAACAATCCAACCCAAGAACAAATAATGAAAATAATTAACAGCAAATTTTGAAAATGGGTGTCCTATCCGGAAAACAGGAAAAAATATTTATCCCAACGAAAAATGTTTATCCAAGGCAAAATGTCCGTTCAAACAAGCGCGCGAGCCCGCCCAAACGCGGTGCCGCTGAGCCTGTTTCATTTATCATAATGGTATCTACAGCTATAAATTAATAGTTCATTATCAATAACCTGATAAACCAATCGATGCTCTCTGTCAATCCTTCTTGACCAATATCCTTTTAAATCAAATCTTAGAGGTTCAGGTTTCCCAATTCCATCAAATGGCTGTCGTTCAATGTCCTTTATTAATTCATTAATTTTTTTGAGCATCTTCTTATCTTCATTCAACCACGAAATATAGTCCTCCCATGCATTTTCAGAAAAAGTTTTTCTCATTATTCTTCTATTAAATCTTCACGGACAAATTTACCTTTTTTCATCTGGCCAATCGATTCATATAATCTATCAGCATTTGCTTTTGAACTCAATAAATGCATTGTTTCAACAATTGAATTATATTCATCGAGTGAAATAAGGACAGTTCCTTTACCTGATCCTCTTTTAATAATCAGCGTTTCATTGTTATTCTCAACTTCGTCCAGGAATTTTTTAAGTCCTGCTCTGAATTCGGTATAATTTGCAGCTATCATGATTCTGTTTTTTAAGTTCCTATTTGCGTACAAATATACGTACTTTATTAATACAAATCAATATTGTTGTTGTCCTTTGAAAAGCATCGCTAGATTGTTATAAGTCCCATGTCCCGATGGAAGGGTTTCCAATTGCTTTTGAATCAAATTTTTGAATCTTGAGTCGACTCCGAAAAGTCTGTTCACCCCTAAATCCACTAAAGGAGGCTTTTATAAACTGCTGAATTTTAGCGGTTTCCCTTTAGGGGTAAGGGGTAAAAAACGCTAAAAGTCAGCAGTTTGTGACTTTTCGGAGTGGACTCAATCTTTGAATCTTCAAATAAAATATTTATCCCAACGAAAAATATTCGTTAAAACAAGCGCGCGAGCCCGCCCAAACGCGGTGCCGCTGAGCCTGTGAGCCATCGTTTGGGCAGATGGTTTTCGTCCTTTTGCCGAAACAAAAGGACAATAAATAAACCAAGCCCGTTCCTGACAAGGATACTCACTATAGCTTTTGAAGCAATCTTAAAATTCTCAATTTGAGAAGTAGTAACAAAATGAAAACTATGCTGAACAGGGGGTCAATATCCCGGAATGAAGGTCAGTATGATCCGGAATTTGCACATTGGGGAGCTGTTAATAATTTAAACTGACACCAACCCCAAAACCCATATCGCTGTCGTAGTGCGTTCTGATTCCCATATTTTTATTTAGAATGTACCGCAAGTCAACCATAAATTCTTTGTCTGTATTTACCATAAAACCCGCTCTCATTCTTTTTGTGACAGGTATATCTTCCCGCATCAAAGAAAGTCGAACAATGCCATCGTGATATACTTCTGCCTGAAAATTTACCAACATTGGAAGCGTGTACATAAACCCTATACTTACAGCAGTTCTGTTATCCTTTTTATTCACTTGGCCGAATAAGTTTTCTTCTTGTTCATCTAATCCCATCTTCCGATAGCGCCAGTCAAAACCAATAAAAGGCATTAACCATTGCATTTTGCCGATGTATCTTCCCAAATGTGTTTCAACTTCGTATCCATGCTCGTCATTATATCCCAAACGCCATTCGGTGCTTAAACTCCATCGTGTATTCTGTAACATAGCTTCTCCATCATTCCCGTTGGTCGCAAAATCATTTTGTGCCATAAAATGAATCATGTTGCTTTCCCGCTGTAAATGTTTGTATGCTTTGGCTTTGTCAGGAAGTAACGGATTTTGATAATCACCTACCTCGAACACACGATTCATTCCTGCCATCATATGATACAGGATATGACAATGGAAAAACCAGTCTCCTTCTGCATTGGCCTCAAATTCAATAATGTTGGTTTCCATCGGCATAATATCCATCACGTTTTTAAGTGGTGAATAATCTCCATGGTCATTGAGTAGCCTGAAATCAAATCCATGCAAGTGCATTGGGTGCCGCATCATCGAATTATTGAAAAGTGTAATCCGCAATATTTCTCCCTTCGTGACCTGAATTTTGTCTGTTTCGGAAAGCACTTTATTGTCCATACTCCATACATAGCGGTTCATGTTTCCTGTCAATTCAAAACGAAGTTCTTTTACGTGGGCGTTTGGGTTTAAGGTAGTAACGTGGGTTGATTTCAACATGCCATAGTTCAGCGTTACAATATTGCCGGAAGTCATAGCATGATGAGTATGGCTATTTTGGCTCGTCGTATCCACATTGTGTTTCGAATGATCCATTTCCGGCATTGCATCAGGAGTTGAAAGTTCGGGGTACATCACGGCATTCATATCCATCTTTTGTAAGCTCATATTCATACCCATATCGTTCATGTCGCCATTCATCTTCATCATATCGTTCATCATCTTCATTCCTTCAAAGTATTTCAACCTTGGAAGCTTTGATGCCAATTGTTTTGCGCCCTGACCCAGGAATAAAGATGCACTTCCTAAACGGTCTTCGGGTGTTGCCAGGAGTTCATAAGAATTTCCTTCTTTCGGTAATGAAACAACGATATCATAGGTTTCAGACACACCGATTATAAACCGATCTACTTCTATGGGTTCAACATCGTTGCCATCGTTCCCCACAACCGTGATTTTTCCACCTGCATAAGTGACCCAGAAATAGGACGATCCTCCTGCATTGGAAATTCGCAACCGAACTTTTTCACCGCCTTTGAATTCAGACATCTGGCTTTCATGTTTACCGTTGATCAGAAATTTCTCATAGTACACATCGCTTACATCCATAGCCTCCATGCGTTTCCATTCGTTGGTAACCTTGGTTTTAAAATGACCTTCTTTTATGGCCTCTGCGTAACTCTGTACCGTATTCTTTTTGATTCCAAACCAATCACTGCCAGTTGCCAGCATACGCTGCACCTGGTGTGGATTTAAATTGGTCCATTCACTCAATGTGATGGATACGGATGGCAAATCATCTATTCCCTTTCTGAAATCAGGATCGTCCGGTTTCTTAAAAAAAACCAGCGAACCATACATTCCAATCTGTTCCTGGAAACCTGAATGACTATGATACCAATAAGTGCCATTTTGTTTTACGGCGAAACGATAGGTATGTGTTTCATTCGGTTGTATCGGCAATTGGGTAAGAAATGGAACACCATCTTCCTTATTGGGCAATTGTACGCCGTGCCAATGCAGCGATGTACTTTCCTTTAACAGATTATGAACGACAATCTCCGCTGTATCACCCTGGGTAAATGTGAGAGTGGGCATGGGAATTTGTCCGTTTACTGCAATGGCTCTTTTTCCTTTACCAGCAAAGGTCACGATGGTGTCCTTTACATACAGGTCGTACCGAACCACATTCTGGGCCATACCTATTTGAGCCATTAAAAGCGTCAGCAGTATTAGCGTCAGCAGTGTTTTTGAAAACTTTGATTCTATTTCCATGAGCGTAAGTTTTATTGTTAACAGTACAAACGGGCATTTACACTTCATAAATGCCTTTTTGCGTTATTCTATAGTTTCAGCCACATTACCACAAGTAAGCATGGCAGAACCATAGTAAGGATTTTTGATATCCTTTTCCCTGCTTAGCCAATAGGCTTTCTTCATAGGGCAGTATTGATAATAGACCGTTCCGTTTACATTTTCGGATTCTTTTACCAACTTCCACATTATCGTAGAAACATCATTGAATGCTGCCCTTTGTTTATCCAGGTTATTGCCAACCTTGTGCAATTTTTCGGTGGCTTTGAGTAATTCTGCTTTTTGTGTAAAGCTTTCTTCCTTCTTAACAGCATTATACAGTATACTGATGGATTCTGTGGCTGCTTTGCCATTGCTGCTTACCAACGCATTTTTTACGTCAATATAGTTATATAAAAGGAGGCTTGTGTTTTGAGCAAAAGCCGATAACCCAATCAACATAACTGCCATTACAAAAATTATCTTTTTCATTTGTTTAAGATTTAATTGATGAATAATTTAAGTTGTCAGAGGTTCAGCTGTGTAACCAGCTTTTCTAACGATTTCGAGCACCTGCTCTCTGGAAATCCCATCGGAATGTACAGTCAGGATTTTATCCTTATTCGCTGTGTCTATTTCCCAATGGCAAATGCCTTCTGCATTGTCCAAATGCGGTTTTACTGTTGCTACACAACCACCACAATTAATATTTGTCTTGAACTGAATATTTATATTTTCCATTTTTTTTTAATTTTAATGATGATGCAAAGTTGCTCATTCTTATGAGGGCAACTGTTACGTTATTATTTGTTTGATTTGTAAGTTTTACGGTTTCTCCCAACAAACTCACTGATTATTTACTTTTTATACTTCAGCCGCAGGCTGTTACTTACCACACTCACACTGCTTAGTGCCATTGCAGCTCCGGCTATCATAGGGTTAAGCAAGAATCCGTTGAAAGGATACAAGATTCCTGCTGCAATCGGAATACCAATCAGGTTGTATACAAATGCCCAAAAAAGGTTCTGCTTAATGGTGCGGACTGTTGATTTTGACAATCGTATTGCTTCGGGAATTTTGGCAAGATCTGATGAAATGATCGTCATTTTTGCAACATCCATGGCGATGTCGCTTCCTTTGCCCATCGCAATACTCACATCTGCTTGTGCCAAAGCAGTGCTGTCGTTGATTCCATCGCCCACCATTGCCACCACTTTGCCTTTTGCTTGCAATTCTTTCACATAAGCTGCTTTTTGTTCGGGCAATACTTCTGCTTTATAATGTTTAATCCCCACTTTTTCAGAAACCGCTTTGGCAGTCGTTTCGTTGTCGCCTGTGAGCATATAAACTTCAATACCTGATTGCTGCAATTCCTGAATAGCCAATTGCGATGTGGCTTTGATCTGGTCGGCAATGGCCAATACCGCTACTACTTTTTGCGGATTGGCAAACCAAATCACCGTTTTGGCTTCTTTGCTCCATTGATCAGCTTTTTCAGAAACAGTAATGTCAATCAACATTTCATTCTCTTCAATGAGTCTTTTGTTTCCAATGAAAAATGTTTCCCCATCATTCACGGCTTTTGCCCCTTTTCCTGTAATACTTTCAAAGTTTGATATTGAAACAGCATTTTGATTTTCCAAATGACTAACAACTGCTTCTGCCAGGGGGTGTTCTGATTGCTTTTCGATGCTGAAAAGAATTTGCTTCATTGTTGGGTTGTCGTCTAGCCAAAAGCTATTTGTTACAACAGGTTTTCCTTCAGTGATGGTTCCCGTTTTATCGAGTATGATTGCGTTCACTTTTTTGGCCAATTCAAGGCTTTCAGCATCCTTTATCAAAATCCCTTTTTCAGCACCCTTGCCTACGCCAACCATTATGGCAGTTGGAGTAGCCAATCCCAAAGCACAAGGGCAGGCAATAACCAAAACTGTAACAAGCGCCAATATTCCTTGAGTCAAGGCATTGTCTCCGCCAAAAATATTCCATACAACAAATGCCGCAATGGCAATCAAAATGACAACCGGAACGAAAATGCCTGCTATTTTGTCTACCAACTTTTGAACAGGCGCTTTACTTCCCTGAGCATCCTGCACCATTTTGATGATTTGGGCAAGCATTGTTTCGTTGCCAACTTTGTCGGCTTTGAATTGAAAACTACCTTTTTGGTTAATCGTCCCTGCAAATACTTTATCGTTTTCATTTTTCAGAACTGGCAATGGTTCTCCGCTCAACATACTTTCATCAACATAAGAGTTTCCGGTGGTAACCGTTCCGTCAACGGCAATTTTCTCCCCTGGTTTAACTAAAACAATGTTTCCAGGTTCAACCTTTTCAATTGGTATTTGCATCTGGTGATCGCCATCGTGAACTATCGTAACTGTTTTAGGCTGCAGGCCCATTAATTGTTTAATGGCGGACGAAGTATTGCCTTTGGCTTTTTCTTCCAGAAGTTTGCCCAATAATATAAAGGCTATGATTACCGAAGCGGCTTCAAAATAGACGTGAGCGTGTAAGCCCCTTTCGTGCCAAAAGTGAGGAAACAACGTATTGAAAACGCTGAAAACATAAGCAACTCCTGTACTTAACGCCACCAATGTATCCATATTGGCAGAGCGATGCTTCGCTTGCTTCCAGGCATTGATGTAGAAATCTCTGCCCAGCCATAAAATAACGGGCGTACTGAAAATCCACATTATTTCGTTGGCATAAGGCATATTCATAAAAAACATTCCGATTACCACTACCGGAACTGACATTGCCAATGCCAGGTAGGTTTTCTTTTTGAGCTTACTGTACTTTTCTTGTTGAATGTTTTCTACATTTTCATCACTTGAAGCAGTTTCATCTATCATCAAATCATATCCGATGCTCTGAACAGCTTTTCGTAAATCTTCTGACTGAACCAATCCTGGAATGAATTCAATGGAAACTTTTGAAGTAGCAAAATTTACACTTGCATCTACTACACCCGTCTGAGATTTGAGCATACTTTCTACACTTACCGCACACGAAGCGCATGTCATTTCCAATACAGGATATGTTTTTTTGATCGTAGAAACTCCGTAACCCAACTCCCTGATTGTTTTAACCGCTTTTGAAACAGTCTCCAGAATATCAGTCTGAATTACCAATTGCTTATTATTGAGTTCTACCCGGTGCGATTCAATGCCCTTGAGTTTTGCAATACCATTGTCCACAATCAAGGCACAATGCTCGCTTTCAACGCCTTCAAGCGGTATCCGGATTTCATTTATATTTGTTGCCATACCTTTTATATTTAATTACGAGGCAAAGGTGGCAACATTACACTATTTACATGTTACGTGATTTTGGATATTATTTGTAACATTTACACTTCATCCAATGGTTTGCGTTTAATTTCTTTAATGTTCTTAAAATGAGTAGGGGTAAGTCCTGTAACTTTTTTGAATTGATTGCTCAAATAACCAACACTTGAATAATTCATTTGATAAGCGATTTCGCTCAATGATAATTCGTCATAGACCAGTAACTCCTTTACCTTCTCAATTTTTTGAGCAATATAATATTTCTCAATGGTCGTTCCTTCTACTTCAGAGAACAGGTTTGACAGATAAGTATAGTCGTGATGCAGTTTTTGGATCAGGTAGTCAGATAAATTGGATTTCAATTCGCTGCTTTGTTGGTGAATGATTTCAATAATGAAAGATTTTATTTGCCCAATCAGTTGACTTTTTTTGTCATCAATCAGCTCAAAACCGAAGGACTTTAAGTGATTATCAAGGATTCGTTTTTCAGCATCGGTTAATTCATTTTTAAGTTCAACTTCCCCTAATGTAATATTCAATGGATGATGTCCTAATTTCTCCAACTCGTTTTTCACTACCATTATGCAGCGATTGCAAACCATATTTTTGATGTAAATTTTCATACGTTACTATTTATGTTGTCGATATATAGTTCAATCCTGCAAATGTAGGAAGTTATGGCTGGATTTTCGGCTTGCCGGAATAGACCGCTCAGAGTCATATTTATTATGCACTGGCAATTATATTTGTCTTACTTTACTGTTTTGTCTTTACTGTAGTAACCAATCAATAACATTTAATTTTTGAATACCATCTATACTTGTATTATCAAAATCGAGCGTTAAAAGATACTTTGGATAATTGTCTTTTATATTTTTTAATGCCGAAATCTCTCTTGTAAAGGTTTTTTCGTCATTAATGGTAAAAGCTACTTGGTAATATTCACGTTCATTATTAGGTTTTTGCACTACAAAATCGATCTCCTTATCGTTGTGTTTACCTACATAAACCTTACCTCCACGTCTAAATAACTCGAAATAGACAACATTCTCAAGTTTATGGCCTAAGTCTGTGTCGTATTTATTTGTTGTTGTAATATTTCTTAACCCCAAATCTACAAGGTAATATTTTTCGTTTGTTGTAAGCAACTCTTTGCCTTTTATGTCATAACGTGGGGCAGCATATAGAATATATGATTGAGTAAGATAATCCAAATACTTAATAATAGTGTTATGGGATATTTTTTTTTGTGAATTCTTATTGAGCTCTATTGCAATATTTGTTGGAGAAACATAAGACCCAACCGAGTCAAATAAAAAACTAATAATACGGTGCAGATTGTAAATATTTCTTAGCTTATACCGTTTAGCAATGTCTTTAATAATAACTGTGTCATAAATAGTTTGGAGGTAATCCTTTACCAAATCATTGCTGTTTCGAGAAAGAGTAACTGCTTCAGGAAAACAACTTTCATTGATATACTTGCGAAAAAGACGGTCGGTATTTTTTTCATCCTCGTTTGCTAAGGCATACTCTTTAAATGAATAAGGTTGAATATTAATGGCAATGTATCTGCCTGTTAATAGCGTTGCTAACTCGCTTGATAGTAGATAAGCATTTGAGCCGGTTATGTATAAATCTATGTTCTTTTTTACAAATAAACTATTAATAAGCTTTTCAAAATCGTTAATAAGTTGTACTTCATCTAAAAAGATGTAATATTTATTGTCGGGGATTAAGCTCTTTATGATTTCATCATATAAAGCTGTCCAGTTTGTAAAGTTTAGATTTTCACGTTCCTCAAAATTGATAAAAATTATATTCCTAGAAGAAACGCCACTTGATAATAGTTCATTTTTAAAGGCTTCCAAAAGAGTTGATTTTCCACTCCTTCTTATACCGGTAATGACTTTTATTAAGTTTTGGTTTTTGAGTTGTCTTAACTTGCTTAAATAGGTTTCTCGCTGTATCATTTTTTTTTACAAAGGTACATCTTAATGACGAAAAATAAAAATAACATCATTTATCGTCAATATCTAAAGTTTGGCTTGTTCGTAACTAGTATTTAAACCTAATACTGCATCTATTTTCATCTTGTGTTCATGTCCCATTTTCCATCTTTTTTCAAGACATAAAGATAAAAACATAACCGTCCACCTTTATGTTCTTCAGGATTTTTATAGAAATAAAATTGAGATTAAAGACCGGCTGTTTAGATTTATGAGGTTGGCGAAATGAAGTATTGATTTTCAGATCTACTATTGAAATCTTTCAGCAGCTTTACTTATCGTCTGGTGCAATTATACTAATCTCTCTATTTTGAGAAAAGTTTTTTAAGCAGAAAATCAACTGAAAAGTAAACAAATCCCCATAATGCCAAATCAATGAGCAATCTTATGTTTACAATGCCTTCAGTAAAGTCATAATGGAATCCTGTCAATCTATACAATATTTTCACAATGATGTATGTAATTAAGATTGTACTAAATGGAATAAAAAAATTGGTTTTTTTCTGCGAATCACTCATTATTACTGAATTTTTATGGTTAAAAAATATTGAATTTAGATTCGATCGAGCTTTCATGGCAACATTGGCACTAAGGAAAATATAGGCAGAATAATTCATCTCTTTTTACCTTGTGTTTATGTCTCATTTTCCATTGTTTTTTCAAGACATAAAGATAAAAAACATAATCGTCCACCTATATGTTCTTCCGGATTTTTATTAAAATAAAATTGAGATCAAAGAACGGCTGTTCAACTTTTGATTAAAGGCTAACAAAAAATTTTAATGAGTTCATTGTAGCTTTTTGGATTCTGGTGGGGATATAGTTCAATCCCCTGAATGAGGAAAGTTATGGCTGGGTTTAGCAGACCGCTCAGAGTCCTAATTTATTTTGTGACGAGTTTTTTATCATTGTGTAAGCCGTCTCCAGCTCATCAATTATCTGAAAACCAATATTCTTATAAAACGATACTGCACGACTTCTTTTATCAACACTCAATGATATTCTTGAATATCCTTTCTCATCTGAAAGCTGCATCAATCTTGTCATTAATTCACCTCCAAATCCTTGACCACGATATTTAGGCATAATTGCAATGGACATTTCGGGAGTTTTATCGTCAACATATCCGTAGCTTTTATTTGTTTTAGAAAATAGTCGACACCATGCTGCTCCAACATATTCCTCTTTATCAAAGGCTAAGAATCCTAAATCTCCAATTCGCCCCCAATTATCTACATATTTTGAAATATCCGGCGAATCAATAATTGATCTATCAAATTGAACTTCTCCTTCTGGAACAAACAATGCTTCATAGAGAGAAATCCTCAAATATCCGATATCTTCTTTCTCAATAGAACGATACGTAAAAGCCATAATAGCGCGATTTTAACATGTCACATAACGAATATGTCCCCGCAATACTGCATCTATTTTCATCTTGTGTTCATGTCCCATTTTCCATCTTTTTTCAAGACATAAAGATAAAAAACATAATCGTCCACCTTTATGTTCTTTCGGATTTTTATGGAAATTAAAATGTTTATCCCAACGAAAAATGTCCGTTCAATGCAGCGCATGAGCCCGCCCAAACGCGGCGCCGCTGAGCCTGTGAATTTGAAAACATATAGAAATCCGGCAAAAACGGCCCATAGGCCGTTTGGGCTCGCACGCAGGAGAGCCCACTTTTTTGCCAGGATTTCTTGTGTTTTCAAAGAGTGCGCGAGCCATCGTTTGGGCA
>JAGXRB010000115.1 GCA_018336075.1 Bacteroidota bacterium
AAAGCATACGAGCCCAGACCAGTGGCTTCCTCAACAGTGATGGTTGCAAGAACTTCAAGTGGCATCGGCGGATCTGATTGCAATACGCCTTCGGGCAGAACAAAAGTGGCAACTGCCTGATAATCGCCGGGCACATTGGCCGAATATGTTTGTGAAGTCCAGTTAAGGTCAACGGTGAACGTCTGGTTTTGTGTGGTTACGATCGTTGTCTGCTGACTCAATAACGCAAGTGCTTCATTCAGAGGCGTTCCAAAAGGAACTGAAATATCCTGAACCGGTTGAATTATTGCAATTACATTTTGATTTAAAGCAGGATCATAAGAAAGAATGCGGATGGCATCAGCAACAACGTAGGCATTTGTTGTTGCACCTGCTGTTACTCTTACTTTTTCGTCAGCGGTACCATAAAAATTGTAGGTACCAATCAGTGCCCAGGTTGAACCATTTATAGTTTGATTGACCGGCACCTGTGTTTGCCCGTTTGCATGGTCTATTATAAAAGGTGTATTTGTTGACCTGTTGGCCGAAGAAGTCCACCAGCCATAAATTTCATATTCACCTGCAGCAGGCAGATTGAGCGGAAACTGATAATATTCATTGTTGGTAGCAAGCCCATGAAGCATGGACGGACTTTCCCATGAACCCGGATTTGCTGTCGGAAACCAACTTCCATTGAAAGTCACACCTTCATCACTGGTGTCAATAATTTTTTCGAAGGTAGGCTGGTTTGGGATATTCAATGAGTCGGAATGTACAATTGCAAAAATAGTTGGCACGGCTCTGTTTTGATCATAAAGACTTTGTCCGCCGGCAGAAATTGCAGTTGACCCGCCGCCATCAAGATTGATTGCCTCATAGCAACCCAGGCCAAGCAGCATTTCAGCCATGTCGCCAATCCGCATATTGTTGGTAGCAAATAAAATCACTTTTTGATCCGATTTGTATCCTACGGCTGTCCTGGGACGATAATCAGTCAGCAAGACACCGGAACCCCAGAAAATTTCTTCGCAATAAGTGATGGTAATTACACCATCTTTTATAAGTTGAGGGCCTCCACCAAGTCCAAAAGCAATGTTTTCATAAGGAATTCCATTGGCTTTTACCGGCGCCGGCAGCGGGCTCGGAGCATTGCAGACATAAGGCAACGGATTTTCATAAATGTATAAATCATCCAGATTATAAGAGTGATGGTACACCCATTCAGTAGCCATTGTGCGATCAGTATGCATGGCAATGATCGGTCTTATCAATGGATAAGTCATGCTGTTTCTGACAACAGATGTAAGATTTAT
Organism: Bacteroidota bacterium; assembly: GCA_018336075.1. Classification (GTDB taxonomy): domain Bacteria; phylum Bacteroidota; class Bacteroidia; order Bacteroidales; family F082; genus JALNZU01. Next base: position 1,293 of record JAGXRB010000115.1, read on the forward strand.
TGCCGGGATTTGCCCCGGATAAATTACAGATGATACAGAAGTTGTGCCAGCAAAAAAACCACCGTTTATGGCAGCATAAGCACCAACTTCAGCAGTAAAATCATCCACCTGCGCAGGTGAAGTGCGCAGATACGGCCTTACTGCAATGTCAGGATAAGTCATGTCAACCTCGTAGTAATATGCAAAAAAGGTATCATTCCCGCTTATGGTCCCTTTGAAGAGTTTCATGCCTTGAGGAAATTGATAATTCGATGTTTGCTCTTCCCATATGATGGTTTGAGAAACAAGACTAAATGGAATCAACACTGAAAATAAAAACCAGACGAAAGTCTTCATAAGTAAATGTTTTAAATTATTTCAGTAAAAATTATTTCCGGATCAAACGATAGACAAAATTAAAAAATTTTAAAAACATACCCTCAAATAATAAAATAAATAATTTTTTTAAATTGTTTTCATTTAAACTTTATTTTTGCAACAGCATTTCAAAAACTGTAAATACAATGGTTTAGTGCTCATAAAGAGCACAATAACCAAATTTTTAATAAGTTTTAAGGGTTAAACTAAATTTAAAATCAAATCCTTATTGCAAGCACAGTTTCGAAATGTTGCGGAAAAAGTCAGAAACTTTTCCATTTTTAAGGGCAAAACATAAAAATATCGATTCAAAATCCATAAAATGAATACAGAACATTTCACTTCCGTAGAGAAGGCTTTTTGTTGCGAGATCCCGCACCACAATCCAGTTAACATTCCTTATCTCACTGTTGAAAATTTCCCAAAACTGGGCCTGCTCACAGCTTTGAGGTTTTTGGAATGGGTTTCAGAAAACCCTGAAGGCGTCATCAGCCTTCCAACAGGAAAAACACCTGAGTATTTCATCACCTGGACAAAAAGGATTCTGGATACATGGAATACAGCGGAAGGCAAAAAAATCAGAAAAGAAAACGGCCTTAACATTGAGAAAAAGCCGAATCTGAGTCGCTTGCATTTTGTGCAGATTGATGAGTTTTATCCCATCAGTTCTTCGCAGCACAATAGCTTCTATCATTACGTAAAAAAGTTTTACATACAGGATTTCGGCCTTGATCCGGCAAGAGGGCTATTTATCAACTGCGATACAATTCCACTGGCAGAAAATTTACCTTTCACTGAGGTATTTCCCAATGGAGAAGTGGATCTGAACCTGCGCTATTGCGAGCCCAAAACCAAAATGGAAGCATTGCAGCAGCAATCAATTTTTATGATTGATGAATGGTGTTCAAATTATGAGCATCAAATCAGAAAGCTGGGCGGAATTGGTTTCTTTCTGGGCGGCATTGGTCCTGACGGTCATATCGCCTTCAATACCCGTGGATCTGACCATCATTCGGCAACACGATTAACGGCAACAAATTTTGAAACACAGGCTGTTGCTGCCGGCGATCTGGGCGGCATCGAGATTTCACGCAAAAGACTTGTTATTACCATCGGACTGGAAACCATTGCATACAACCCTGACGCAGTGGCAATCATTTTTGCTGCCGGCGAAGCAAAAGCACCGGTCGTGAAAGATGCACTCGAAAACAAACCATCAAACCTCTACCCGGCTTCGGTTCTGACAAAACTGAAAAACGCCCGTTTTTACCTGACACAAGGTGCCGCCAGCATGCTGAAAGATTCAGTTGATTTTTACTACAATGGCAGCCCGTGGACACAGGAAAAAACAGACAAAGCTGTGATTGACCTTTGCAGAAAAATAAATAAGTTTGGCGACAGACTTATGCTTGAAGACCTGAAAGAAGATGAATATTGCAGGCTTATTCCGGGTCTGAACCATGATACTGTGCAGTCTGTCATTGATTCAATTACAAAAAAAATTGACGACGGAATGTATCCTCTCGGCAACGAGATGTTTTATCACACCGGACCACATCACGATGATATCATGCTAGGTTTGTTGCCGCATATCCACCGCTTGTCGCGCAACGAAACAAACAAAAATCATTTTGCTGTACTAACTTCAGGCTTCACGGCTGTGACCAATAAATTCCTGATCAACGCCCTTGAAGACACGCTGCATTTTCTGGACAAAGAGGAAATACAGATGATAAAATATCCTGATTTCTTTGAGAGAGGATATATGCTTAAACGCGATAAAGATATTTATCACTACCTCATAAAAGTCGCTTCGGGCCAGCCGATTGAATTGCGAAGAGGTTTTGCGCATCGGCTGGTAAGAAATATCATAGAGATCTGGGGAGTAAAAAATGAGCAAAAACTCCGCAATCAGATCAACGATGTGCTTTCAATAACGCGCAACAGCTACGATGGCGAAAAAATGCCTCCAAAGATTCAAACCCTTAAAGGCATGATCCGGGAATATGAAGAAGAGTTGGTGTGGGCTTGTTTTGGTATGACCACCAGCGAAGTCCATCACTTGAGATTAGGCTTTTACACCGGCGATATCTTTACCGAAAAACCAAACAGGCAACGTGATGTAGAGCCGATTCTGAAACAACTTCGAACAATTAATCCAACTGTGATAAGTCTGGCTTTTGATCCGGAAGGAAGCGGACCCGACACGCATTACAAAGTGCTTCAAGCTATCGCTGAGGCCGTTCGTGAATGGGGTAAGGAAAAAGATCTGAGTCAGTTGCGTATCTGGGGTTATCGCAATGTATGGTATCAGTTTCATCCGGCCGATGTAACGCATATCGTACCGGTTTCACTCAATGCGATGGGTGTTTTGAACGAAACTTTCACCAACAGCTACCTCAGTCAGGTGGATGCTTCTTTCCCAAGTTACCGCCACGATGGAAAATTCAGTGACCTTTCGAAAAAAATCTGGGTTGATCAGTTAAAGCAGATTCAATTGCTTATTGGAAAGCCATTTTTCTATCAAAATGAAAGTCCACGACTGAGAACAACACATGGATTGCTTTATTTCAAAGAAATGAAAGTGGAGGAATTTCTCAATTCTGCAAGAGAGCTAGAGAAATCTATGGAAGGTTAATCTGTCCGGCTTCATTGAATCATAAAAATCAAGACCATGCTTTCAAACCGACATGGTCTTTTTTTGTTTAACTGATTTTAGGCCTTGTTTTCCAAATTCACAAAGTTTAATTTTAATTCAAGCCAAAGCCTGATTGCAGCATTGTGCTGAAATCATTACTTTTGCCAAAATTTTTTCCATGTTAACAGTACCTTATCTACGCGATAAAAAAGAAGAAGCCATCAGCAGACTGGCCATAAAAAACTTCAACAACACTGAATTGATTGAAGAGATTCTGCGCCTTGACGACGAACGCCGGACAATACAGCAGGAAAACGATGATACACTTGCCGAAACCAATGCCATTGCCCGCGAGGTTGGCAGTTTATATAAAGCAGGAAAAACAGCCGAAGCAGATCAGCTTAAAATACGTAATGCCGAATTGAAGGAAAAAGCCAGATTATTGGGCGAAAAACTCAGTGAACTCAAAGAAAGTATTCAGTCGAAGCTGGTAGAAATCCCCAATACCCCACACCCGACTGTTCCATTGGGCCGCGCTGCAACTGACAATTTAACAGTGCATGAAGAAGGTGCAATGCCCGATCTTCCTGCAGATGCAAAACCACACTGGGACCTCATTTCACAATTTGACCTCATTGATTTTGAACTTGGCAACAAAGTCACCGGTGCCGGTTTCCCTTTTTACAAAGGAAAAGGTGCACGGCTGCAAAGGGCTTTGATCAATTTCTTTTTGGATGAAGCCGTTGCAGCAGGATACCTGGAGGTTCAGCCACCACTGCTTGTGAACGAAGCTTCTGCTTACGGCACGGGACAATTGCCAGACAAAGAAGCACAAATGTATACTGTCGGGCTCGACAATCTTTATCTCATTCCCACAGCTGAGGTGCCCATTACCAATATTTACAGGGATGTGATACTTCAGGAAAACGAACTGCCTGTAAAGAACGTTGCCTACTCCAACTGTTTCCGTCGCGAAGCCGGTTCATGGGGAAAACACGTTCGCGGGCTGAACCGTTTGCATCAGTTTGACAAGGTTGAAATTGTTCAGATTGCGCAGTCTGGCAACTCCTACGATGTTTTGGAAGCGATGCGCGAACATGTGGCAGGGCTGCTTCGAAAACTTGAACTCCCCTTCCGCGTGCTCAAGCTTTGCGGTGGCGACATGAGTTTTGCATCCGCTTTGACCTACGACTTTGAAGTGTTTTCGGCAGCTCAAAAAATGTGGCTTGAAGTAAGCTCAGTTTCTAATTTTGAGAGTTTTCAGGCCAACCGCATGAAACTTAGAATAAAAGACAAAAACGGACAGATTCAACTGGCTCACACCCTCAACGGCAGTGCCCTCGCACTTCCGCGAATTGTGGCAGCACTGCTCGAAAATAATCAGACAAATGATGGCATCCGCATACCAAAAGCATTACAAGCCTACACAGGTTTTGAAATCATTTCTTAAGCTTTCAGTTTTTGCTTTTATAGCGCTAATGACTTTTTCGTGTGCTGAAAAAAAAGCAGCTAAAGAAGAAATTATTGTAATTGACTCCTTGTTAACGGTATTGCAATCAAACAAGGCGCTGCTGGATTTGATCGAAACAGAAAAGATTGCTGATTACAAGCAGGAAATCAGTGATTTTCTTCTTGACGAAAGGCTTTCAACAAATATTGCTGCACTCGGGTCACTTGAAAATGCTGCTGAATTTATGCAAACTGCCGAAGATGAAAAAAATAATCTCTTGGGTGAAATCGATGTTGCACTAAAGCAGTTGTCAGATTTAAAGTCAGATATACAAGAAAACCTCACGGATCAGCGTTTGCTTCATCAATATCTGGTAGACGAACAACTTATCGTTAATATCATTGGACTAAAAGTTGATTACCTTAGCAACCGATGGCATGCGCAGTTACTTCTGCTTGAAACACTCGAAAAGGCCCACACATCTGACGAATCAATAAAAAAATGATGCACTTAAAACCCATAATATCAATACTTTTTTTCGTAATCCTTTTTTCCATCCCTGCTACGTTTTTGCAGGCTCAGCAAGTGCGTACTGACAATAATGCCCAGCAAAATCAGCGGGTAATCGATGAAAATCTTGCTTATGAATTTTATCGCAATCAGGATTGGGAAAGCGCGAAGGCACTTTACCTGAATTTGTTTGAAACCTTCAAAGCAAGACATTATTACAATTTTTATTTTAACTGCCTGATTCAGCTCAACCAACTGGATGAAGCCGAAAAATCTGCGCGCAGGCAATTGCGTGCAACAAAAGATGTTCAAGACGAAATCGATCTCGGTTATATTCTCATGCTTAGTGGTGACCAGAAAAAATCAAGAGAGATTTTTGAAAATATCATCAAAGAACTGAGCCCCGACCGCAACAGAATCAGTCAGGTTGCGAATGCTTTCAGAACGAGAAATCTGGACGAATATACGCTTTTGACTTATGAAAAAGGCAGCAGGCTCCCGGGAGTTAATTACGAATTTCACCTTGAAAAGGCAGGAATTTACCAGTACACTGGAAATTACACTGCTGCCATTGACAGCTACCTTTCACATTTAGACAGCAGTCCTGAAAATTTTGATCTGATCAAAAGATACTTTCAGAACATGGTTGTAATGGATATTGACAATAGTATGTCGGAGCTGATGCGCACAAAATTTCTGACAAAAGCGCAGGCAAATCCGGATAAACCCCTTTATGGTGAGTTGCTTATATGGTTTTCACTTCAACAAAGAGATTATGACATTGCAATGATTCAGGCACTGGCTATGGACCGCCGTTTTGGCGACCGTGAGTTTGCAGTCCTTGAGTTAGCCGAGATCAGTCTTTCGAACAGCCAATATGAAGTGGCTTCAAAAGGATTTTCATATGTGGCCGCAAAAGGTCAGGGAAGCATTTATTATTTTCAGGGCATTAAAGGTGCTTTGAAAGCACGCTATTATCTGGCCGAACAATCTCACAATACCGGCATAAATATTTACGAAGGCATCTCAGAAGATATTGAAAAAGCATTTCAGACGATTGGATTTAACCGGGAAACCTATGAACTGGCAATCATTCAGGCACGCATTTTAACTTATGCCCTTGACAAACCTTCGGATGCCCTTGTAATAATGGAAAAATCGCTTGAGCTTCCGTTGAGACCTGATGAACAAGCCAATCTCAAGATGAACCTTGCAGACATACTCCTTTATCAAAATGAAGTTTGGGAAGCTACTTTGCTCTATAGTCAGGTAGACAAAGCGTTGAAAAACGAACCCGTTGCACATGAAGCGCGTTTCAGAAATGCGCGTCTGCGTTACTTCATTGGCGAATTTAGCTGGGCGCAAACACAGCTCGACGTTTTGAAGGCTGCAACCTCAAAATTGATTTCAAACGATGCACTCACCCTTTCGCTACTCATCAGAGACAATCTGATGGACGACACAACCGGCTCCAGCTTAAGGGCTTATGCCAGAGCCGATCTGATGACTTTTCAGAAAAGAGATCCAGAAGCATTGCTTGTACTCGACTCTTTGGCGGAATTTGACAGGACACAATCGCTGAAACCGCATGTCAATATGAAAAAAGCCGAGATTCTTGCAAGAAGCAGCCGTTTTCAGGAAGCAGATGATCTTTACACCCTTGTCTTCACACAATTTTCGGATAGCTATCTTGCTGACGATGCACTCTTTCAAAGTGCCCTGCTTAACGAAGAAAACCTGAACAACATCGAGAGAGCAAGAACACTTTATGAAATTATTTTCGATAAATATCCGGCAAGTATTTATGCCGCACAAGCCCGTCAGAAATACCGCAGTCTGCGCGGCGACAGCATTTAACCAAAATCATGGTAAGACCTAAAAAACATCTTGGACAACATTTTCTCACAGACCAGAATATTGCCCGCAAAATTGTTGACACCTTGTCGGGCAGCTTTCCGAATGTGCTTGAAATAGGCCCCGGAACTGGTGTTCTTACCAGTTTTTTGTTGCCAAAATATGGTGAAGGCCTGTCATTAATCGAAATTGATGAAGAGTCAACTGAATACCTGAAAGAACATTTTCCTGAGCTTTCTGAACGGATTTTTCTGGCAGACTTTCTAAAAACGGACTTAAATCAATTCGGTTCTGACAATCTTGCAATCATCGGAAATTTTCCATACAATATCAGCAGTCAGATATTTTTTCAGATTCTTGATCACCGCAACATTGTTCGCGAGGTCGTTTGCATGATTCAGAAAGAAGTGGCTGAAAGGATTGCCACACCACCGGGAAGCAAAACATACGGCATTTTAAGCGTGTTGCTGCAAGCATGGTACGACATTTCCTACTGCTTTACTGTTGGTGAAAATGTTTTTAATCCTCCCCCAAAGGTGAAGTCAGCTGTGATTAAACTTCAAAGAAACAACACCACAAACCTTGGCTGCAACCCCGAACTTTTCCATCAAATCGTGAAGCAAGCTTTCAACCAAAGGCGCAAAACCCTTCGCAACGGATTGCGCAGCCGCCTTCATACTGATATTATTACGCACGAAATCTTCAACAAAAGGGCTGAACAGCTGCATGTGAAAGATTTTGTTTTTATTACGCAGCTCATAGAAAACCAAAACACTTCAACAGTCTCCTGACCTCCATGATTTACCTTCCGAATCTTCTCCTTATTGCAGGCAATGGCCGCAACATCGGAAAATCAACTTTTGCCTGTGCCGTAATCGAGAAATTCAGCAAAGAAACTTCTGTATTTGGCATCAAGGCAACAACAATCTATCCGGAAGAGGATGCTTTTCATAATAAAAAGAAAGTGCAACTATTTCAGCCCTTTGACATTTTTGAGGAAACGAATCCGGAAAGCACAAAAGACACCGCAAGAATGCTGAAAGCCGGAGCCGAAAGAGCCTTTTATATCCGTAGCTTTGATGAAAACATCGAACAGGCCATTCAGGAATTTTTCGAAATAATTCCAAGGGAATCTGTGATCATTTGCGAGTCGGGAAGTCTTCGAAAAGTAGTAAAACCAGGGCTGTTTCTCTATCTCGAAAACGGAAATAACAACCTGAAAGAGAAGAACAGAAAGATAAGAGACCTTGCAGATATTGTTGTGAATTCCGAAAACCTGAAAACTGATATCAGTCCGGACGATATAGTACTTTCATCTGAAGGCTGGGGTTTATTGAAAGGCTGAACAACTTTATAAATTGCTGTTTTTTCAAATCTCTCAAACCCTCTCTATTCCCCTCAACTCCGCTCCTCATCTGTCCACTTCAGCGACTGGCGCACGGTATAAAAAGAAGATATCCCACCAATGACAAGAACGGTGAAGAATACCGCAACGACATCAAGGATTTTCAGTTGAACGGGATAGGCATCGATGACAAAAGCACCTGCGCCACCACCAAGTTTGAGCAGACCGAACTCCTGCTGCAAAAGCACGACCAAAGCACCTGCAATGAGTCCGATGATTCCGCCAGCGGTCGAAATGAGCATACCTTCGGCAAGGAAAAGCTTCCGAAGCATCAATTTTGTGGCGCCGAGATAGCGAAGTATTCCGCTGTCCTTTTTCTTGTCGACAATCAGCATCGTGAGTGAGCCAATCACATTGAATGTCGCCATGATCAAGATAAAAGTAAGAATGATGAAGATGGCCCACTTTTCGGATCGCATAATCTGAAAGAGTGTTTCTTGTTGTTCAAATCTGTTTTTGACGACAAAATCTTCTCCCAGAATCTGTGCTACTTCTTTTTGTGTCCGTTTATAAGCACTGCTTTTTTGCAGAAATATTTCGATACCACTAATTTCATTCGTATAGCCAAGCAGCTGTTTGGCCCATCCCAGAGGCACAACAACATAACGTGCATCATAATCCTGCTGAGAAGCAAAAACACCTGAAACATTGATAGCCTGACTGTTGAAACCCTGATCCAGACTGAAAGATGACGGATTGCCACGCTGAGGCACATACACAAGAAGCATTTCAGCCGGATTGCGCAAATTCAGTCCAAGGTACCAGGCTACTCCGGCTCCGGCAACGGCAAACTGAAACTCATCTTTTCTGACAGCAAACTCTCCTTCGACAATGATGGTATCCAAAAGGCGCAAATGCTGATAAGCATCTCCAACGCCTTTGATTCTGCCGATATGCTGTTTCTCTCCGTAGCGCAGCAGGGCGTCTTCTTCAACGATTTCGATGACGGCTTTTATACCGGAAAGACCCTTGAGTTGTTCAAAAGGAAAAGCAGTGGCATCAATCACTTTTCCGCGGCGGGCTTCAATGAGCAGATCGGGCGAAACGGAATTTACCATTGATGATATCACTTTCTCGAAACCATTGAAAACAGAAAGAACCACAATCAGGGCAAAGGCGCCAATGCCAACACCAATCACCGAAACAGCAGTAATGATGTTGATGAGGTTGTGGCTTTTTTTTGCCAGCAGGTAGCGCTTTGCTATGTAAAAAGAAAGATTCAAAGGACCTGATTTATTGATTCAAACGGCTAAGTGTTCTGATTATTTCCATGCACGTGCAATGATGCCTGTACCGGTGTTATGCTTCAACTTAACATCCAAAGCATTCAAAACAAGACTCATAGGAAATACAAGCAGATAGTAGAACGGCAGCAGGACAAAAAACAGCCTGGATGCATTCAGCATAAGTATGGGGTATTTCATCGAAAGCTTCCAGGAGATTTTTCCCGGCCAGCCATACTGATAGTGTATTTCGGTTTTTGAAAATCCGGCAGTCCGCAATTTCTCATCCAGATCGCTGATGGCATAGCCATCGCGCACATGTTCGTCAATGAAACCAACAGCGCCTTCTTCTGCATGATCGTGCTCATGCACATCGGAGCCACCCTGATCCGAAGGTGTAGAAATCAGCAACATTCCTCCGGGCTTCAGCGCATTGAAGTAGTTGGAAAGCACCAGTCTGTCTTCTTCAATATGTTCCATCACATCAACACAAAGCACAAGGTCGAAACGTTGATTGAAATTCAGCTTTGTGAGGTCGGCTACTTCAAAACGGACGTTTTTTGCGCTAATACGGCTAAAAAACTGGTTGCAGTCTTCTATCTGCTCTTCTTTCACATCCACAGCAAGTATTTTCCATTCTGGATGTTGCTGAGACATAAAGTAAGTATATTGTCCGAAGCCGGAGCCTGCATCGAGTATTTCGACCGTGCTGCCTGCTTTTTTGGTCCATTCACGCATTTGCTTTTTGATATGCCATGTGCGCAACAAAAGCAGGTCGAGCAGTCTGTAAAACAGTTTACGCGAAAGCGCAGAACGATTAAAAACTTTGCCCAGACTGCGTTTTATAGGATCGTACTGCACTTCTATTCTCCTTTTAGCAGGTTATCAATCTTTTCAATATAATCCAAAGAGTCATCAAGCTGAAATTTCAGTTCGGGTATTGAGCGCAACTGATGCCTGACGCGGTTTCCAAGAAGGCCTCTGATTTCACGGGCGTGCGGCTTTACTTGCTCCACCTTGACATTTTTATCCTTTGCACCAAAGACACTTAAAAATACCCTTGCCACCGAAAGATCGGGTGCTACATTGACTTTGGTTACAGTGATCAGTGAGCCGGCAGTGAGACCTTTAAGCTCCAGCTGAAATATTTCACCAAGCTCTTTCTGCAAAAGTCTGGCAATCTTTAATTGACGTTTCGTTTCCATGCCGCAAAAATAAACAATAATTCCCTAAGCAATGGATAATGGAAAATTGATAATCGATGATGGAAATGGCAATGGATAATGGATAATGGATAGTTTACATCTAATAACATTCTTCGCAACCGTTGCAGAAAAAAATTAAGCCTGTCAAATTTTAAGCAAGGCAAAGGGTTTCAAGCTAAGAAATTCAGGCTTCAGGTAGTATGAGCAAAGCACATCTGTTTTTAATTCAGTGATTTATGTCAGGTTTTGGTTTTAGGCTTTGGTTTGTCAGAGCCATCTGATTGCTCAAAACTGTTCAAAACTATTTTATTCTTTCAATACAATGCTCAAAGAAAATTCTATTTTTGCCGTCCTATGAGTTACAAAAAAGGTGGTTTTTTTTCAATCAACAAGTTTCCCCAATTGCACGGGAGAAGCTCACACTGCGTTGGTGCACGCGGGTATGCTGCATACAATCCTTTTGCTGCAAAGAAAACTTCTTCCCAAAATCCTAAAAATTCAGGTCAGTAAAAAGGGCCTGTCAGCAAAGTTTTTTAATCAAGCCGCTGAAGGAGCATTCCTCACAAAGGACTGTCTGATTTGATCCGTCAGCGCAAATCTGATTTTGCATTACCTTTGCCTTCACACAGAAAATCAAAAAACTTTATCATGCATCAAAAGGTTCAACAGCTTGCGGCATCCTTTTTTAATGAAACCCTTGCTATTCGCCGTCACCTTCATCAGCATCCGGAGCTGAGTTTTCAGGAAAAGGAAACAGCGGCGTTTATCTCAGCAAAGTTGAATGCATATGGAATTCCACATCAGACGGGTGTTGCCGGTCATGGCATTGTCGCGCTTATTGAGGGAAAGAACCCTCAAAAGCGCTGTATCGCCCTTCGTGCCGATATAGATGCATTGCCCATCAGAGAACAATCTACTCAGCCCTACTGTTCGAACAATGAGGGAGTGATGCATGCCTGCGGTCACGATGCACATTCGGCCATATTGCTTTCTGCAGGCCGGATTCTGAATGCAATGAAAAACGATTTTGAAGGAACCATAAAATTGCTGTTTCAACCCGCAGAAGAAAAACTACCCGGTGGCGCCAAGGCTATGATTGAAGCCGGCGTTTTGCATAATCCCGAAGTAGAAGCCATCATCGGACTGCATGTTTTGCCATCGATGGAAAGCGGAAATCTGGGCTTCAGAGCCGGCCCTTTTATGGCATCAGGCGATGAAGTAAATATCACAGTGAAAGGCAAGGGTGGCCATGCAGCAATGCCAGACCTCATAACAGATACGGTGCTCATCGCATCGCAGATTGTGGTGAACATGCAGCAAGTTGTCAGCCGCATGGCACCACCTTCGGTACCGACAGTGCTTTCTTTCGGAAGATTTATCGCCGACGGGGCTTACAATATCATTCCGTCGGAGGTTACGATTCAGGGAACCTTCAGGACATTTGATGAAAACTGGCGCGAAAAAGCAAGAAATCAGATTGCACTTATTGCCAGTCACACAGCTATCGCAGCCGGAGCCACAGCAGAAGTATTTATAGAAAAAGGCTATCCCGTTCTTCTTAACAATGAAATTGTTACAGAAAGGGCAGAGGCAGCAGCGAAGGAATTGTTGGGACAAGAGGCTGTTATTGCTCTTCCGCAAAGGATGACCACCGAAGATTTTGCATGGTACTCACACGAGATTCCGGCATGTTTTTTTCGCCTTGGAACAGCCAACAATGCAAAAGGAATCAAAGCAGACCTGCATACTTCAACTTTCGATATTGACGAAAGCAGTCTTGAAACCGGAGTCGCTTCAATGGCATGGATTGCACTAAAGCTGCTTGAAAAAGAATAGAACCCTTTTTATCACAAATAGAATTTTCAATGCTTGTAAACGGAAAATCATATCAGACTGTATGGATGGAAGGCAATTCCGTGATGATGATTCATCAAAACATGCTTCCTTTCAGTTTTGTCATTCATGAATGTAAAACCTATTGGGACAGCTGCATGGCCATAACCGAAATGGTGGTAAGAGGCGCCGGAGCCATTGGTGCTGCAGCAGGCTATGCTATGGCACAGGCTTGTATGGAAGCCCCGGAAGAGAATTATATTGGTTTCTTAAAAGAGGCCCGACAAGATATCGAATCGACCAGACCAACAGCAAGAAACCTGTTTTATGCCGTAGAACGTGTATTTGAAGCAGGCAAAATTTCCAGAGAAAAAGCCATTGAAGAAGCGCTGGAAGTGGCCCGCAAAGATGCTGAAGACACGCGCGCAATCGGGCAATTTGGAAGCAGTCTTATCAGCAACAAATCCAGAATTCTGACCCATTGCA
>JAGXRB010000116.1 GCA_018336075.1 Bacteroidota bacterium
CGCGAACCAAACGCCCAATTGCAGGTCATCCCGCAAGCCGGTCACTGTGCCAATATGGACAACCCGGAAGTGTTCAACCGGGTCTTGACTAAATTCATCGGTTCCTGCTGAAGTGAAAAGCGAGTCCCAGGCAGCCTCGTCAATAAAGTTTATACCGGGCTGTTTTCAAATTTAGGGTTTTTTATATACCACCCACTCATCAAGAGTGGGTGGTGGGTTCTGGAGCCACCAAGGGGGGTATTATCATAGACACACTTTTGAATTGGAGATAAGGAAGCCCCGCTCGAAATGAGCGGGGCTTCTCTTGTGGTTTTTAGGTGCCGAACAAACATTGCCCAAGAAGATGCATTCTTACTCTCTTGCCCACATAATAAATGGCAGGTAATGCTTATTTTGAACATTACCTGCTATCTGAAATTTGGGCTGTTTCTATTCGTTGTTTGGAAGAACTCACTGATCTGCTGATATGAAATACAAATCTCGCTCCTCCATCCAGGCTTGGACGATAGCGTACGCAAGTATGTTATTTTTCAGGATAATCCTCGTTAAAAATTTAAGGAGTGAATCCGTTTTAACTGTTTGTAGTATTGCGATGGCACGCATTGGAAAACCAATCCGCGCTAAAAATCGGGCTGGCGCAGCGTTATGTGCTAGCACGGTCTCCAATGTTTCGTCGATATCCATGAGCCTGGCAAACTTATATTTAATGAGCCGATTTTTGAACAATATTCGGGCGGTTGTAGAATTATTATTTGGCATTTTGTGCCTCCTTTCGGGAGCAAATGAGAAGATTTAGGAAATCTTGCAGGGGCGATGCTGGCAATTCGTACTGTCTCGTTGTGGGTTTGCTCATTTGTTGTTTGCCGAAAGGATTTGAACAATAAGTTGAATTCAAATTCTTGCAAACAAGGATGTTGTCTGGCTTCTGGCTTGCCAAACAATAAAAGGCTCGTTGTAAAAATATTCTTTTGCGCCAGCAAAAAGTACATAAATAGGGTGGCTGGTCATATTTTTCTTATGGGCAACTCCTTTCAGGTCTTGGCCGGGAAAACAAAAAGGCGCTCCCGTCAAGGAGCGCCGAAAGCAGGCACAATAGACCCTGGGAGTCGCATCAGGGGCAAAAGAATCCCAACACGACCGGGAACGCAATAAGTGTGATTATTTTACCCGGTTTGGTGAGTTAGTCAAGCATTTTCCCAAAATTGTATATGGGAAATTCTTCCCCGGTTAGAAATACGGCCCTGTTCTTTATCCAAAAAAGCAGCCATGCTCATCTTGTTCAATGACTGTCAGTACCTCATCGATGCTTGTGAACAGCGTGGGTGTGTAGGGATGCCATTTCATGTTTGCTCGCAGCCAGAATAATTTCCAGACATTCTGTGTTCTGATAAAAGTTGTCCTTGCGAAAGGATGCTGTTCGTAGATGGACGGTTTATCCCAGCGTGGGCGAATCTCAACCAGTTCGATGCTCTGACCGCTAATCTTGAATCCGATATCCACTTTTGAGCGGACATGCTCAGGCGGTCTCTTGCGTTGCAAAAAGGCATAGAGCGCTTTCTCAACAGCCGCTAACTCATTTTTTCGGAATGCCATGATTGCTCCTATTTTGCGCCAAGCGACCATCTGGATTTGCCTTATTACGACAGCGTCCAGCCTACGGCTGTATCGTCTTCAATTACACATACACCCGTCCCAATCGAGGGATTGAAACTTGTACAGGCGGGCCATGTCCTCATCCCAAAAGCTGGTCTAAAACCACCCTATTGAGCTGAAGCTTCAATATTTAGGGTTCTGGCTATCTGAGTATCAAGTCGGATTACAAACATCATTAAAATGATGACAAACATCACAAAATCGAAAAATTTTGACAATTCGCCCTATAATGATTATAGGTATTTGCCGAGTTACTTTCTTTCTTGTTTTCACTGTTGAAAGTTCCAACATGTCGGTTTGGTGCTGAGCCTGCAAAAATAGGGGTTGAAAGAAACAAATACTCCTGGTAATTTTTGAAATTTGATGGTTGCACCGCAAGTCATTTTTCTGTTATCATACTTTTAGTTGCAATTCATGGGTCTAATCAACGCATAAAAGGGATAGGAATGGCTACAAGACCAACTTTGTTACTAATATTTGTAACTATTTTATTTTGTTTTGTTCCGGCTGCTCAGGCCCAGCAAGGCACAGGTTTAGATCTTCGCATTAGTCAGGTCTCAACTTTAGAAACTCCAGACGGGTTGGTGCTGAAAGCCTACTTTAACATTTTTGATCCAAAAACCAGCCTTTCTGTTACAGGGGTGCAACCCCAAAACGCCGAAATAACCCTTCCCCAATACAACTATACTGTTCAAGTTCCGGTTACCCGACCGGATGTTCCGATTTATGTGACGCTGGTACTGGATTCAAGCGGTAGTATGGGAGGACTGGAATCTGATTTGAAACGAGCGGCAAAATCTGCACTGGCCAACACACCAGATAATTCGTTTTTTGCTGTTGTGCAGTTCGATGAAGAGATTAAACTGCTTCAAGACTTCACCCAGAATATTCCCGCGGTTACGTATGCCATTGATCAATATACTGTAAAAAGACAGGGCGGCACCTGTCTTTATGATGCTACTTATAGTGCGATAGAAGCGTTACAGAAGGCGCCTGTAGGGCGTCGTGCAGTGCTTGTTTTCACTGACGGCAGAGATATCAAAATTGATGGAAAGCCGTGCAGCAAAAGGAACTTTAATGAAGTCATGAACTTGGCCATGGACAACCAGGTACCGATTAGCACGATAGGCTTGTCACTTAAAGATGGCGACCTCAATGAGGTCGAACTAAAAGGATGGGCTTCTGCCACCGGTGGAATTTCTGCAATTGTACGAAAGGATGACCTGTCCAGTGCCTTTGGCAACATCATGGATGCTTTGAAGTCTCAGTGGATGGTTCAGGCGGAGGTTTACCCTCGGCGAGGCACCAGTCAAGTCTTGCTTACTCTGAATTTGTCTGGATCGCAGAGCATCAGTAAGACTTTCTCAATTGATTCAAACACTGATTATCCCGGCCCTCCGAGCAAAGTCAGGGCACAAATGGATGGATTCATCCTAAATGCAGCCAACCAGGCTTATGACATTCAACTCTCACTTACTTCTCCAGAGTTGGTCAAGTATGTCAAGGTCGAGATTTGGGACAAGAGTGCTGGATCCAAGGTAGGAGATTATTCTTTTGAGAATCCGCAACCCCGAAACGTTCTTCAAATTCCCACATCTATATTGACGGTAAGCCGGGGATATTATCTTGTGATTTCTGCCATTTCTATGTCAGATAATACGCCATTTCAGATTGCTCGCCTGGATGATAAACCTGTCAAGGAAATCAGGCATGAATTTGTTTTTGATCCATCCTCGGCGTTCCCCACCTTGCAAATACAAGCCATCAGTCAGAAGAGTTTTGATCTCGGGGTAGATTTTTCATTGACCAATCCTGCGCTTGTGGCAGGGATTGATGGTTGGTTGGTTAATCAAGAAACCAGCATCAAGGTTGATGGCTCTGATTTTAGGCTTATGGGACAGCCTGGGGATAACCAGCCACTTATCATCCCTCTGCGAAATAGTCGGGTGCCTAGCGGGAAATATACGCTGATTTTGCGTGTTTTGGCCAATGATGGCGGTATTTATTCTACGGATACCTATAAAGATATCAATTACAAGGCTCCAACGCTGATTGAGCGTTTGTTGTCCGCTGTGATTGCCAACCCTGCTTTTTTGCTTGCAATCCTGGCGATTGTGGTGGGCTTGGTTGCATTCTTGATGATTACCTCCTCCAAACAGAAGCAATTTAGTGGTACACCTGTGATTGACGATAAGTTGGGGAAAAACCTAAAAGCCGGATCAGTTTTGCCAATATCAGGCGATGAGCCTATCCCCGCTCAGCCTGCAAATGGAAGTGTAAAAGTTCGTCCAGTTGTACCGGAAAACGCATCAGGTCCAACTGTGGCAGATCTACATAATAATGTTTATGAAACGGTTGACGCTGTCCTCCCGACGCTAACATTGAGTTTTGTAGAGGCGCCAGCGGATGTTGATCGCCGCCCGCGCCTGATAAAACAATTCCCTTCAGTGATTGGGCGGGCCGATGGAGAAGTCCAAATTGCTGAACAGCATCTGTCACGCCGGCATGCCCAGGTGGATTATGATCCCGCTCGCGGGAGTTATCGCTTGACAGATTTGGGTAGTCGGAATGGAACCTATGTGGATAATCTCAAGCTGACTCCGTCTCAGGCTGTGCAACTTAATCCCGGTTCAAAGGTTCGCCTTGGGACGAAAATAGTGCTTCGAATTGATATAACTTAACAGGGAGTTATCATGACGTCTGTGCTACAGTTAAATTATGATGACTTAATGAGGATTGCACGCTCATTTCGAAATGAAGGCGAAGTGTTGCTTCAGGATTACTTTCTCTTGCGCCAACGGCTTCACGCCCTACGCCAGGATTGGATTGGGGATTCGGCTGATTTGTTTTACAAAGAGATGGAAGAAATAGTCTTACCAGCTCATAAGCGGGCAGGAGAATCGTTATTTCTGGCTGATGAAACCCTTTGGAAAATGATGCAGATTGTTTATTTGGCAGACGAGGAAGTAAGCCAACTGTTTGTTGCAGACGACTTTGGAGTTGGGATATTTGCCAGGGTGCCCGGAGAGTTTGATGATAAAACAGGTGATGATGATTTTGGGACGGATCTGTTTGGGAGATCTTTGCCTGGCAAGGATGGCGCTGTTGCGCCACAAACAAGCCCTCCGGTTTCAGCGGGAGTAGAACAACCGAATGCTCAAAATCGTTCTGATCCGAGCCAAAAATCTGCCGAACAGGAAGCCCATGCAGCCGAATCGATGTCATCTTCTGGGGCAGGTGGCGGAAGTATGGGTATTCAGGGAGACTTGAATGGACTTGGTAGTGCGCTGGGAGCAGAACCTTCTTTGACAAGCTCAGTCGCTGGCGGCGAATCGGGTGAATCGCCGATCCCGGATCAACTTTATCAATCGGGCAGCACTACTGTGAATCCGGAAAGCTTTGACTCTATGACTGGTCCGTCTGATTCAACAGGTAAGCCTGAATCTGAAACTTCTCCAGGAAAGGTTGTTGCCGGCGCTGCTGGCGCGGTTGCTGCAGTTGGAACAGCAGCAAAAATGGTAAAAGATTCAGCAAAAAAGCCGCAATAATAAAGGAGGTGGTTGTGTTTGCTTTGAACCTATTTTAAAATTCATCCAAGTAAGACATAAACAGGAGCTTTTTCTCAAGGAGTGAAAAACGATGTCAAACCTGATTCAAGTCAATTATGAAGAAATGCAAGGCATCATCAGCATGCTGGACGCTGAAAAGGCTGATATACAGCAGATGTACCAGAAAACCAAGCAGATGGCAGATGCGCTACATGGCAGTCAGTGGATTGGCGAAGCTGCTGACCATTTCTATGAAGAAATGAATGCCATCGCATTCCCTCGCACCCAGAAGATGATTTATGCCCTTGAAGCTGCCGCTGGCGTGGCTGGTCAAATCATGCAAATTGTTCAGCAGGCGGATGAAGAGACCAAAGGGTACTTCTCCAACATTGCCTGACCGGCATAAAAAACCGAAAGGAGAAAATAACAATGACTGATGTTATTCGCACCAATTACCCGGCGATGGAAGACATGGCGCGCCAATGCGATGCTGTCTCCCAGCGCCTGGCCCAATCCGCTTCAAACGCCCAGAAGATTGCCTCTCAAATGCAGAACGGCGCTTTACAGGGCAGCCCCGGGGAAACTTATGTCATGGCCCTGGGTATCTTTTCGAATCGCGTGACCAGGCTGAGCGATAAATATCGTGAAATTGCCAATGATATTCGTCGGGCCATGACCGACATGATGGCCGCTGATCAAAAAGCGGGCTCCAAGTTTTGATTAGGAGGTGAAGAATGTTTAGCGGAATTTTCAAGCTTGTATTTGCACTGCTTGAAGGTGTTGTCCAGCAAATTATGTCTCAGGTACGGGTCATAGAAGACGGTGTGACCTCTCCTCTTCGGGCTATTGTGGGCCAGGTTGTCAGCGGTGCCTGGCGCGGCGATGGTGCCAATCGTTTCGTGGATGAGATGAGCAGCGAAGTTATTCCGCTGCTGATCAACATCATGAACATCAATCAGGGATATGCATCGGCCATTGGCCGATCGGCTGAAAGAATGCGTCAGGCTGAACGTCAAGCAACCCAGGCTGCGCAAACCCTCGTTGACGTCTTTGGTCAGATTTACTAAATAAGGAGGAGTAAAAATGGCGCAAGAAGTCTATATGGATATCCCTGCTGTGCAGGAGATGAGTCAAAAATTTGCCAACTTTGGGGAAGTGCTCGACGCTGTTGCCAAGACGATGGAAGCGATGAGCATGGTGCTCAAGGTGACCGCCTGGCTTTCTGGTGGCGCTACCGCCGCGCTGGCCATGTTTATTGACCGAATTTTGCCGAATATCAGGCGTTCCTCTGAAAAAATGAAAGAAATTTCAGGGGATATCACTGGCGCAATTGGGGCCTACCGCGACGGTGATCTTTCGGGTTCCCAGCGTTTTGTGGGTTAATCATGCTCTTGATATGCAAGCAGGAAACTACGTCCGGGTCTTTGACTGGGCGTGGTTTCCTGCTATTTGACACACCAATCTGGCGCGAGGTGCGATGTGAAGCGGATTTGCCAGCGTTGTAACGTTATTTCACAAGACTTTAATTTGTGGTGCCAAGAAAAGGATTGCCCTGCAGAAAACGCCACTGAAATTTTCGATAATGGTGAGTGGTTTGGGCCCATAGAAATTATTCAGCCGGTCGTGATTACTCGCGCTTTTATTATTTATGAAGCCCAGCGCGAGACAGAACATATCCTCCTGAAAGTGGCAACCACCGGAAATGAAGATAAATTGCGCCGCGAAGCACGCGCTTTTTTGCAGTTGGCTGAAGCTGGTCAACATCCTCTCTTGCCGGTTTTGCTTCCAGCTCATTTACAGGGCAGTCGCCATTTGTATCCCTATGGGTGGATAGTGATTAATGGCCACATTCGCTATTATGAGGTCTTTGCCTTTGCAGAGGGAACAATTCTGCGCAACCTTCTCCTGAAGAATCCGCAACCCTGGTACCAGCATGCCGGCTGGATCACATTAAGTATTGCTGATGTTATCCTTTATTTGCACCAGGCTGGGAGATTCCATCTTTGCCTTAATCCAGATTCCATCCTGATTCGTTATGACAAGCAGGGTATTCCGCGCGCCATGCTGCTAGACCTGGGGCTGGGTGATACCGCTCAGAATTTTGCCGGTATCTGGCAAGATTCATTTAATTTGCCCGCTTACACGGCCCCCGAAATCTTGAAAGATAAGTGGGTGGGTGCTCAGACAGATGTCTATGGTCTGGGCTTGCTTTTTTATGAAATGCTGGCGGGCAAGCCTGCCTTCGCGTATCACCTGTTACGCGACTCAGCGATATATGAGAAAGTACTTGCGGGCAATGCGCCTGCTACAGGCAGGGT
>JAGXRB010000117.1 GCA_018336075.1 Bacteroidota bacterium
ATTGAAAAGGGCGAGGAAATGGAATGGCTAATTGAAGACAGAGACACTTACATACTCAGACGTATTAAAGCAAGCAAGTCGCTGTTATCCACATAGATGGATTTGTTAAGTTGACGCGTATGCCTGAAAGGGTTGAACCTGAATAAGCACAGATGCAATCCGTGACACACAACACCTCAAAAGACTAGGGAGTCAGACCACCAAAAGCCAAAGACTAAAGACCAAAGACTAAATGACCAGGAAGATGACAGTTTTGAAAAGAAGGAAATAAGCTTTCTGAATCAGATCACTAAAAAGGTGTTATCGTCAGACCAACAGAAAGTGGATACAATTCCGGGCCAAGATCACGTTGAAAAGTTCTGGTGACCTGATAAAAGGCAAAAGCATTGATCCACTTATAACCTATCCGCAAGGTAGGTCCGTAGGTGTACTTTTCAAGTGAATTTATTTTCTTTTGTTTGAGAAGCATTGTTGGCCCATCTTTAACTAACTGACCCACATATTTCTCTTTGCTGTCGATATTAAGACCCATTTTGAATCCAATGCCTACTTTCCACTGATCTTTGAAGTACAAACGCAATTCGGCAGGGAAATCAAGGTAAACAAGGTTTATTTTGCTTCTTTTATAGTCAAGGTCATCGGAAATAGGCCTGAAAAGGATGGTATCAGCTTTGATGTTGGCAATACGGGTGTTTGAATAGAAATTATGCGTGCGGATACCGGTTCCAATGGCAAAAACGTGCGGACCATCACCAATTTTGAAATTATAGGTTGCATACACATTGAAGCCCTGATTGATCAACCGCGAATCCATATCAGCCGGTATTTTTGTCAAAATGTCAGTGTAGATATCAAATCCAACTGAAACATTTTTGCTGGTTTTGCTTGTAATCAACTGCGATTGGGCTGTCATAACCATGATAACGAGCGCAACCAATAAACCTGCTTTTTTCATAGAAGTGTGTTTTCGTGTTTGAATGAAAAACAAAGTACAAAGATATTTAATTCAGCGATGCAAAGCATCAATAAATGGCGTATGAATCAGCGGGAACGTGCAATTAGTTCTTTCATTGTATCTTGCATGCTTTGACTGTTCCATTTGGCAGCGCCGGTTTTACGGATTATTACAGCACCTTCGGGACTGATAATCCATGTTGTTGGAATGCTGTTGGTCGAAAATATCTGCGGCACGCCGCCACGGTTGATATAAACCGGCATTTTGAAGCCACGTCTTTCCATAAACGCTTTCACTTTCGCAGGGTCTTCGTCCGTAATGAGCAGAAATACAGATTCATCGCCAAATTGATCATATAAATCCTGAATATCAGGCATTTCAGCAATACAGGGCGGACACCATGTGGCCCAGAAGTTCAGAAAAACTGCTTTTCCCTGAAAATCTGAAAATGTCACATTTTTTCCATCCATCGTTTGAAATTCCCAGTTCCATGCATCTGCCGGAACCATCTGCTGCTTTTCGTTTTCAATTGTTTTGGGAGAGCCGGCAAGCAATCGGGCTGCAAAAGCACTTATCTCCTTCCGGCTTGCCGGAATCAGCATTCCAATAACCAGAAGAACGAAAATCAAATCACTGATTTTGCTGAACCATGATTTGTTTTCATTGTATTTGTGCCATCTTTTTTTGATATAATCGCGCATTCGTGTGGATATAATTGCGGTGAATGAGTTAGGACTGAAATGCTGTTATTCTTATTTATTTTCAGCCAATAAGCGGGCTCTTTCGTCTAAAAGACGATCGATTTCACCTTCACTCAGGCCTGGTTTGCGCAGCATTTCATCAATTTTTACAATATCATTTACCTCTTCAGCAATTGCTAGAGGAGCTTCCTCGAAGTGTTCCGGTTCGCCAAGTTCGCGCTTGAGTTGTTTGATAAAAAGTCCGATCATCTGCTTCATTGGCTCATTCATCTGACCCATCATTTCAAATGAAATCTGGTCTTTCATGCTGTCGTAGTTTTTGAGAAACATCTTCATTTGTTCAAACTGAAAGCGGTTGATGCCCGGAATATCCTCCATCGGATGTTGCTCCATAAGTTTATTAAACAGCCTGAAAAGCTCTTCTATCTGTTTTTTGAAATCTTCCTGTTCCATAATTTCTGTTTTGGAAAATTAGTTAACGCAAAAATCGTGCAAATAGTTCATTTTGTCATTTATGCCAGCCAGAGAAATATAATAGTCCAATTTTCGTTCGCTCAAATGGCCTAACATTTCTATCCATCAGCATTCTGCCATGACAGTTTTTGGATTCATCTATAATTCACTTTGGTATTACTTTCGCAATTGGCTATGTGAAAAGATGCCGCCAAAGAGTGGATTCCTTTTGTTTGTTGCTTTAAAATAGCCTTCATTCACTTTTTGAACCTCTTCAATGGTATAGAATGCATTTGGATTGTAGGTGTTAATAATTGCAAGCACATCTGCAAGGTCTTTTTTCTTCACAATGCTGAAAAGAATTTTCACCGGACCTGACTTTCCTTCAGCATCCATAGTAGTGACACCATAGTTTGCATCGCGCAGATGCTGAATAAGATCTGAAGTATCTTTTTTGGGAATGATACGAATCACAACGGTTCCAAGACTCATTTTTTCGACCAGAATGATGCCTATGTAGTTGCCTGCTGCAAAACCTGCCCCATAGCCGATGTATGACATAAAATTGTCGAGCTGCTGCATAATTTGTCCGATAGCAAGCAGCCAAATTGTGACCTCAATGAAACCCAGTATTGGGGCAATGTTTTTGAATCCACGTGAGACAAAAATCACACGTATGGTACCCACTGAAACGTCCAGAATACGTGCAAAAGCGATCAGCAACGGGAGAACAACCCAGTTGTATATGTCAGCCGAAAAGAACTCTTGCATGGCAGATTATTTTTTGTTTCACTCGCTTATTGAAGTGCAAAAATAGTGCATTTCGGGTTACTAAAAATTGGCTGTTAGCTTTTAAAATGGTCAATAGTTGTGGATTGTGTCAAACTGAAATGGTTGTATCTCTAAACTGAATCTGTTGAATCCCAATATCCACGATTCTTTCAACGCAAACTCCTACCCTTCTCCAACCCCCGAAAAAAATTGGCAAAAAAAAGAGCTACAAGATCATAGTAACTCTTTTCTTCGATGTTGCCCGATTAGGTTTCGAACCTAAACTCTTCTGATTCAGAGTCAGACGTGTTGCCAATTACACCATCGGGCAATTTTCAGCCTGCAAATTTACAAAATGCTTTATAAAAAGCAGTCTTTTTCCCCTTTTCTTTTGCAGAAGTTTCAGATCAAAATTCAAAAAGCTTCTTCAATTGAAACTAATTCCCTTTTGTCCGTGTCCAGTTATCTTTCAGCGAGACTGTCCTGTTGAAAACAGGCTTGCCAGCAACGCTGTCTTTGTCTACACAGAAATACCCCAGACGTTGAAACTGAAATTTTTCTCCAGCCATAACACTTGCCAATACGGGTTCTAACTTGCAATGTGTTACCACTTTCAGTGAATCCGGATTCAGAAATTCAAGCGGATCTTTGTCTTTGTGCCCTGCCGGATCTTCATCCATGAAAAGCCTGTCGTAAAGCCTGACCTCGGCATCAATCGCATTTGAAGCTTCCACCCAGTGCAAGGTTCCTTTTACTTTTGGCTGCTTCGGACCTGTACCACTTTTCGTGTCTGCATCATAAGTACAGAAGACTGTTTGAACATTGCCTGTTTCATCGGCCTCAAAACTTTCACATTTGATCACATAAGCGCCTTTTAGGCGAACCTCTTTACCTGGGGCAAGCCGGAAATACTTATTCGGCGGATCAACCATGAAATCATCGCGTTCAATATAAATCTCTTTTCCGAAAGGAACCATCCTTGTGCCACTTGCAGCATCTTCCGGATTGTTTTCGAGCTCCACCCATTCTGTTTCTCCTTCGGGATAGTTGGTCAAGACCAGTTTCACGGGATCAAGCACGGCCATCACACGGTTGGTGGTTTTGTTGAGGTCTTCGCGCACACTGAATTCCAACAAGCCAACATCGATTACGTTGTCGCGTTTGGCCACGCCAATACGGTCAGCAAAAGCACGGATGGATGCAGGGGTGTAACCTCTGCGGCGCAAACCAGCTATTGTGGGCATGCGCGGATCGTCCCAGCCATTCACAATATTGTTTTTCACCAGTTCAAGCAGTTTGCGTTTGCTCATCACAGTATAACTCAGGTTGAGACGGGCAAACTCAATCTGTCTTGGCCTGTACGAAGTTTCTGTTAACTGGTCAAGAAACCAGTCGTAGAGCGGTCTGTGAACTTCAAACTCAAGCGTGCAAAGGGAGTGTGTGATTCCTTCGAGGTAATCGCTTTGCCCGTGAGCATAATCGTACATTGGATAAATTTTCCAAGTGTCGCCTGTGCGGTGATGCTCGGCATGTAAAATACGGTAAAGCACCGGGTCGCGCATATGCATATTGGGCGAAGTCATGTCAATCTTTGCCCTGAGAACGCGCGCTCCATTGGGAAACTCCCCATTTTTCATGCGCTCAAAAAGATCAATGTTCTCGTCGATACTTCTGCTGCGATACGGACTTTCTGTGCCAGGACGTGTGGGTGTTCCTCTCTGCTGACTGATGACTTCCTGTGGCTGATCATCCACATATGCCAATCCTTTTCGAATAAGCAGCATTGCCCATTCGTAAAGCTGTTCAAAATAATCAGATGCATAATAAGGTTCCTTATCCCATTGAAATCCAAGCCATTTCACATCTTCCATGATGGAGTCAACATATTCAGTTTCTTCCTTTTCAGGGTTGGTGTCGTCAAATCTCAGATTGCATTTGCCTGCATATTGCTCTGCAATACCAAAATTCAGACAAATGGATTTGGCGTGTCCAATATGCAGATATCCATTGGGTTCCGGAGGAAACCGGGTGTGGACACGACTTTCATTTTTGTTGTTCAGCTTGTCTTCTTCAACGATGGCCTCGATGAAATTGAGAGACCGTTTTTCTTCCGGCAGCGATTCTTCAGCAATATTTGACATAGTTTTCAGCAGATTAGAGGATTGTAATTTGTTTTCAGGCGGCAAAAGTAACTAGTTTTGAGCGATAATGAAAGTGATAAATAGGTTTGGACTGCAAACAATTCCAGATGTAGTTGTATAAAAACAGTTTTCAGAGATCAGAATCCTTTGCTGATTTTAGCCTGCAAAATAGCGCAAAATGCTCTTAACCTGCAATGCATAGCCGCCGCCAAAAAGATTTACATGTACCAGCAACGGATAAATGTTGCAGAGGTCAACACGCTCCTGCCACCCTTTTTCAAGGGGAAAACTCCGATGGTAGGCTTCATAGAAGCGATTGTCGAATCCGCCGAAAAGTTTTGACATAGCAAGATCCATTTCCCGGTGACCATAATAAACCGCAGGATCGATAAGCACCGGGGCCGAATTTTCGTTGCAAAAAAAATTGCCGCTCCACAAATCTCCGTGAATAAGGGAAGGAGCTTCGGACGGAAATAATTTTTCTATCCTGGCAAAAAGGCGCTCAAAAGCCATCAGTGTTGCACTGTCAAAAGCACCCTTATCTCTTGCCATCCTAATCTGTGGTTCGAGACGCATTCCAACAAAGAATTCAGGCCAGTTGTCGCAAAAGTTGTTTTTCTGTTCAAGCGAACCGATATAATTGTCTTGGTCAAACCCGAAGTTTGGGTTTGTGTTTTTGTGCAACTGTGCAAGCTGTGTCCCGAAATCATTCCAAAACGCCTGATCCGGACGTCCTTTTTCCACATAGGATAAAGCCAGAAAAGCATGTTTTCCTTCTTCTCCAGTGCCAATGACTTCAGGGATTTTAATGCTTTCAGTTGCCAAAAGTTTTTTCAGTCCCAGAGCTTCTTTCTCAAACATTTTTGGATAGCGGTCAGCGAAATTCCATTTCATAAAAAAGGATTTTCCTGCATAAACGACTTTTACACAGTCATTGATAGAGCCTCCGCCTAAAAACTTTGTTTCTTCAATGCGGCCTTTGATGCCTGTTTTATTTTCAAGTAATTTTTCAACAGCAGGAGCAAGCGAAAGTGGAATCATAACGAAAAATTAATTTGTGCTGAACACTATAACAAATTGTGTCTTCCGGCTTAGACAAAATAATTCACATTTGTAAATCTTCTTATTATCAGTCGTTCCACAAGCAGCAGCAATCCAATAGCGGCAAGCACCATCAGTGCCATAGCAGGCAGCTGGGCTGTTGTTTCTGCAATCTGATCAAAAGTGGGCTGATCGCTGCTGAGCAATGTATTCATCCAACCAATTGCATCGGTGAAACCATTTGCAATAAATCCGAAATCAACCATAAAAAGCAATGCAATCATTGCGGTGAGCAGGCTAAGGCCGAGCAATAGTTTTTCAATGGTCATTGTTGCAGCTGTTGTATTGTGAATCTGCTCAGCACTGATCTGATCCATGATGTTGTTTTTTAGCTTTGGCGGCGCTTTCATTGGCATCATCTGCCTGAGCAGCTGATCTATTTCTTTGTTTTCAAAATTATCGTTCATCGCTTAAAATTGTTGTGTGGTGGTTTCCTGTAAAATTTTTTCCTGCAGCTTCTTCCTTATTCTGAACAACCTCGTCTTGACGTTCGGCACACTGAGCCCGGTGATCTGACTGATTTCGTCTACTGATTGTTGCTGCATATAATAAAAGGTAATCAAGGCATTGTCTTCGGGCTCAAGCTGACCAACGGCTGTTTCGAGCTGTGCAAGAAGGCTTTCTTTTTCGTATGAATCATTCTCATCCGCCAAATTGGTTGCAAGCTGGTTCATTAATTTGTCGTCACCGAGATGAACTTTGTTTTTCTTTTTGCGGTATTCACTGATGGCACTGTTGTAGGCAATGCGGCTTATCCAGGTCGAAAACATTGATTTTCTGTTAAACCCTGCCAGTGAATGATATGCTTTTAAAAAAACCATTTGTGTTGTGTCTTCTGCTTCATCATCTCGTTTAAGAATCCGTCTTATCAATGTATAAACGGCATCCTGATGCCTTTCTACCAATATTGCAAATGCATTGGTGTCGCCGCTCAGCACTTTTTCAACCCAGATCAGATCTTCATCTTTTGTCATCGGTTGTCAGACGTTTATTCTTGCAATTGGTTACAAAAGTAAGCGTAAAATTTCTGATTTGAGATTTCTTCCGCCACGGCGGATGAGGATTCAAACGAGAAAGGTGCTGAGTTTATTTTTATTTGCTGTGGCTATCAAGCAATAAATATTTAATTTTAGACCTTAAAACAACGAAGTCTGTATATGTGATGAGAAAATCAAGAATGAAAGCAGGCTGAGAAATAGATTTTAACATGTATTTCCATACTATCAGGCTGTAAGACTATAATTCAGAATTGCAGGCAACATTTTGAAACAAGAAAGGAAAACAGATGGTTTATCAAAAAAATTATTGAATGACAGTCCAACAAAACATAAGTAAATCCAGTAATCTTCTTTTTGATAGTATTGTTGCTCTTGTAGAAAAAGCAAGAAGCAAAGCCGCTATTTTTCTAAATGCCGAATCCACTTTGCTGTATTGGTCCATAGGATCTTTTATTCAGACAGAGTTGAAGCAAAAGGGCGAGATTATCTACGGCAAGCAAATTCTTGTAACACTGTCGCAACAATTAACGCTTCGATTTGGTAAAGGCTTTTCATATTCGGCGCTTACAAGAATGGTGAAAGTTGCCGAATGCTTTAAAGAAGAAAATATTGCGACACTGTCGCAACATTTAAGCTGGAGTCATTTAATTGAATTAGCAGGAATAGAGAATGATGCCAAAAAAATGTTTTATGCACAATTAGCCATAAACCACAAATGGAACATACGGGTATTAAGAAACGAAATTGATGCCATGCTTTTTGAGCGGACTTCCATTGCTGCCATGCCGGAAAGAGTCATAGCTGAATCATTAAGAACCTTAGAGTACAAAAATGAGTTTATCCCCGAACTGGTCTTTAAAAACACCTATTTGCTCGACTTTCTAAACTTACCGACAAAATATTCAGAAAGAGAGCTCGAAAATGCGCTCATTTCAAATATTGAACAATTTATATTGGAATTAGGTACTGGCTTTGCTTTTTTAGAACGACAAAAACGTATTAGTATTGATACCATTGACTATCATTTGGACTTGCTATTTTTTCATCGCAAGTTAAAAAGACTTGTTGCCATTGACCTGAAACTCGGAAAATTTAAGCCCGAACACAAAGCACAAATGGAATTGTACCTGCGTTGGTTGCAAAAAAACGAAATGCAGGAAGGCGAACTAAAGCCCATTGGCTTGTTGTTGTGTAGCGAAGGTAATACCGAGCATATTGAGTTGCTTATGTTGGATGAAAAAGAAATAAAAGTAGCTCAATACCTTACCGAACTTCCAAGCAAAGAGTGGTTTGCCGATAAGCTGCATCGTGCCAAAGAAATCGCAAAATCTCAATCCCATGCTAATAAAGAAAAACAATAAACCATACCCCAAATTTAATTCTTCGGGTAGGCTGTTGGAGGCGATTCTATTAAGGAACTAATTAAAGATGAACTGGATGGATATGAATGGATAAAAAGCCAGGGAGAAGTTTCTGCTAAAGATTACACTAATCAGTTTAGTGTAACTACCAGAACTACAAGCAGACATCTCGGTAAAATGTTAAGACTTAAACTTATTAAAACTAATGATGAAAAACCGAAATCACTTAAATTGAGATATAGTGCAACATAGACAGAAAGATAGACACACTGTCTATGTTACAGGTAAATGTGATGATAGTAATGCTCAACATAGACAAGTACAAAGACATTAAGACCAAGTTAATGCTTTTAATAGTGTTTTAGGCAATGAACATGGACAACTACTTGAACACAGTGTCCAAGTTAATGCTTTTGATGGTGTTTCAAGTAATGAACATGGACATTAAACCGTATCTGTTAATCGAAATGAAAGTGAATTTTCAAGCCTTAGAAGCCATGATCGCAAACACAAACAAAATAGACTGCCTGCTAAAATATGTTTGGACATTCAATGCGTTAAAGATGAACATATAAATAAACATCTGCTGGCTAATCAATAAGCCGTTTTTTCTTGCAAATGGATACAAAACTTATACGTAAATTTACGCTTTTATTGCCAAAACCATGAAGAATCGTTTATTCCTGACAATTGTTCTGTATGCAACAATGTCAACAGTGTCGGCGCAGTTCGACAGCCTTTTTCTTGATCAGAGTCTGCGGATTGATTATGTGCATTCCGGCACTGACACCACAGAATGGTACGCCCTCGAAGCGCTTATCCGCGAACCTTACTGGGGTGGCTCAAAACTCAATCTTGTCGATACCTTTATGTTTGGAAATTACTATGTAGAGGTTTTCGATAAAGAGGAAAACCTGATCTATTCAAGAGGCTACAGTTCGCTTTTTGCCGAATGGCAGACGACAAATGAAGCAAAGATTCTTTCACGCAATTTCTTCGAAACCGTGCTGATTCCTTTTCCTAAAAAGAAGGTCAAAGTAGTGATCTCTTCCCGAAACAGAAACGGCGTCTTTTTACCCCAATTTTCATTAAATATCAATCCAAAAGACTATTTCATCAAGCCTGCACCCAAAAAAGAAATGCTTGTGCATGATGTTTTAATCAGCAATAAGCCGGAGAAAGCCGTTGATATCGTCATTTTACCTGATGGATACAGAGAAGAAGAAATGGATAAGTTTCGCGCCGACTGTGAAAAATTCAGGGAGGATCTTTTTCGTTTTGAACCTTTTGCCTCCAACAAACAGCATTTTAATATCCGCGCCGTTCTTGCACCTTCGAAAGAAAGTGGGATTGCGATTCCGGCAAAAGATTTCTGGCCTGAAACAGCTATTTCATCAAGCTTTTACACTTTCGACAGCGAACGCTATTGCATGACCTACGACCATAAAACCTTGCGCGATCTTGCCGGACAAGTGCCCTACGATCAGATTTACATCCTTGCCAACACTGAAAAAT
The DNA here is from genome assembly GCA_018336075.1 of Bacteroidota bacterium. Classification (GTDB taxonomy): domain Bacteria; phylum Bacteroidota; class Bacteroidia; order Bacteroidales; family F082; genus JALNZU01. Next base: position 9,997 of record JAGXRB010000117.1, read on the forward strand.
ACGGCGGCGGTGGTATCTTCAATTTCTATTGCCTTAGCGGAAGCAGCAACAGACTTTTTGCAGAAATTATCGTTCACGAATTCGGGCATGGCTTTGCTGGTTTGGGGGACGAATATTACGACTCTTCCACTGCCTACAATGATTTTTATAATCTCGAAACCGAACCCTGGGAACCCAATATTACCACTTTGGTAAATTTTGAGAAAAAATGGCAACACCTCATCCCTGCCGAAACGCCCATCCCAACGCCGGACGAACCACAATGGGACAACCAAACCGGCGTCTTTGAAGGTGGAGGTTACAGCGCCAAAGGTATTTTCCGGCCTTCACGCGATTGCCTTATGCACACTTTCAAAGGAAAAGTATTTTGCGCTGCCTGTTCCGAAGCCATCCAGAAAATGATCAATTTTTACATTGATTAGCCAAAAAAGATTTCGCAGTATCCAGAATCATATGGATCTCCAGGATCAAATTGGAGATCGGCGGTATGCAAAAACGTTTCGCAATTACCTGCAAGCTATTTGAAGCAATTTATCTTTCGTTTTTGTTCCAAAATAAGCCATGCTAACATGATGTCAATAAAAAATGATGCCATGTCTTTCTTATAATTTACAATGGTTTTTAGGTTGGATGCTATTGAAAATTCAATCAGAATTATTTGTTTGAAAAGTTTTGGCTGTCTTAATCGAAAATATTGAAAACACTATCTTTGTTGCCAATTAATCATAGCGCCTATTCAGGTAATCTACAGAATATATGACGAAATTATCTATTTTCACCCATTTCGTAGCGATTGTGTTTTTCACGAGTCTCTTTGTTTATGTTGCATACAGAGCCTCAACCATTGCCCTCACACACGATGAGTGCAATACCTACGACATTATTAATCCTT
>JAGXRB010000118.1 GCA_018336075.1 Bacteroidota bacterium
GTTTAAAAAACGCTGACTGTAGTTCACCTCCAAGATGCTCGCGAACCGCTTCCTCGGCATAACGCTGCATCCGAGAATTGATGGTAGTATATATTTTGAGGCCATCCTTATAGATGTCGTAAGGTTTGCCATTTGCCTTATAATGTGTGGAAGCCCAATTACGCATTTCTGCTCTGAGAAATTCACGAAAATAGGTAGCAGTTCCGGTATTGTGGTCAAGAAGGCCAAAATTGGACATGTCAATGGGTAACTGGCTTACGCGCTCATAAACATTGTCATCAATAAATTTGTAATCATTCATTTTCTTGAGTACCAGATTTCGTCGCTGCAGCGCACGTTCAGGGTTTCTGACAGGGCTGAACCATGTGGGAGCATTTACCACACCAGCCATTAGTGCAGCTTCCTCAAGTGAAAGATCCTTGGTTGCTTTTCCAAAAAATGTAAGTGCAGCTGATTTTATGCCAAAAGCCTGACTTCCGAATTCAACAGTGTTGAGATACATTGCCAGAATCTCTTCTTTTGAATAATTGCGTTCAAGTTTTGTGGCTGTTACCCACTCCTGAAATTTTCTCAGAACAAGGCGATGGAATGAAAGATTGCCTTCACGGGGGAAAAGATTTTTGGCAAGTTGCTGTGTGATTGTGCTGCCACCACCCTTGCTGTTGCCGGTAATTAAACCCCATGCAACACGCAAAAGCGCTTTTTCATCTATTCCCGAATGCTCGGTGAAACGGATATCTTCGATAGCAAGAAAAGCATTCACCAGATCCGGAGGTAAATCACGAAAGTGAATATTTGATCTGTTCTCTATATAAAAAGCGCCTAGTACTTCACCATCTGAAGAATAAATCTGTGATGCAAGATTTGTTTCAGGATTTTCCAGCTCTTCGAAAGTGGGCATTGCACCAAACCAACCACTTGCTACACCATAAAAAAACAAAACGGTCAGAATTAAAATGCTCACAAAACTCATCCATAGTATTTTGATGAGCATTCCTTGAAAGTTATTTTTCTCTTTTGTCATTGCTTATATGATTAAGCGCTAGTTGGGGTTTTTTTCAATACGAATGCCTACGTTCCTGATACCATGCAGCACTTCTTCTCGCATAGCTTGTTCAATATCTATTGTATAAGTGCCTGATAAAGGAAATTTTAGCGACTGGTTCAGTAAAATCAGATGATCTCTGTGCTGCCCGGAACCTTTTCCGTTCCATTTTCCCGAAAGATCAGCCAACACACATTCAATAGTGTCGTGCGTTACGTTGCCATTGGGAAACCGGGTCTGCATAAAGAAGTATAAGTTACTGTAACGATAAGAAATATCATTTCGTATATGTATAAAAAACCGGAAAGTATTCAGGGTGTCGTTTACATTTATTTCAAACCTTTGCTTGTCATCCATATGCCAGCCATCATTCCCTATAGGAACAACATCATCAAAAATTGCACGGCTGCTGCAGGAAACGAAAGAATGACCCAACAGAAACAGCACTGCTGAGAAAAATATAACAGACACACTTTTTCTGTAAAAACGAAAAAAACCTGTTTGCTTCATTATCTTTTTCTGTTCGGTTTATTGGGTTTTAGAGGCTTATCAAATCGATTAAGATCGCCTTCAAGGGGATTTCCGACAGGTAGGTCAGATGCTTGGGTTTCCTGCATAAAGGCAAAATCTTCAAGTTTTTCAGGAAAAACGCCTTTTTTATTGTCTTCAGCAATAGCTTTTACTTTGTCAATCGGAATGCCAAGCAGGTTGTTCCGGTCGTCGAAATAGGCATACCACATCAGGCCTTTGAAAACATCACTTTTCTGATGTGAAGCATCTCCTTTTTTGGTGCGTAATATCGTTCTGTCATCAGGAAAATCCTTGATTGCATCAACATATGAATCGTATTCATAGTTAAGGCAACATTTGAGCTTTCCACAAAGTCCGGCGAGTTTCTGAGGGTTAGGAGAGAGCTGCTGAACACGGGCCACAGTAGTTGAAACCGATTGAAATTCAGCCATCCATGAGGAGCAGCAGAGTTCACGCCCACATGGTCCAATTCCACCAAGTTTTGCAGCTTCCTGCCGCATTCCTATTTGCCGCATCTCAATCCTTATGCGAAATTCTTCAGCCATTCTTTTGATAAGTTCCCTGAAATCGACCCTGTCTTCAGCAGTATAATAGAATATTGCTTTCGTTCTGTCTCCCTGATATTCCACGTCATTCAGTTTCATATCGAGCCGGAGATCGTAAATCATTTCGCGTGTTTTCTTCAGGGTTCCTTCTTCAAGATCGATGCCGCTTACCCATTTTTCAACATCTGAAAGCTTTGCATGACGATAGATTTTTCGAAGCTCTTCAGGCCTTTGATTGGCTTTTTTGCGCTTCATCTGAATCTCAACAATGTCGCCTGTGAGGGTAATAACGCCCAGATCATGGCCTGCTGCGGCTTCAACGGCCACAATTTCGCCTTCCTTAAGTGCTATGTCGGGAGTGTACGAAAAAAATTCTTTGTGGTCATTTTTGAAGCGGACTTCTGCAATCAGTAAAGCGTTGGTTTTATTCGGACTTTCATAGTCTTTAAGCCAGTTGTGTGTATCGAGTTTGCAGCATTGGTGCTGATAGATGTGGTCTTTTGGATTATATACACGTGGGGCACGGCAACATCCTCTTGGTAAAAAAGATTCTGTTCCCTTGCCTTTTATTTCTTCATTCATTTTATTCCTATTTGATCAGCAAAAATAAACATTTTAGGAAGGCGGAGTTCATGGCTTCACCTGTAGTAGTTTTAGGACCTTCAAACTTGTATCCATGAAAAGAATCTGAGCATTTGCGTTGCGTTCGATCTGTTGAATGCCTTCTTCCATGAGCGAAACCATTTCAAGGATATTGGCATGATGTACGAAAGGTGCAAATTTTGAAGCAAACGCGTGTTCATCACCAGTAAGCCTTACCAGTTCAGAAAGGCCGTTATTGCTTAGCAATGCATTTCGGAAAAGTGTGAGCCCGTAATTAAGAAAAGCCTTCTGTCGTTCACGACCAATTCCGTTGATATTTGCACAAAAGTCGATTAGCTCAGAAACGCTTTTTCTAAAACACAATCGCATCCATTGCTGGAAATTATGGAAGTGGAATTTTTCTTCTTCAGCATTGTCATGCAGCCGAAGCGCTTCAAGCCAGTTGCCATGCGCTACGGCAGCTATATCACTTACTTCTGCTGTCCGGCAATCATAAAATGTTGCGAGGGCTTTTGTTAGTTCATCTGTCTCAATACGAGGTATTTTTACCTGATATGTCCTTGATTTTATTGTCGTCAGAATTTGTTCAGGTTCCTCAGCTATGAGGATAAAAAGTGTGTTTTCTGGTGGTTCCTCCAAAAGTTTAAGGAGTTTATTTGCTGCGGTGATATTAAGTTTTTCGACCATCCAGATGATCATCACCTTAAATTTACCTTCGTAAGCTTTAAAATTGAGCCTTCGTATAATTTCACTTGCATCACGGGCAAAAATTGTCCCTTGTTTGTTTTCAACGCCTAAAAAATCATACCATCGGTTTAAATCCACATAAGCTTTATGGTTCAGGATAAACTCGCGCCATTCCTCAGCAAACAGCTTTGATTCCGGATCTTTTTTTACTTTTTTGGTAGTTGTGGTTGGATAGATGAAATGCAAATCAGGATGTGTAAGCCTTGCTGATTTAATGCACGAAGGACAGGTTCCGCAGCTGTCGTCAGGGGTAGGAGCGGTGCAGTTCAGAAATTGCCCATATGCCAAAGCCAGTGCCAGTTTTCCAATGCCGGGAGGCCCCCAGAATAGCTGCGCATGGCTGACACGGCCATCTTTGACAGATTGCACGAGGCGATCTTTCACTGCTTTTTGCCCGATAATATCAGAAAATTTCATTGTATTTGCCCGCTGTTTTGATGTTTCAAAATTACAGTTTTTTGCCGATAATGGTTCAATCATTCAATCATGTTAAGAAGTGTTTTCGAGTAAGATTGAGTTTTAAAAAAAAAGAGGGGATGAATGTTCATCTCCTCTTCTTTAAAGCAATGCTTTATAATGCTATTTTCTCACTCTTCTGAGCTTGTAGGTATCCAGCTCCAGAATGCTGTCGAGCCATTCGAATGATCCGTCGGAATAAACAATTGCCAAAACCGGATATTTTGAATTGTCATATGGATCAGTGAACATTTTGAATTCAATCTTGCCAATTATTGCATTCAAACCAACCTGAATCAGTTCGAGATCGATTTGACTGTTAAGGAAACCGAGATCAAAATTGCCGCTTTCTTCTCCTTGAATCATATGATTGTCAACAGCGGCTGCATTTGCAAAGCCCTGAATCTTCAATGGATCGACAAGGTAGTTTCCTGATACCTTTTCAACATCTTCCATGTTGGATGCATAAGTAATTTCAGCATCATAACCCATTAGTGTAATGTTGTTAAGTTTGAAAGAGAGGGCTGAATTGTATTTGGTTCCACTTCCTGTCAAGCTCATTTGGAATTGATAGGGAGCCATTGTCATTTGCGCATTCATTGTTGTTGGGCGTCCGGCATCGGTATATGATGCGCTGTAGCTGCCCGACATTTGCGTTGTACCACTGATTTTATGCTCAAGATTTGCATTGGTAGGAATTGTTTCTTCATAAGTTTCGGTAACCCATGTATTTGTCCAATCGTCCCAGTAGGTTTCTGTATACTCAATGGTAATCATCTGTATATTGCTGATAGAAAGTTCAGCGTTATTTTGCTGATTGGAGTAGGCTAATTCATCGGCGGGATAAATCAGCTTGAACATATTCTCACTTGTCTGTATTAATTCAAAATCGTCAATATTGAAGTTGAATTGGTACGTCCCAAAATCGTCAATGGCCAGACTTTTATTGTTGCCTGACACATCTTTACGGAATAAATCCTTAAATTCAGCTAAATGGCGTCTGCCAGGTTGAATCATCAAATCACCCACGATTTTTTTCATATCTCCAATATCCATCATACCAGAGAGAAAATTGAGTGATTTCATTGAGGGAGTCTCCATTACCAAACTCATGTCATTGGTAATTTTTTGCGTAGCGTTTCTGAGTTCTATTTTTGCATCCTCTGCTTTAAGCTCAGTCTCCTTTTTGTCATCTTTGTTGCATGCGGTAAAAGTTAGAACAAATGCAAAAAAGATTAAGGTACTTAATAATTTTGTTTTACTCATAGTGATATGTTTTAGGTGTTTTTAATTAAAGACAAATATACAACAAATCTTATTTTAAGATTTCATTAACAGAATTTTTTTAGTTGTTTAGCATTTTCTTTTAACTTAGACGCTTAATTTTAAGCGAAAGTTGCAGTTTCATGGGTTATAAAAATGAGAAATAAAAACTATTTATTTTTAGTTGTATTGCTTTTTGGGTTTTTTTTTCTATCTTGTAAAGAGACATACAACAGTTCCGGAAAACAGGAAGAAACAGAAGTAACAGATATACAAGAAGTTAAAGCAGTTACAGAACTGCTTCCTGGTGATATTCTTGTGAGACCTAACCTGAATATTTTGCCCGGCACTTCTATTGTTTCTGGCAGAAGTGATTTCGGGCATGCTGCAATTGTTGTCAAAGGAAATAAACATAACAATATCGATAGTCTGCTTGCCGGAGCAACAATCGTTGAAGCTATTGCAAGAGACGTTCCTCCTGCTTTTCAGGTTAGGGAAATAGCAGCATTCAAACAAAGTAATATCATTGCTTTCAATAATATCAGCTTTGGCAGAAAAAATGCTGGAAACAGATACCTTCTCAGACTTCAATTACCTCAATCGGCTATAGATTCAATTGTTGCTTTTGCACTCGATCAAAAAGGCGATTTGTATTCCTGGACTGCCACAAAACGTTTTCCCGATAATCCAATTATTGACAGTCTTGTGAAGTCCGGAACCCGAAAAAATTGGGCGGATAATTCAGCATGGTATTGTTCGTTGCTGGTTTGGCAATCAGTTTATTATGTTACCGGGATTGATCTCGATCCCAATGGAGGATACAGGGTTTATCCCAATGATTTGATCAAAAGCAAATATTTTGATGGTTTGCAGGATGGACAACCGAAAAGGGTGCGGTTTTGATCTATTCATTCATTATAAACTGACAAATTTTATATTCAGTAATCGTTTAATGAAAATCATTACATCTTCCAGATCATCTTCAGTATTATCAGCGTAGCGAATCATCATAATTATACGGTCTTTTTTCATAGTCTCCTCAAGGTAGATGTCGCCAATCTTTCTTTTGTTTTTATCAGTAATTTTAAAAGTTGTAGCTTGATTAAAGTCCTTTACAATTGATGCGTGGTCTATTTCTGAAAAATCAAATCCTGATCTAAAATTTATATTTACAGGATAAACAAAGAAATCTGTTCTTTTATTGTTGAAAATCAATGTCTTGTCAGGTGATATTTTGATTTCAGAAAACATTGCTCCCTTAATAATTGTTTTATCGTCTTCCGAAAGTCTTAACTCAACTTCCGTTGAACTTGTCTTTTTTCCGAAACTTGTTTTCATCCTGCCTTCCAGAAAAAAATATCCAAAAGTCATTTTGAGATCAGCCCTCGAAGGAAATCCATGTTCTATAGTTGCAAAAAAATCGATATTAAAGAATTCCACCTCACCGGCAATTAGCTTTGCTTTCATTCTTACCGGAAACAACATCTCAAGAGCAGTCTCACTTTCCTCATATTCAGTCAGGATAAAAGTCGCCAATGTGTCAAAGCTTGTTTGAAAAGGAAAATATACTATTAACGAATCAGAAGGCCGCTCCAGACAGGCTGTTCGTGTTTTACTATCAACATTGTAGAGGCCTTTGTGAAGATTAAAATCAAAAGGAGCAGCTTCGTTTAAGCTATCGATCGCAGGGGTTTGTTTAAAAGGTAATGGAAGGTTTTGGATTTTTCCGAGTTCTACCAATCCTTTGAATGCATCGGCTTTGCTCAATCTGGTAGAGATTTGAATCAGTTCGTTATCCAATGCTTTAAGATGTTTTCTACCCTCTTCGGAAGACATGGAAGGGTTACATGAAAACAATTGGGATATTAATAAAACAGCTAAAAACGCTCTTGAAATATTTATAAAGAGTTTATCGGATAAACCATTAAACGACTTAAGTAAATAATTATTGACAATATTTTTCAACGGCGGGCAGGTTAAATTGTGTTATTGTGTTAAGGATAAAAGTATCGCCTTTTATTGCGAAAGCTTTAATTATGAACGGCTAATGCATATTGCGTTTTTGTATCAGCTCAAAAATGATATCGACAATCTCTTGATTATTGATTCTGGCATTGTTCAAGACCAAATCAAACTGTAAATCACAGATCTTTTTTTTGCTGAAATCGTAAAGCAATTTTGCTCTTTTTTCGTCTGACTGTTTCACATATTCAAGTGCAGCTTTGCGGGAAAAATTCATTTGTTTCTGAATGCTTTTAACACGCCATTCAAGCGGAGCAACCAGTCGTAAATGCAGGCCTCCCGGCATTTTTTGTGTGATGATTGCGCCTGCACGCCCTACGATTATAACGCGGCCGTCATGCGCATAGTTTTCAATTATTTCCCGCAGTGTTTTTCTTACACGGTTGTCGCTTTTGTAGTATTTATTTTGGAATGCGTGCAGAATTTCCATGATGTGTGATCTGTCTTCAGATTCAAAAATTCCTTTTACCTGAAGATTGTTAAGATTGAGTTTTTTTGCGGCTTCTTCAACAATTTCCTTGGACATCATCGTCCATTCCTTGGTCGCGATGGTATTGAGTTTTTCTGCCAGCATTTTCGCAATTGGAATACTGTGACAACCGGTTTCCCGGGAAATAGTAACAAAGGGAAGATAATCAGCTTTTTCCGGTTCTTGAATTTCCCAATGTCTTTTGGTCAAATATTGAATTAAGTCAAGTGGCATGGTGCATGATATTTATGGTTAAAGATACGATAAATTCATTCCGTTAAAAGAAACTTAACGAAGTTTTTTTTTGACTTACGCCAGGAAATGGATGATTAATTGTCTTAAAAGAAATTCTATAATCCATCATAAATCTGGAATTTTATAATATTTTGATTGATGCCATTGCTTTCGACTGGTTTTTTATGTATCTTTAAAAAATCAAATTTAAACCATAAAGCCATGACAACTGATTATATGTGTCCACATTGCAACGGCCATCTTAGGTTAGACAATCATTTAATTTTAACTGTTAAACACGAGGATGAGGCAGGGATGCTTTTGCTGATGGATCCGGAGATTGGAAATTATCAGACGATCCATCATCAGTCAAATTCTATCAGAGATGGACAAAAATTTGAATTTTATTGCCCAATTTGCCATGCAAGTTTATTTTCTGATCTGAATGAAAATCTGGTGATGGTACTGATGCGTGATGAGAAAAACAAAACTTTTGAATTACATTTTTCACGCATAGCCGGTCAGAAAAGCACCTACAAAATCATGGGCAAAGAGATTCAGACCTTTGGTATCGATGCTCCTCATTATCTCGATTTCTTGCATTTGATCGATATGAGCTAAAATAGTATACGAAAAAAACAGCACAACTTACTGCAAAGAAGTCATGCTGTATTCAAAGATATGAAGCAATTCAGTTTGATGCTATTTTTTTTCTGCCATATGGTTCAGAAATGAAAACATAAGCCTTACACCAACACCGGTACCACCATAACTGCGGTATCCATCGCGTTTGGAAATGAATGCAGGTCCTGCAATATCAAGGTGAATAAATGGATAATCGGTGAAATGTTCAAGAAATTTTCCCGCAGTTATCATTCCTGCTTCCGGTCCGCCTATATTTTTCAGGTCTGCTATTTCTGATTTAATTTGTTCCTTGTATTCATCCCACATTGGAAATTCAACAAGGCGCTCATAAACTTCATCACCTGCAATGGAAAGCTGTCCAAATTCCTCTTTTGCTTTCACTTGCATGGCTACAATGCCTTGGTGTCCTATTGCACGGGAGGCGGCTCCAGTAAGCGTTGCAAAATTGATAACTAATTTAGGATCAAATTTTTTGGCATAAGCCAATGCATCGGCAAGAATCAACCGACCTTCAGCATCAGTATTCAGCACTTCTACTGTTGTGCCGTCAAACATGGTAATGATGTCGCCCGGAACATAGGCGTTGCCATTTACACGGTTGTCGGTGGCAGGCACTAAAGCAATGATGTAAACTGGAAGTTTGGCTTTTGCAGCGGCATAAATTGCACCTGCAACGGCTGCGCTGCCCGACATATCGCACTTCATGGTATCCATTGAATTGGATGGTTTCAGGCTCATGCCACCAGTATCGTAAACCACACCTTTCCCAACAAGCACAACAGCTTGATCATTTACAGCATTTTCTGGTTTCCATTCCAAAATGGTGAAAGTTGGAGGATCAACGCTGCCTAGATTTACGGAAAGGAGTCCACCCATTTTCAGAGATTCAATTTTTTTCTTATTAAAAATCTCAGCCTTTCCGCCAACACTGCGCAACTTTTCACTTATGATCTGTGCCAGATCAACGGCATTCAATTTGTTCAAGGGCTCGTTTACAAGATCTCGTGCCCAAAGCGTGGCTTCAATCTGAATATTGAGCTGGCTTAACATTTGCGCTGTAAGAACTGGAGTCTGTTCCACAAAAAGCATTTTAAAACTATTTTGTTTCTCAGAAGAATCTTTCAAATATTTAAGAAACTGATAGTTAGCCAATGCCATTCCTTCGGCAAAAGCCAACATTTCTTCGGTTTGAGCGCCAAAACTTTTCAAGCATGCAGATTCAGTGCCACTTGCATTCAATTGGCCCAATATATTTCCGGCGTTTCTGCGACACTGCTCCAGACGCCTGGAGGCATTTTCCTCTGGTTTCACAAAAACAATGTAAATCCAACCTGAATAACGGTTGATTGCAATCCAATCCTTCTTTTTTGCACCCTGACGCTGCTGATTGACATAAGCTTCTTCGTCGGGAAGAAGGCCTGCCTCCACAGGTAAAGAATCGGAAGAGATTAAAAAAATATGGTTGGGATATAAAGTATTTCTTTCTGAAAATTGAATAGATAAAGCCATAATTATTTCTGAATTTGATTTGTATGATGCGCAAAAATAACAAATTATACCAAAGTGAATTCTAGATGAATCCAAAAGCTGTAATGGTATAATGCCGATGGATAGAAATGTTAGGCCAATTGAGTGAGCGATAATTGGACTATTACATTTCTCC
>JAGXRB010000119.1 GCA_018336075.1 Bacteroidota bacterium
CTTGTGTTCATATTGTTCTCCCAGAACAGTCACGTTCCAACTTTTTTTATGGTAATCAATCCCAACATAGAATAATTGATCTTTGAAGGAATCTTTTGTATTTTCGCTTTGCATAAGCTTAATTGTTAAGTTAGTAATGGTTTTGACGCTAACTAAATTAATAATTTTAGCTTGTGCTTTTTATTTTTCAAACATAATACCTTTGTGATATAACTTTTGCGCAATGCGCCACCAAGAAGACACTATCACGTACCTGCAAGACATAAAGAAAAAGATAATTATTATGAGTGAAAATGAATCCGAAAGCTTTCGGATCAAAAGTAAATTTTGGATGGACCATTAAAATACATGAACATTGCTTGTTTTTCTGAAAGCTTTCGGCGGTACAAGTCAGAAAATTCAAGACAAACTGTAAATAGTTGAATTTAAGCTTTATGTAAGTTAATACGACGGAAATTTATAAAAGTAAGACAATCTTGGAAAGAAAATTCATACATCTGGAGGAGACAGATTCCACCAATTTGCTGATGGTCCGAAAGCAAAGTGCAGGTGAAAATATTGAAGGACTTGTAATTTCGACAGATTATCAATCTGAAGGTAAAGGCCTTGAAACTAACCGTTGGCATAGTTCAAGAGCTAAAAATTTACTTTTTAGCATGTGTATTAAGCCCGGTTTTTTGGAACCATCACGCCAGTTCTTAATCACAAAAGTCATATCTCTTTCAATGTTGGAGGTGCTATCAGATCATTTGCCTCAGTCGACTGTCAAAATAAAATGGCCGAATGACATATACGTAAATAACAGAAAGATTGCGGGCATGCTGATTTCAAATTTTATCAGCGGAAGAGCTTTTGAGTTTTCAGTTATAGGGATAGGACTCAATGTAAATGAAGCAGACTTTCCGGCATGGATACCAAATCCTATTTCGATGACACAAATTACCGGAAAAATTTATGACAGACACAGCTTGCTGCTTCATATCACAAAATCTTTTGAAAAATGGATTGAACTACTCAGGAATGCAGATGATCTTTTTATAATTGAATCACAGTATCTTGATGCTTTGCTATATTTTAATGAGTGGCATGATTTTATAATTAAAGACACTCATGAAAAAGGTAAGATTATTGGAGTTTCTGAATTCGGTCAACTTAGAGTAGAAAGTAAAAATGGTGTAATCAGCACCTGTGATCTCAAGGAGATTGTCTTTTTATGATTTCACGGTAATAAATCCGATTAAAATGTTTTCAAAATTGCTGAAGACTTAGTTTTTCAGCGATATTATTTACAAGATGCTGTAGTGGCCTCTTTGCCATCATGGCAAGCATAGCATTGAGTTCTGCATTGAGTTCAACCATGGCTTTCGAGCTGTTTTCTGCTGCTTCTTTAACATGCACAAGCAGTTCAAACTCGAAAGGTGACTTGCCATCCGGAATCAGTCGTAAGAAAGTGTCTGGCCTTTTCTCATCAATTTTCAAACTGAGATTGGTCATCCCTTTAATTGTGAATGAACAGCTGTCCTGATCGGCTTTCCAGTTTATAACCTGTTCAGGCATAAGCGATCCCATATTGCTAAGGTTTGAAACAAAGCTGAAAACTTTTTCGGCATTGCCATTGATAGTGCGCCATTCGCTGGATAGATTCATTGATTTCTCTGTTAAAATTATAATTCTTGAATTGCTTTACTCCACGCCTGAGGATTGAGTTTCCATTCAAGCAATGATTGCATGTCTGTATCACTAATGTAATTTTCTTCCAAGGCTTTTTGCAGAAGTGCATTAAAATCAGTGAGTGTTGTTAGTTCGCACGAGGCTTTACGAAAGTTTTCGGTTGCTGCAAGCAAATCATATGTGAATATTGCAAACATTCCTTTCACATCTGCACCTGCCTGCCGTAGTGCTTCAACGGCCAGAAGACTGCTGCCGCCGGTCGAAACAAGGTCTTCAATCACAACAACAGATTGCCCTGATTCAACGATTCCTTCTATTTGATTCGTCAATCCATGAGTTTTTTTTTCTGTTCTCACATAAGCAAATGGTAAGCCCAGTTCCTGCGCTACCAAAGCACCCTGAGCGATGCCTCCAGTGGCCACTCCAGCAATTAAATCGGGCTTTTCATATTTTTCCAAAATCAGCCTTACAAACTCTTGCCGGATATATGTACGAATTTTATGGTAAGACAAAGTAATACGATTATCACAGTATATCGGGCTCTTTAATCCGGAAGCCCAGGTAAAAGGTTTAGCAGGATTGAGTTTAATTGCTTTAATTTGCAATAGAAATCCGGCCATTGTATGTGAAGCCTGATCATTATTTTTCATATAGCAAATGTATAAAGTTTTTTGTGATAATCGTTGTCTGAACCTCATTCGTGCTGAAAACGAAGTCAATCGTCATCAGGCTGTTTCTGTTATTGATCATGATCAGCAAAAGCATGACATCAAAATGATTAACGATTGGTTGAAAGGAAAAATTGTGTCTGATATAGCCATAGAAACGACACTTCATCCAATAAATTTTGCAAGAACTTATTTGCCTGCAATAAAGATTGCAGAGGCAGCAGGTGGAATTGTAAGAAATACTGATGAGGAAGTGCTGTTTATTTTCAGAAATAATTTTTGGGATCTACCAAAAGGACATGTTGACCCGGGCGAAACACACCTTCAAACTGCCTTAAGGGAGGTGGAGGAGGAAACCGGATTAATAGGCATTGAAATGAAAGAGATATTGACGGAAACATGGCATTTTTATCAGATGCATGGCTATTGGTGGATGAAACACACTTGCTGGTTTGATATGCGGATAAATGACAAACAATTGCTAAAACCACAACTATCAGAAGGAATCACAAGGGCCGAATGGATTTACCCTGCAATTTTGTCAGATATTTTGCGACAATCTTACCGTTCTGTGAGAGATGTCATCGGGCCGGTCCTTCAAGGTTTTTGAGAAGTTGGGTTTTATGCTTAATTTTGAAAAAATAGTTTTTTATTTACAGGTAAACTGAATGCTTTAAATACTGCTTGCTATGAAGAAAAAAGCCGTTTTTCCAGGTTCATTTGATCCACTCACTCTGGGTCATGAAGCATTGGTATTGAGGTCATTGCCCTTATTTGACGAAATTGTTGTGGCCATTGGAAATAATGCGTTGAAGCAATACTACTTTTCTGTTGAGAAACGAAAGCAATGGCTTGAACAGGTTTTCGAAAATTTTCCTCAGGTTAGTGTGATGGTTTATGAAGGCTTGACGATTGATTTTTGCAGAGAAATTGAGGCAAATTATATTCTGAGAGGCCTGCGGACTTCAGCAGATTTTGAATTTGAGAGAAGCATTGCGCAGGTGAACAAAATGTTGTATCCAGACATTGAAACTGTGTTTTTACTTACCAGTCCTGAACTTACGCCTGTCAGCTCTGGCATCGTGCGCGATGTTTTTCGCCATGGCGGCGATGTAAGTATGTTTGTCCCAAAAGGTATCGACCTGACAATATAAGGAAGATTTATTTCGTTTCAGGCTAAAGATTCCACTTTCAAATTATGAGAGGTATATTATTATTTTTAATGTTGTTAAGTGCTTTATTGTTGAGTGCCGAAGAGGTAACAATTAAAGGTGTGTCAAGTCTTCCGGGTAAACCAATAAGGGTAATTGTTCAAAGTGATCTTGTTTCAGGCCTTGAAAAGACGATAGCACAAACAACAACCGATTTTAAGGGTAGTTTTGAGCTTAAGTTTAAGCTTGATGATATCGCTTATGCCAGTATTGCTGCAGGTTTACATCGGACAGAAATGCTTTTGAGCCCCGGAAATTCATACACAATTCAACTTTCAGTAAAGCATTTCGAGCCCGTTTCCTATTACGATGCCGAGCCTTTAACATTAAATGTTTTGCAGCATTCCGGCGAGAATCTGATCCGGCAGGTTGAGGATGTAAATATTGTTTACAATGCATTTGTGATGCAACATTTTAATGCCTTATACAGATTGAATCGTGCCGCTTTGCTAGATACGTTACGGCAAGTGATTGCAACAACAGTGCCTGTGCCGGCCAATGATTTTGTGAAAGCGTACATTCAGTATAAATTGGCATCACTTGAACCGTTGGTTAAGAAAATGACAAAACAGCAGATTTTTGAAAGCCATTTCAAAAGTAAACAGGTATTGTACAATAATCCTGAATATATGGGACTTTTTAAGGAGGTTTTTGGTTCGTATCTTCTTAATAATAAAAAATTTCCATTCACAGAACTATTACAGACTGTTTTTGAAGGCATGATATCTCTGAATACCTTTATTTCAAAGGACCTTATGTTTAAAGGCGAAGACCGCTTGCGTGAACTATTGATCTTAGTGAATCTTAACGGACTCTACCACCATCCATCTTTTTCTTCGGGCAGTGTAAAAAATGTGCTTGATGCTTATCAGAAATCCTCTGTTTTTCCTGAGCACCGCCTTATCGCTGACAATATCCTGACAAATCAACAGAAGTTAGCTTTTGGAACTGATGCTCCAAAGTTTGAACTCACGGATAACGAAGGCAAAAGGCATTCAGTTTCAGATTTTAAAGGCCTGACTTTGTTAAGCTTTGTACAAAAAGATTGCAGGGTTTGTGACAAGGAATTACTTGCAATTAAAGAGCTCCACAGCAGCCAACAGGCAAATTTTCAGTTTTATACCATCGCTACCAAAGATGCTTTTCCCTATTACAAAAGTTTTTTTGCCAACAACAAGATTGAGTGGCCTTTACTGAATCTTGGTGATGATATTTTGTTGCTCGAAGCATACAATATTAAGGTTTATCCGGATTTCATGCTCCTGCTTCCTGATGGAAAAATTGGAATGGCTCCGGCTCCTCCTGTTGATCAAAACCTGGAATACCATATGAACAGACTGAAGAGACAAGTTGTGAATCAGTGACAAAACTTTTAACTTTAGCTGCAAGAAAAGGTTTTTTACAGTCACTCGTTTAAAAAGCACTAATTTTGCCTGAAATAAACTTAATGCAACAATTTCTATCAACTTTTATCTTAGGAATGATTCTTGTCATAGATGCATTTACAGAATTTAAATACTACAGCTTATTATGTTTAGCTTCATAAAAAAACTCTTTGGCGATAAAGCCACCCGCGATCTCAAAGCCATCAATCCTTTACTTCAAAAAACCCTGAAGACATACGAAACCGTCAGGAAATTGAGCAATGATGAACTTAGGGCTAAAACAATTGAATTCAGAAAACGTATTCAGGAAAATATTGCTCCCGAATTTGAGGAATTAAAGCAGCTTCATGCTCAAATTGATGAAAACCATGATCTTGAGCCGGATGAGAAGGAAAAGATCTATAACCAGATCGACAAGCTTGAAAAACTTCAGTACGAGAAAACAGAAACTATTCTCACAGAGCTTCTTCCTGAGGCTTTTTCAGTGATAAAGGCTGTTTCTGAACGGTTTAAAGAAAATAAAACCATTGAAGTTGAAGCCACAGAAATGGATAGGAATCTTGCTGCTGTAACCGATTATGTGGCAATAAACGGAAACAAAGCAATTTACAACAATTCCTGGACTGCCGGAGGCAACCTGATAACCTGGGATATGGTGCATTATGATGTACAGTTTATCGGAGGTATTGTTCTGCATCAGGGAAAAATTGCTGAAATGGGAACAGGTGAAGGAAAAACACTTGTGGCAACATTGCCCGTTTATCTGAATGCACTTCCCGGAAAAGGTGTTCATATCGTTACAGTGAACGATTATCTGGCAAAGCGTGACTCCGAATGGATGGGAGTTTTGTATCAGTTTCTCGGTTTAACAGTCGATTGTATTGATAAACACGAACCAAACTCAACAGCCAGACGCAAAGCTTATCTTGCAGATATTACATTTGGAACGAACAATGAGTTTGGCTTTGACTATCTGCGCGACAATATGACAGGTAATCCTGACGAACTTGTTCAGCGTAAACACCATTATGCCATTGTCGACGAAGTTGACTCCGTTTTGGTTGATGATGCCCGTACACCTCTTATTATAAGTGGTCCGACACCAAAGGGAGACAATCAGGAATTTGATGTGCTGAAGCCTGATGTAACCAAAATTTATAATGCGCAGAAATCTCTTGTAAGCAGTCTGCTTTCAGAAGCAAGAAAGATTTTACAATCAAGTCAAAAGGAAGCTGATCAAAAAAAAGGAGGCGATCTTTTATTCAGGGCTTACCGCGGCCTCCCAAAAAATAATGCGCTGATAAAATTCCTCAGTGAAGAAGGTATGCGAAGCCTTATGCAGAAAACGGAAAGCTTCTACCTCGCCGAGCAAGCCAAAAACATGCACATTATAGATGACGAATTGTATTTCGTTATTGATGAAAAGAACAACTCTGTTGAACTTACTGATAAAGGCATTGATTTGCTTACTGCCTCCTACAATGAGCCTGATTTCTTTATTCTGCCTGACGTCGGCGCCGAGATTGCTGATCTTGATCGCATGCAGATTTCCGAGCAGGAAGTTATGGAAAAGAAAAGTAACCTTATCCGGAATTTCAGTATCAAATCGGAACGCCTTCATACAGTGCATCAGCTGCTTAAGGCCTACACACTTTTCGAGAAAGATGTGGAATATGTGATCATCGAAAACAAGATCAAAATCGTTGACGAACAAACCGGTCGTATCATGGAAGGCCGTCGCTATTCTGACGGACTGCATCAGGCAATTGAAGCCAAGGAGAATGTTAAAGTTGAAGCGGCTACACAGACTTATGCCACTATCACTCTCCAGAACTATTTCCGAATGTATGGAAAGCTTGCCGGTATGACTGGTACTGCTGAGACAGAAGCAGGTGAGTTCTGGGATATTTATAAACTCGACGTTGTGGTGATACCTACTAACAGACCTATTGTCAGAAATGATAAAGATGATCTGGTGTATAAAACCAAACGCGAGAAAATGAACGCTGTAATTGATGAGATTGAACTTATGGTTAAGGCTAGAAGGCCGGTGCTTGTAGGTACAACTTCGGTTGAGACGTCTGAGTTACTAAGTCGCATGTTGCAGCGCAAAAATGTGGCGCACAATGTTTTGAATGCAAAACTGCATCAAAGGGAGGCGCAAATTGTTAAAGAGGCCGGACAACCCGGAGTGGTAACCATTGCAACAAATATGGCGGGTCGTGGTACCGACATCAAACTTGGTGCAGGTGTCAAGGAG
>JAGXRB010000120.1 GCA_018336075.1 Bacteroidota bacterium
GTCGTTCGACATTTTTGAAAGCTTTGTTGCCAAACGTTTTAAAGCGCCGGAATAGGTAATAAAATCTCCTGTATCCTGGGTTGCTTCGACAAGGTTTTTTGCCAGTCTGATGTCCATTCCTGTGATGATGCGTAGGTAAGGAATCACTTTGTCGCTGTATTTTGGATCAGCGCAAATGCCTGTTCCTATGGCCGTTCCTCCCATATTTACTTCCAGAAAGAGTGCTGAAGTGCGGTTTAACTGCTGAACTTCCTCCTCCATAGTTACTGCAAAAGCTAGAAATGTCTGACCTAAAGTCATTGGCACAGCATCCTGAAGCTGGGTTCGGCCCATTTTTATGATGCCTGAAAATTCTCTGGCCTTTTTATGCAAAACTTTAATGAATTCCTGCAAAACATCGACTAATTTTTCATTGGCTTTGATCAGTGCGATTTTTATGGCAGTAGGATAGGCATCATTTGTACTTTGCGAAAGATTCACATGATTGTTTGGGTGACAAAATTCATATTCACCACGTTCTTTTCCGAGGATTTCCAAAGCGCGGTTGGCAATTACTTCATTGGCATTCATATTTGTTGAGGTGCCTGCGCCTCCCTGTATCATGTCGACAACAAAATGTGAATGAAAACGATTGTCCAAAATCTCCTGACAGGCCTGAAAAATTGCATCTGCAATATCTTTCGGCAAAAGTCCGAGTTCATAATTTGCCTTTGCAGCAGCCATTTTTACGATGGCGAGCGAGTTGATAAAATCAGGATAGAAATTGAGCGTGATGCCGCTGATATTAAAATTTTCGAGCGCACGCAAGGTCTGAATCCCATAATAATATTCGTACGGAACATCACGGTCGCCCAGTAAATCATGTTCCTGTCTGGTTTTGCCTGATTCATACTGTGTTGTTGCTCCCAGCATTTTGGCATTGGCATAGCGCATTCTCCGCGAAACAACCTTGGTAATATTTGACAAAATTACCATTGCTATGGAGCCGGATAATCTGAAAAGATCCTTGTCGATTGTCAGTACTGTGCTTTTCTCTGTTGAACGGGCTGAAGTTGAATGAGGAGAGTCTTCCATGAGTGAGCCTTCGCCCAGAAAATCGTATCTGGAGAAGAATGTGATCCTTTGCTCCTCGCCAAATGCTGTACTTTTAAACAATTCTACTTTGCCTGCTGCAATCAGAAAAATTTCCTTGCGTGGGTTATTTTCGGAGAACAACATTTCTCCTTTGTCAAATATTCTTTCTTTTGCCTCCTCGGCAATCACATTTATTTCTTCCTTACTCAGTCCGCGAAAGATTTCAATATTGTTTATCAGGACTATTTTTTCTGCTAGTTCCATGGTATGAATTTGTTTAAAATACTTCTGTTAAATATTTCACAAAATTAGTGTAATTCTTCGCCTTGTTTGTAAACGGACTGTTAATAATGATAAATTCATTGATTACAGCATGAAAAATATCAGAAAAAAGCGCCATTTACAGGCAGATTTAATGCTAATTGTGAAATTATTATCAATACTTTTGTGGGCTCAAATAACAACGAAAATATCAGCATGAAAAATGTACCAATGGTTGACCTTGCAGGTCAGTATAAGAAAATAAAAACTGAAGTTGACAGTGCAATTGAACAGATCCTGACGAATACCAGCTTTATAAACGGGCCTGCCGTAAAGCAGTTTCAAACAAATCTTGAAAAGTATCTTGGTGTTAAACATGTTATTCCCTGCGCAAACGGAACAGATGCATTGCAGGTTGCAATGATGGCGCTCAATCTGAAGCCGGGCGATGAAGTTATAACCACCTCTTTCACTTTTATTGCCACAGCCGAAGTTATTGCCCTGCTCCAGCTTACACCGGTTTTGGTGGATGTTGATCCGCAGACTTTTAACATAGATCCTGATGCAATCGAACGTGCGATTACTCCAAAAACGAAAGCGATTGTTCCGGTTCACCTCTTTGGACAGAGTGCCGACATGGACCGAATTATGGAAATTGCAGAAAAACACAATCTATATGTGATCGAAGACAATGCGCAGGCCATTGGCGCTGACTTTTATTCGAAAGATGGCAGCATAAAAAAAGCCGGAACCATTGGCCATATTGGATGTACATCATTTTTTCCATCAAAAAACCTTGGTTGCTATGGTGATGGCGGCGCAATTTTTACCAATGATGACGAGCTGGCTGAGCAGTTGCGTATTGTTGTAAACCACGGAATGAAGGTTCGCTACTACCACGATTATGTTGGCGTCAATTCAAGACTTGACAGCATTCAGGCTGCGGTACTTGACATTAAACTCAAGCGTTTGGATGAATATACTGAAGCCCGCCGCTTTGCAGCCAACTATTACAATACTGCCTTTGCTGCATCAGATAAGCTAAAAACGCCTGTGACAGCAGCTTTTACAAATCATGTTTACCATCAGTACACACTTGTTACGCATTGTGTGAACAGACAAAAATTGATGGAACACCTTCAATCCAAAGGTATTTCAAGTGCAATTTATTATCCGGTTCCTTTGCATATGCAAAAAGCATACTTAGATCCAAGATACACACGCGGCGATTTTCCGGTAACAGAAAATTTATGCAAAACTGTAATTTCTTTGCCAATTCACACTGAATTTGATGTTGAAACCCTCGAATACGTTACTTCAAATGTGCTTGAATTTGTAAGGGATTAGCTGCTAAGTAGAAAAAATATTCTTTGAAAAGCCATATTTCCATTCCCATAAACTATAAGTGAATCTGGCTTTGAAAACATCCTGACCCCGGCTAAACCGGGGTTTTTATTTTCATGTTTTCCTGTAAATAAATTGGTTGCAGTATGCAGAAATATACTGTATCTTGCATGCCATTAGTGATCAATCAGTTCATAAAAAATCAAAGAAATATGTCTGCTGAAAAAGAATACTTTGCACATGAAACAGCCGTAATTGATGAAGGTTGCACAATCGGAAAAGGAACGAAAATCTGGCATTTTTCGCACATCATGTCACGATGCCTGCTTGGCGAAAATTGTAATATCGGCCAGAATGTCGTTGTTTCACCGGAAGTTGTTTTAGGCAAAAATGTGAAGGTTCAGAACAATGTTTCCATCTACACCGGAGTCATTTGTGAGGATGATGTTTTTTTGGGACCTTCGATGGTCTTTACCAATGTCATTAATCCGCGAAGTGCAGTAAACCGCAAAAATGAATATGCCAGGACTTTAGTGAAAAAAGGCGCTACAATTGGCGCAAACGCTACGATTGTCTGCGGATATGATATTGGCGAGTTTGCCTTTATCGGCGCCGGTGCTGTAGTTACCAAAGAAGTTTTGCCCTATGCCCTTGTAGTAGGAAATCCGGCAAGGCAAATTGGCTGGATGAGCGAATTTGGACAAAGGTTGAATTTCGATGATAAAGGTTTTGCAACTTGTTCTGAAAGCAATGAATTATACAAGCTTGAGAACGGACAGGTTTCGAAAATAAGTCGCTGATAAGCGGAAGCAACCGCAAACTTTTATTTTTGATTAAATTTCGACATTACTTTTAACTAAAAGTGCAATCTGATGATCTTTTTTTTGATTTCTGACCGCACAATTTCTATTTTTGAAAATTAATACACCTCCAAATGAAAATACTCGTTACCGGCGGCACCGGATACATTGGCTCGCATACTGTAGTTGAACTTCAAAAGCAAAATTTTGAAGTCGTAATTGTTGATAACCTATCCAATTCGCAGGCAGAAGTAGTCGATTCTATAGAAAAAATTACCGGCATCAGGCCACATTTTGAAGAATTTGATCTGGTGAACAGGGAACTTACAGAGGCGTTTTTTAAAAAACATAACGACATAAAAGGCGTTATACATTTTGCCGCATTCAAAGCTGTGGGCGAATCTGTAGAAAAACCATTGATGTATTACCGCAACAATCTTGTTTCCCTAATGAATATTTTGGAATCAATGATTTCAAATGGCATCCCGAATCTGGTATTTTCTTCATCCTGCACAGTTTACGGGCAGCCAGATGAATTGCCGGTTTCAGAAAAAGCTCCTATCAAAAAGGCTGAATCTCCTTATGGAAATACAAAACAGATTTCGGAGGAAATTCTAACAGACACTATTCATTCTTCTTCAGTTAATGCAATCGCACTTCGCTATTTTAATCCAATTGGTGCGCACGACTCAGCTTTAATCGGAGAATTGCCATTGGGTGTTCCAAACAATCTTGTTCCATTTATTACACAAACTGCCATTGGATTGCGCAAACAGCTCAGTGTTTTTGGTGAAGATTACAATACGCCTGATGGGACTGCAATCCGCGATTACATCCACGTTGTTGATCTCGCAAAGGCGCATGTTGTGGCTGTGAAAAGGATGATTGAAAACAAAATGAAGAATAGTTTTGAAGTCTTTAATCTTGGCACAGGCAACGGATATTCAGTGTTGGATGTGATTAAATCATTTGAACGTGTATCAGGCCTTCCCCTCAATTATAAAATTGTTGGCCGGCGCCCCGGAGATGTTGAGCAGGTTTGGGCTGACCCTGCATGGTCAAATGAAGAACTGGGCTGGAAAGCCGAACGCAGTCTGGACGAAATGAATGCTTCAGCATGGAAATGGGAGCAGGTTTATCGGGGTAAAAACAGTAGTAAGTAAAAATATAACGGATCATTTTGGTCTTTTTTAGCCATTTAAAAACACCAGGCCATGAAAAAAATTTTAATTACCGGAGGTGCCGGTTTTATCGGATCGCATGTTGTTAGGTTGTTTGTGAATAAATATCCGCAGCATCAAATCTATAATCTGGACAAGCTGACTTATGCCGGCAATCTTTTCAATCTGACAGATATTGAAAAAAAGCCGAACTACCATTTTATCAAAGCTGATATTGTGGATGGCGAGCACATGATGAAGCTTTTTGAAGAGTACAAATTCGATAGTGTAATTCATCTTGCTGCCGAATCGCATGTTGACCGTTCAATTTCCAATCCGATGGAGTTTGTTTTGACCAATGTGATTGGCACGGTAAATCTGCTGAATGCGGCGCGCCATAATTGGCAAAACGATTTTGAAGGCAAGCGTTTTTACCATATTTCTACCGATGAGGTGTATGGTTCGCTGGGTGCCGTTGGGTTTTTTACAGAAACTACTTCATACGATCCGCATAGTCCTTATTCAGCTTCAAAAGCAAGCAGCGATCATATGGTGAGAGCCTATCATGACACTTACAATTTGCCCATTGTTATTTCAAATTGCTCCAACAACTACGGCCCGAATCAGTTTCCTGAAAAGTTAATTCCATTGTTTATCAACAATATCAGGCATAATAAATCGCTTCCGGTGTACGGAAAAGGTGAAAATATCCGCGACTGGCTTTATGTGGTAGATCATGCACGTGCGATTGATGTGATTTTTCACAAAGGCATGGATGGCGAAACCTATAACATCGGTGGAAATAATGAATGGAAAAACATTGATCTGATAAAGGTGATGTGCAAAATAATGGATGAAAAACTTGGTCGTCCCACAGGAACTTCCGAGCGCCTTATTACTTATGTGAAAGACAGAGCAGGTCACGATATGCGATACGCCATAGATTCCGGAAAGCTTCAGCGTGAACTTGACTGGACGCCCTCACTGCAGTTTGAAGAAGGAATCCGCATTACCATTGAATGGTACCTTACAAATCAGGAATGGCTGGATGAAGTGACTTCAGGAAATTACCTGAAATATTATGAAGAACAATATGTAGAACGTTGATCTAAGTAAAGGATATTCCTTTATTAACTTAAATCAAAGGGTATTAACTAAATCTCTTGTCATGACGATTTTCGGGAAACAGTTATCAGGGGGAAGAAAATCTCTGATTGTTGTTGTAGCCCTAATATTAATTCTTGGAACACTTAAATTTAGTTTCAGACAGAATAACATACTCAGCTACGATTATTTTGGCCTTTATCTTTATCTGCCGGCAACTTTTATATACCACGATCCTGGTATCAGTAATCTTACGTGGCTGCAGGAAATAAATGCTACTTACAACAATACTCCAATGTTGTATCAGATTCAGCCTGAAGGATCTTACAACCTGATCAGGTTTTTCTGCGGAATGGCAATTCTGCTGTCACCTTTCTTTTTTATTGGGCATGCAGTGGCAATGCTCACGGCTTTTCCGGCAGATGGTTTCTCGTTGCCCTATCAACTTGCGATGATGCTGGCAGCATTGTTTTATGTGGCGCTAGGGCTTGTTTTTTTAAGGAAAGTCTTGCTGCGGTATTTTGATGACCTAACGACTTCCTTGACAATTATAGCTTTGTTCCTGGCAACCAATTTATTCTTTTGGTCAACTTTCAATGCCGGCGCACCGCACACAATTTTGTTAAGCCTTTATGCAATGCTTCTGTGGTATACAATCCGCTGGCACGACAAACCCAACAAATTCGATGCGGCTGCCGTAGGACTTTTGCTTGGATTGATAATTGTTTCGCGCCCAAGTGATATTATTGCCGTTTTTGTGCCATTGCTTTGGAATATATATGATAAGGAAAGTCTGCAAAAAAAGCTTTTGTTCATACGGAAGCATTATCTGCATGTAATTATTTTGGTGTTTTTTACTTTTCTGGCTGGTTTGCCACAGCTGCTATACTATTATGTTTATACCGGTAAATTTTTTCTAAGCACCTATAATGATCCCCAATCAGGTTTCAATTTTTCAAACCCCCGCTTTGCCTGGGTGCTGTTCAGTTTTCAAAAAGGATGGTTCATTTATGCACCTTTGATGATTTTTTCTATTGTTGGTCTGCTTCCTTTATGGAAAAAGCATAAATCAGTAAGTCTTGCCATTACGGTGCATCTTTTGTTAAATATTTTTCTTTTAGCCTCTTTCACAAGTCTTATCAGCTATGGATGGCGTGCTTTCATTCAGTCGTATGCCTTGCTTGCGCTTCCTTTGGCTGCCTTCATCTCGTTCATTTTGCTTAAAAGATCTGTTGTTCTAAAAATCTTTGCAGGACTGGTATTGCTGTTTTTTATCCCTTGGAGTGTGCTTCAGGGATATCAGATTATGACCGAAATAATTGATCCATCGAGAATGACACGCGAGTATTTTGTCAGGATCATTGGAAAAACGAAGAAAATCCCTGCTGACAGGGAGTTATTGCGCATTGACCGGTACTTTGACGATAACAATGGATATCGTATGCCGCAAAACATGGAAT
>JAGXRB010000121.1 GCA_018336075.1 Bacteroidota bacterium
AGATCAGGGCTGCAATCAATTTCGTTGAAAGAAGCGGAAAAGACGCGATCATCCTTGAATCTACGATGCTTGGAGTTGATGGCAGTGGAACCCGCATCACAATTGTATAGAATATTTTTTATCGTTTTATTGAATTATTTGAACGGAAAAAGGCTGAAAACCAATTGGTTTTCAGCCTTTTGAATTATGTAAAATCTGTTAAATACTTATTCCAGCTCCTGAAGTTTAACATAAAATGCGACCTTCTCAAGAGAGGTAATCATATCATATTCTTCAAGATAAACGTATTTCGGAACGTTGACAGGTTTGGGGGTATAATTCAAAATGCCGCGGATACCTGCCTTTACCAATAGATCAGCTGTTTGTGAAGCAAACTCAGCAGGCACAGTCATAATGCCAACTTTGATGTCCTTTTCGGCAATCACCTTTGACATTTCATCCGTTCCATAGCAAGGTACGCCAGACATAGTGTTGCCAATTTTATCGGGATTGATGTCGAAGCTGGCAACAATTTTCAAATGTGAGCGCTTGCCTGCAAAATAATTGATCAAAGCACGTCCTAGGTTTCCCATTCCTATAATAGCTACGTTGATGCCTTCGCTGGAGTCGATGATCTCGCCGATTAATTCAATCAACTCCTTGACATTGTATCCTTTGCGTAGTGTTCCGGTATATCCGATAAGCATCAGATCACGGCGCACCTGCACAGCAGTAATGTGCTGTATTGTTGCTATTTCGTGCGAATAAATATGTGTTTGTCCTTTTTCAAGGCAAATTAAAAGAGCTCGCCTGTATTGGCTGAGTCGTTCAATGGTTTTGTGCGGCAGATGTTTCATTTTCGTTTTTGCTCTTAGTTTGGCATAAGGCAACAAAAGTAGTGTTGTAGTTAAAAAAAAACAAGCTTTTTGTTATTTATTTCACATTGTTAAATAATATCACTCAAATTTATATCTGAAAAAATGGGTGCTCTTTGTGAGGATTTTTATTTAATGAGATTTTCTGCCGGAAATAATTCAATAATCTCAGCGTTTTTCTTTCAATCAGTTTTTCTGAAACGGCAATACTGGACTTGATAGAAGCCCAAAAAAAAGGGTACCCAACCACGGATACCCTGCTCACTAACCAAAAAATAATTTATGAAAACAAATTTTTTAGCTTTAAAGGCCAAATATACGAATTCTGAAGTCGAAATTCAACTATTTATTCATTAAAAAATCTTTAACAGCTTGATTAAAGCCGTCTGGATTTTCAAACTGAAGGAAGTGACCTGTCTTTGGCAGCATAACCAATTTGCTGTTTTTGATCATTTTATGTCCGGATTCAGCAATGGTTTTGGTAAATCCGGGATTAAGAAATCTGTTTGGAATTAAGTTGTCATTTTCTCCAAAGATTATCAGCGTAGGTTTTGATACTTTCTCCAGATGCGCTAAAACAGGCTCATCCACCATGCCATTTACTGATTGAACCACAGCATAGCTGTAGGCTTCAAAATCTTTTGCTTTTCGCATCGATATGCGGTCTGTGATCATGAATTCTGCATCTTCGGGCATCCGGTAGAAGTTGTAGTAAAGATTGTTTTGAATATCATCTACCTGCGTTCTCATTACGCCATCCAGTGTCATCACATTTCGAAACCACTGTTTCTGGCCTTTGGTAAAAGTTTCAAATCCTGCAGGAGCTGCCAGAATCAAGCCTTTCACTTTGTCAGAATGGTACAGCGACATCACCATTGCTATTTGACCGCCCATGCTGTGCCCAGCGATATAAGCCTCTTTGATGCCGAGCTTTTCCATAAACTGACTTACAGTTTGTGCGTAGTAAGTCATTAATCCTGAATGCGGTAGTTTCGAAGATTTTCCGTAACCGGGAAGATCGATTGCAATGCAGCGGAAATCGCTGCTGAGCCCTTCAATATTTTTTTTCCATGCAGGAAGATAACTTCCAAGTCCATGGATAAAAATTATAGTTTCCTCGCCTGCACCTTCCTCAACATAGGCAATTTGCGTATCTTCGTCAACATGCACTTTTTTCACCTCATATGGATAAGGAATCTCATCAAAGGATGCATAAGAAGGCAGGTTGCCATAGGGATTTATGCGTTTGGTCTGCATGGTATTCACTTCTGATGATTTACATTGACTGAAGCCAGCAAGCATGATAAGTGCAAAAGCCAACAGTATCATTTTACGTAGGATGGTAATTTTTTCAGTCTTCATTTTCTTTGAAAAAGTATGGTTCGTATTCATAATATTTCTCTTTTAAAAGGATTTAATCAGAACATTAACCATTTCATTACAAGGAAGCTGGTCCAGGGATTAACCGGTCGCTCGCCATATTTTCCGCCATTCACAGCTGCACTGAAACGATCGTCGGCACTGTCGTAGAATTTTCCAAGCCACATATGTGCAGTGTGCCATTCCAGACTCATATAGGTGCCAATATTGTAAATCAAAGCCATATTTGCTTCTGTTCCAATATGCTTGCCTCCAGCCAGTGGTTCAGTATTGCTGAAAGCCAGTGCGCCACCGACACGTGCAATGAGGCGGTAAGGGACAATTCCTTTCGAAAGTGTCATTGTTGCGGCACTTAAACCGTATCCCATGTTTGACAGGTCGGCAACGGCAGGTGTGTACCGGTTCACGACATTGCCATGAGGCATGAGGATATAGGCGCCTGAGCTGATAAAGATTGCGCCGGGAGCACCCCAGGTATTTGCAGTCATAACACCTGAATACTTTTTGTCCAGCAAACCGTCTTCGTCGCCGGAAGTATAAATCAGATCAACTTTTACATGATCGTCAGTGGTTTGACCGTAGCGGTACATCGCTTTCAGATTGGCAGCAAAACCCCCAATATCAGCTGCTTTCTCCCAATCAGCCGATTTCAGCACATCAGCTGAACCAAGATTGTAATTGAAAAAGCCTGAAAGTGAAAATGGATCAGCCATCATATCCAGATTGCGGCTGAAAAAGGTTCCAAGCCAAACAATGTCTGCTTTATAAGGGTTTGGTCCAAATTTAAATTTGAAAGTGCCATTATGATCGTTCAGCAAAGAGTTCAGGCCCTGGCCAAGAATGGAAACGCCACCTTTTCCTGCAGACCTGTCGCGCACATAGTTCACAGAAGCGCCCACTTTCCATAGTGGAGAAATGCTTCTGTCGGCCATGAACTCGAACATATTCACATCGTCATCGCGGAAGATATCGTTTTCATAAAACTTGAAAAAGCCAAACTTATAACGGCCAAAATCCCTGTCGTGACGCACTGTGACACCCACTGCATCTGTGCCGAAGTAGGACAGGCGGTAGCCACTGTTAGCCATTTTATCGAACAGCGTCCGGTAAGGATTGTAAGGTGTATCGAACATGCGCTGCAGACCAAGATTTATGGCCCAGCCTTTCCAGGGAAGGAGCTCGAGTTCCACATTTTGTGTCTGAATATTTACCTGGTCAGCTGAGATGGCACTGCCAAGGTTTCCACCAACGCCATAAGATGCATCGCCCCATGTCCAGTCGATTTCCATAGAAACGCGGAGGATTGCTTTTCCATCGAAGAGGCTTGGCTGGTAGATGAAAAAGGGGATGATTCGCTGCTCAACATACATGGAAGTCGCTGTATCAGAGGTTGTTGTTGAGTTTGCTCCAAAAAGCCGCCCTACTACCTGCCCACGTAAAAATTCGTTGGTAGGGTAGAAGTTCGAGGTGACTCCCTGATTAATGAAGAACGCCAGAAACTGAAATTCTTTGTTGGCTTTTTGTGGAATCTCCTGTTGAAAATAGCTTACACCGGGGTTTTGTCCCATAGTGGTGTGGTGTATTATAACGAACAGAAAAAAGTACAAAAGGTAAAATTTCTTCATGATGAAAAGAATTTTGTTGTTGAAGGAATGTTTTACACAGAAATGCCTGGTTGTGAAACCTGAAAAAGCATTGCCTTTAATTTCATAAAAGGAAAATCAGATTTTCTGATTACAGAAGTTTGAAACAAACAGAAGGCAGCGGAATGGTGTTCCGCTGCAGCTTCTGAAATGTGCTTCTCCCCCCGGAAAAAGTTTATGGAAGTTTAATGTAGTTTTGTACAATCATGTTACCATAAGCGCCGCCGCTTGTGCTTCCGAAGCCAGCAGCTGCTGTTGGTGGAGTTACGCCGGGTATCTGCGGATCTGTCTGTGCAATTTCATATTTCATTGTTACAGTGGCACCACCGGTAACTTCAAAAATACCAACACTTGTCAAACTTGAAGGCTGTCCTTGATTCACTGTAATGTTCCAGATGTTGCCATTGGTTGATTTCGATTGCTGGTAATTTCCGGTGAGTGTAGTTTGCGAACCACTTGCAAAGGATTTTACTTCATATGAGCCATTGACTTTGAAATCAGCATAAACAGAATCAATACCAAGTGATATTAAAATAGGGGCAACATTGGCACCTGAAGAGTACCAGCGGCCAATGATGCCTGTCTCCTTCAACACCTTGGTTTTTACTTCAGTTGTTGGCGTAGCACCGCCTGAGGCACTGTAAATACTGCTGCCTGTTTTTGGAGCAACATTTAAGGTTTCCTGTCCGTTTACAACCCCATTCAGCGTAAGTTTAAGCAATGCAGAAGCTGTTCCGGCTGTATGCGTTACTTCAAAACTTGCAATGGTTGCTGTTCCACCTGTGATTGTTACTGTAAAAGAATTCTGGTCGAGGGCACCTGTCTTGTCACTGTTTTTGTATACGGCTTCACTGAAAACTACAGTAGCCTCAGTGTTGTCATCGGTAACGGTTAATTCGAGGATAGTTGCGGCTACACCCGGATCATCTTTTTTACATGCACTTACTAAAACGCTCATTCCGAGCAGGATGGCCATAAGCCTGAAAAGATTTGTTTTCATGATAAATTAAAATTTAGGTTAATAATACTAAAATATTGATGTTAATGTGATGCTTTTGGTTGCGTCAAACTTTTTAATTTCTTTTTGTCTGTTTTACCGGCATCGTTTTTTGGAAGTTCATCCAAAAAACGAATATGCTTAGGTATTTTGTATTTGGCAAGTTTATCGGTGCAGAATGCTGTAACCTCTGCTGCCGTTAGTTTTTCTCCGGCTTTCAGGCTGATGAATGCCATTCCGGATTCACCCCATTTTTCGTCAGGAACGCCAATAATTGCTACATTGTCAATTGATGGATGTTTTCTGAGCTGAAACTCTACCTCAGCCGGATAAACGTTTTCAGCACCTGAGATATACATATTTTTCAAGCGGTCGACCACATAAATAAACCCTTCTTCATCTCTTTTTACGAGGTCGCCTGTATGAAACCATCCATCGATGATATTGTCATGTGTTGCTTCTTCATTATTCCAATAGCCGGGTGTGACTGTAGGACCTTTCAAAAGCAGTTCGCCTGCCTTGTCTTCAGATACATCATTACCGTTTTCATCTACAATTCTGATTTCATAATAGAAGTTGGGTTTTCCGATAGAACCTTGCTTTCTTATAGCATCCTCATGGTTGAGTGAAGTCACGTTGGGGCCAACTTCAGTGAGTCCATATCCTTGTCTGATAAGTATTCCTTTTTTGTGCCAGAGTTCAATCAGAGGGATAGGCATTGCCTCTCCGCCAACAATAAAATAGCGCAGTTTGTCGAGTTTTACTGTTTCAAAAACAGTTTCATCTGCCATCATTTTCAGCATTGTAGGAACAGCCCACCAAATGGTCATTTTGTAGTCTTCCAGTGCCTGAAGTACTTCTTTTGGCTCAAATTTCCGCATCAGCAGCGTGAAAGCGCCATGGTGCAAGAATGGCGTCAGCAGCACATTCCAGCCTCCGGTATGGAATGAAGGGGCACAATTGATTGAGCGATCATCTGCAGTAAGATTCAGCCTTAGTTGGGTGTTGACGCTGTTCCAGAAAAGCATTTTATGGGTATAAATGCTCCCTTTTGGAAAAGCAGTGGTTCCTGAAGTATAGATGAGAAAGACAGGATGATCTTCTTCAAGTGCTTCATTTTTAAAAGTGTATACAACATCTGAAGCAAGAACCGCATCATTTTTTAGAGCAATATCTTCGATGCTGATCTTGATGGTGGTTTGCTGATAATGTAAACTACTTGTAAGGTTATCAGCAAACTTATGTTCAGCCATTACGGCTTTAGGTTCGCAGTTTCCGATGAGATAATCAATTTCCGAGCTTGTAAGCCTGAAGTTCAGTGGCACCAATACAATGCCTGTTTTTTGAGCTGCAGCAAAAAGTACAGATAACTCCAGACTGTTTTCTGCAAATATTGCTATACGGTCGCCTTTTCCAATACCAAATTCATTTTTTAGCCATCCGGCAGTGTAGCAAGCAAGATTGTTAAGCTGCGACCAACTTAAAGTCCGGCCTGTTTCATATTCGGCAAGCGCTGCGGCTTCTGCTTTGTATTCAGCCCATTTTCCGGCCCAGTCAAATATCTTGATCATACGTTCTCTTTTTTAAGTTGAAGCCTCCAGGCGATAATGCCTGCGATGGTTGAAAAAACAATGGCTGTTGATGATGCAATGGCTGGATTTCTTACATTTCCCTGAACAAATTTGGTGAAAAATCCAAGATCCCATCCATAATTACTTACCGCAATCGGCAAAAGATAGTATACGGAAAAATGCACTATAATGGCTGTTATTGAAGCAATCATAGGCACCGAGGCCTTGATATTTTTCACGTAGATTCCAAAGATGACCGGAATAAATGCAGCACTGAAATAGGCATAAACGCCATTTTGCGCAAAGATGCCAACGCTGAGTTTTGGCTGCATCAACTGACCATATGAAAGGTAAATCGTTACAAGTCCCATCAACACAATCGAAGCTTTGTTCACTGCAATAAGTTTTGATTCATTGTTAAGTTGTTTTCCGAAAAGGGGTTTTAGCAGATCGGAAGTGATTGTGGTTGACACAGATTGTATGAGTCCTTCAAGGGTTGACATCCCGGCCGAAATAAGCCCGAGAATTACAAAAAGCCCTACAATGATAGCCAATGGCCCGTCGGCAAAGATTTTGACTACATATGCCGGAATAATACCATCATTGGGCAGTGGTTTCCCGTCAACACTCAGATCGGGGAAGGTAAGGCGTGCGTATAGGCCGGCAATAACAACAGCAAAAAACAGTAATTCTGCTATTACAGCTGTTACAAGGAACTTGTTTACGTCACTTTCGCGTTTCAAAAGCAGCGATTTTGTAATGATATGTGGCTGCACAACAATAGCAATTCCTACAACAATCTGTGCAAAAAGTATCTCATAAAAGTCTCTGAATAAAAGACTTCCGGGATTTGTTGTTTTCACCAGATTAAGGTCAACTGCTGCAAGCTTTCCCATGAATGCACTGATGCCGCCGCTGAAATGACTGTAGCCGCTTGTAAGAAGGATTACGGCCACAATAATCATAATTCCTGCCTGAATGGTGTTGGTATAAACCATCGAATTGGCTCCTCCAAACATCATATATCCAAAAACGAAAACCACAATGGCTATCATCACGCCTACGTCATTCATCTGAAGGGCGGTGGCAATAACTTTGGTGAGTGCAACAACAATCAGAACAATAAAGGTCATCAGCAAAAGTGCCAGAATTCCCATAAAAAAAGCATAGGACTTGCTGTTGTATCTTGCTCCAATCCATTGGGCGAGTGTGAGTGCACGCACAGTTTGTCCGTGTTTCCTGAAGCTTTTTGTAAGCACTATCAGTGAAACTACAGCCGCTAACGGAAGCGCAATGCCGTATGAAATCACTCCTGAAATGCCGTAATTGGCGATGAATCCCGGGTTGATGACAAAGGTGGCTGCACTGGTCATAGAGGCTGCCAGAGAAAGTCCGACAGCGATGGGCGAAAACAATACGCTGCCCAAAGCATAATCGCTCATACTCTTGGTTTTTGAGGCGCCCTTAAAAACCAGTATCAGAATGCCAACCACATAAA
This sequence comes from Bacteroidota bacterium, assembly GCA_018336075.1. Lineage (GTDB taxonomy): Bacteria > Bacteroidota > Bacteroidia > Bacteroidales > F082 > JALNZU01. Next base: position 7,944 of record JAGXRB010000121.1, read on the forward strand.
CGATGATCAGTATCCAAGCTCCTGTTATTTGTGCTGACGAAACCATATCTTTTCGATTGTAGGTTTTTAAGTTATCAATATCTGAAAGCTGCGCTGGCGAAAGCTAGTCCGCCACCGGAACCGATAAAGTACAATAAGTCGCCGTGTTTGATTTCTCCCCTGAGGATAGTTTGATGCAACGCAAATGGGATGCAGGCTGATCCGGTGTAACCATATTTCTGCATAACTGTAGGCGCTTTATCGCGACTTACTCCAAGCTTGTCCATAGTTTCCCAAATGCTGTTGATGTTTATCTGCGTCATGAAATAATGGTCAACATCCTGTGGATTTACGCCAAGTTTTTCATTCATTGTTTTGGCCATCATCGACCACATTTCAGGATTTA
>JAGXRB010000122.1 GCA_018336075.1 Bacteroidota bacterium
TCGGTCATAGGCGTATGATCGGTATCAAGATTACTGCAAATACTTGGAAAAATACAACTGGGTCTTTTGCAGTTATCGCAAATCTGAAGGTGTTTGCCCTTCATTTTGTACATATTTGCAGATGGACCGCCGAGGTCGCTGATATAACCTTTGAAATCGTCCATTTTCGTAATCTGATCTACTTCAGCCAAAATGGATTTCTTGCTTCGGCTTGCAACAAATTTCCCCTGATGGGCCGAGATAGTACAGAAGCTGCAACCGCCAAAACAACCGCGGTGCATATTCACCGAATGGCGAATCATGGTGTAAGCGGGTATCTCACCACGTTTTTCATATTTTGGGTGCGGTTTGCGCGTAAATGGCAGGTCGAAGGACGCGTCCATCTGCGCTTCGGTATAAGTTGGAAAGGGCGGATTGATAAAAAGTCGTTTATCGCCGACTTCCTGAACTAGGCGTGCAGCATGGGTTTTATTCGATTCCTGCTCGATATGACGGAAGTTTCCTGCATAGGATTTTTTATCTTTCAGGCATGTTTCATGTGAGGCCAGATGGATTTCGCCCCAGGCAGATTTTTCGGCAGGTTCATTTTTGTCTTTCAGAAAAAAAGTCTGCTTGATACTGGTCAGCTCTTCGATTTTTTTACCTTCATCAAGCGAATGCAGCAACTCAAGCAGTGCAAGTTCGCCCATCCCGTAGATGCCGATATCAGCTTTTGCATCGACAAGAATGCAGGGTTTCAGTTTGTCTGACCAGTAATCGTAATGTGTCACACGTCGCAATGAAGCTTCAACGCCTCCAAGCACAACGGGCACATCGGGATAAATACTTTTCAGGATGCTGCTGTAAACGGTAGTGGCATAGTCAGGCCTGAAACCGCTTTTGCCGCCCGGGGTGTAGGCATCGTTTGAACGCAAACGGATATTGGCGGTGTAATGGTTCACCATGGAGTCCATATTGCCGGAAGTGACGCCGAAAAACAGTCTGGGCTTGCCGAATTTCCTGAAGTCGCGCAGGTCGTCCTGCCAGTTGGGTTGTGCGATTATAGCAATTTTAAATCCTTCTCTTTCGATGATGCGGCCGATAACAGCAGCGCCAAAAGCAGGATGATCCACATAGGCATCGCCGGTGATAAGAACAACATCAAGTTGATCCCATCCACGCAGTTCAGCTTCTTTTTTTGTCGTTGGAAGCCAGTCAGTAAGTTGATAGTTTTTCATAGTTGAAAGTCGGTAGCATGCAAAAGTAGTAAAAGAAATACTACTACGATTATACGGCTCCTTCTTTCGTGCTTCTATGAATGCTTTTATCTTTCGGTTGACAACGGAAAAAGGGTTTTCCGGGTAAATCATCTGCAGTATTAAGACATAACTATATCGAAAAGTAGAGGCCTCTAAAGCAATCTGTAGCTAAAAAATAAACCTATTTCAATAACCATTTCAGAGATGCTGCATCATTATTCCTGTATTTTTGCAAGAAATAATCCACATGAAAAAATCTATCTCCACCATCTTAATAGCTTATCTGCTATTTATCAGCCTTTTTGATGCAACCGGACAAAAAACCATACACAAGGATTTGCTCTTTAAAGGCAATGTAAAAACCATTAAGGAAAATGTTTACAGCAGCCAGTCAGTAAATGATAATCCTGAAAAAGGATCGCTTAAATTAAGCTATCTGAATAATTTTAATGATTACGGAAACAAAATATCTGACATCAAATACAATAGTTCCGGTGAAGTTGACAACCAATACAAGTATTTTCACAATTCGAAGAACCAGCGTATTCGTATGGATATGCTCAGTGCTGAAGGCACTTTGATTCGTTGGATTGAATACCGGTACAACGAAGAAGATCTCATTTTCGAAGACCAGAGTTATGCTGCTGATGGCACTCCAGAGAAGCTTTTCGTTTACGTTTATGACAGCCTCGACAGAGTTGTTGAAGATTTTACCTATCTCAGTGATGGCGCAATGAATATGCGCTTCACATACATCTACAACGAGAGTGGTCAGTTGATCGAAAACAATCGTTTCAGCCCGGAAGGTGTATTGCTGCGTTCGCTGCAATATAGCTACGATAAATCAGGTTATCTTTCGCAAGAGGTTCATCTTTCGGCAGATGGCAAAATTCAGAGAACAATGCACTTTACATACAAATGGGATCAGCAGGGAAACTGGGTGCAAAAAGTTATCTTCGAAAATGATCTGCCAACACAGATTGTTGAACGGGAAATTGTTTATAGATAGTCGAAGTAATCCTTAATGAAGCTAGAATATCTGAAGGAGTAAGCGTACAGGCATACCGGCAATTTCAAAAAATATTTATAATTTCTGATTGTTATTTGAATCGATATGCATAATTTTGCAACTCGAATCATAAACCATTAGAAAATTATGAAAAGTTACACATTAAAACTTATTACTCTGTTTTTGGTATTGTCTTTCAGTTTTTCAAGCTGCAAAAAAGACGAAGATCCGGAGCCACAAAAGAACATTGCCAAACTTGGTGCACAGTCTAACGCAAGTTTCGGTGGTTTTTTGTCAGTTAGTACAAAAACCGTTTACAAACAAGCAGATGCTTTCACCAATCAGGGAAAAATTGACATCCTTTGTTTTTATGAAGAAGCTGGTGGCAATAACATCGCTGTTGCAGCACCTGGAACGGGCATCAATGGGATCTTTACCGGAGATTCTTCCCCCGAAAACTGGACTACTACCAACCAAACTTATTTTACTGATCCGGCAACTGAGATAACTTCAGCACAATTCGATCAGCTGAAAGATGGTGATGCTGTTATTCCGGGATATTTTGATGAAAGCATCACAAGCGGAAACAGAAAAAAGAAGGACATGAAAATTGGTGACATTTATGCCTTCAAAACAGCCGGTGGCATTTATGGCATTTTCAAAGTTACAGATGTGGCTCAGGGTGCTTCCGGATTCATGGAGTTTGAGTATAAGATAAAGTAAGTCAACCAATTGCATTAAGGTACCGGAAAGCCGTTTCTTTTCCGGTACTTTTCTATTTTTTTTCATTTCTTCCACTTTCTCAATACGTCATGACAAAATCTGCTATTCTTTCATGTAAAATCCTGCTTTTGTTCGCAGCTGTTGTTTTCTTTTCAGGATGTCAAAAAGACAGCAAGGAAATCATTCAACCATTACTTTTATTAAAATCGGGAGATTATACAGCCGATGGTGCAATTATACCCGTTGGAGGAAGGCTTTCTTTTGGTATTGTTGCAACTGAAGGCAGCGCTCCATTGACCAATCTAAGTGTCTTCAGAGAGGTTCATGGCAAGCGCATTACTGAACTTGACAAAGGAATTTACATTGAAAGTGGCGGTCTTGATTTCATCTTTAACGCTGTGAAATCTAATGCTGAAATTGAAATATGGCACTTCAGAGTGTTTAATGCCAACAGAGATTCCGCAACAGTTAAACTGACGATTACACTTGGCGAAGGGTCAGCATACGGCCCTGTTTTCCATTTCACTTCGGTCAGGATTGGTATGCAGGAAAATACAATTTTTCCGAAATATCTCGACTTGCATTCAGGTATTGCTTATTCATCAGAAAACCTGGCCGGAAATGAAAACCTGATTGATTTCGTAGGTTTTGTTTATAAAACAGGTGGTGTAATGTCTCCAACCCTTTGCTGCCCTGCATATTCTGGCAGCTCTTCTGTTACAGGCTTCTATCCTGAAATCGCAAGCTGGAGCGTAAGAAATTCTACCTTATACGATTACTATAGCTCAGACAACGGATTGATCAGCAATGTTTTATTTGATAGCGCCACAAATGACAGTCTTTTGGTTACAGCCTTTAATCCGGGCAATGTCAGTGGTTTGTGCAAATATGGATATGCAGGCCGTGTGATTCCTTTCAAAACTGAAGATGGCAGATATGGAATGATTAAAATGATCCATTCAGATACAACAACATCTGGATATATGGAAATGGAAATAAAAATTCAACAATAAACGCACATGCGGATTTTAAGTTTAATCATTACAATACTTTGCCTCAGTTTCAACCTTTTGGCGCAAAACACACTTTCCGGAATTGTGACAGAAGAAGCAACCGGACAGCCAATACCGTCTGCACATATTACAATAGGAAAACAAACCTTTGCAGCAAATGCATCAGGTGAATTCAATGTCTCAGACATTCGGGAGGACAGTTTAAGAGTTATAGTCAGCGCAATTGGGTTTATAAAACAGGAAATCACCGTTGTTTTCAAACATAATAACCAATTTCTAAAGATCAGCATGTCTGAAGACCAAAAACTGCTTGATGAAGTGATTGTTGTTGGAACGCGCACAGAGAACCTCATTATGGATATACCAGGCAGAATTGAAATGATTACGGCAGAAAAACTCCGTTTGATCAACAACAATTCTGTTGATGAAGTAATTGCTTTCTTACCTGGAGTTCAGACATCACGCACTTTTGGGTTGTTTTCCCATAAAGCAACTGTTTCGATGAGAGGTGTGAGTGGGAAGGAGCAAGCCCGGACGCTTGTGCTGCTGGATGGCGTACCTGTGAATAAATCAGACGGAGGTTCTGTCAACTGGAATCTCATTTCGACCGGAGATATTGAAAAAATTGAAGTGATGAAAGGGCCGGGTTCGTCTCTTTACGGTGGCAATGCAATGGGTGGAATCATTAACATAGTTTCAAAAAAACCAACAAAAAAATTTGAAGGAAACTTAACTACCTCTTATGGAACATATAATACAAGAGGAATAAAAGGAAGTATCGGAGGCGTTCCAAAAATAGGGTACTACTGGGCTGCTTCAGGTTTGTACCGAAAAAGTGATGGATACATTGTGCAGTCTTATGCTGACAGAATCTCAAATCCACATATCATAAAATCCAACTTTGACGAAAAGGTTCTTAACATGATAGCAGGCTATAGTCGTTCAGAAAAATTTTCTGCCGGCATCAACTTCACTTTCTATGATGACAGAAGGGGAACCGGAGAAAAAGTATATCAACCTTATGGAAATACAACCGACCACGACACCTACAGCGTAAGAGCAAGTTTGTCGGGTAAAAACACCCACTGGAACTGGAACGCTTCCTTGTTTTATATGGCAGAAAAATACAAGCGTGTAAGTGAATGGCTGAAAGACGATTACACCTGGTATGATGTTATTTCAAAGCGCGTTGACTATGGATTACTTACAGGGGTACACAGGACATTCAGAAACCATACCTTATCAGCAGGCTTTGATGTCAGAAAAGGCTCTGTGAATGCTTCCGATATCTATTTCACTTCAACGGATCAAGTGGACAACAGAGGTAAAATGGATTTCTACGCTTTTTATATTCAGGACTTTTTACGTCTTTTTAATAATAGAATCACTATTATTTCTGGGCTGCGATATGATAATTCAACATTCTATCAGGGTGCATTTACAATCCTTCAGCCTTCATCTGAGACAGACTTTATGCAGGATTATCAGTTTTCAAACCTGAGCAATCAGACCTGGGGCGCTGTAAGTCCACGTCTTTCAATTCAATACACTCCAAATGATGACCTTCGTATCTATGCCGGCTACAGCAAAGGATTCAGACCTTCAGTACTTGATGATCTTTGTCGTTCGGGACGAATACGCGGTGGTTTCAAAGTGGCAAACCCTCAGCTGAACCCTGAACATCTGCATAACCTGGAAATCGGCGGAGACTATAAGCCTGCCGAGTGGGCAAAAATCAGTTTAAGTGCTTACAATTCTATAGGTCGCGATTTTCTTTATTATGTTTCAACAGGAGATAGCATAGATATGGGTTTTGGCAACCGGCCAATTATGATCAGAGCCAATATTTCAGATGTCAGGATATATGGCTTTGAAATGAATATGACATTATCACCGCTTGATTACTTGAATTTTTTTGGGGCTTATGCATGGAATGAATCTATAATTTCGAATTATGAACCCATCAGTAAAGCCGAAAATATTGATCTGACAGGAAAATTCCTGACTGATGTGCCTGTACATTCTTTTTCAGCAGGGGCGCTGATACGTTCAGCTATAGCCGATTGCAGTATTACAGGACGATATGTCGGAGAAATGTTTATCAATGATCAGAATATTACAGATGATATTCTTCTTACAGAAAAATATCCTGCAGCGTTCACACTTGACATGAAAGTTCAACGTGAATTTTACAAAATACTTACAGCCTCCCTCAGCATTCAGAATCTGCTTGATAAAAAAATCTATGAGAGCAAAGGTGCGGTCGGTCCGGGAAGGTTTATCATGCTTGATCTTGGAGTAAAGTTCTGATTCATTTACAATATACATGGTAAATGCCGATGCTGATAAAAAAGTCCTTGAAATAATTCGTCCCGATTATCGGTAGGATATTATAAGCATTGCAGCTTAATCGCTTTCTTCTTTTTTTTAGAAACCCGAATCACCAGGAATAGTAGTATTGCTGAAAATAACTTTCTGGTAGGTTGTTAATTGTTTTTTCTTTTGTTGTTAAAGTCATGCACCTAATATTTCCGTCAATACGCTTTATATCAGTGAGTTATTTCATTTTTTGAATCCGGATTTTTCTTAAAGTCAATGCTGAAATCAAAGATCAGGCGTCTGTTTCTGATATGTTATCCAAAGCCAGCAATTCCTTAACTTCCATTTTGAATTTTACTGCTTCGATATTCTCAAGAATATGCGCTTCGCTGGTCATTTTTGGTATGGCAAGCATCAGTGGTTTACTGATCAGCCAGTTGAGGGCAATCTGAAAAGCTGTTTTGTTGTATTTCTCGGCCAAAGATTGTACCATAGGATGCGTGAGTACGTTTGCATCGCCTTTTAGCACCGGACGCCATGCTGTAATGCTGATGCCTTTTTTGTGGCAGTACGGAATTACTTCGGATTCAATATTCTGATTGTAGCTTGCTTTATTGCGCGTAAAAAGATTGTACTCCACCTGATTTGTGATGATGGGTGCATCGGTATAAAAAGCTACTTCACTGATAAGCTTCACAGGAAAATTACTCAAACCAAAATATCGGATTGTTCCGTCTTCCAAAAGCTTGTTGATGGCACTCATCGTCTGCGACAAAGGAACTCTTGCATTGGGCCAGTGCAGCAAAAAGAGGTCGATCTGATCTATTCCAAGCCTTTTGCGACTGGCAGCGGCAGAGCGCAAAACATCATTGAACTGCAGTGTGTCTCCCGACACTTTTGTTGTGATAAAAAGTTTACTGCGGTCGTGGTTTTTGATGACCTCTCCCACGAGTTTTTCGGCATGACCTGCGCCATAAATGGCAGCGGTATCAATATGTGTGATGCCGTTTGCAATCGCAAAATCAATCGCATGAAGCCATTTTTCATCTTCGCTTTTGTCGGCATTCTGTCGGCCACCCATTT
>JAGXRB010000123.1 GCA_018336075.1 Bacteroidota bacterium
AAAAATACTAACATTTGTTATTGTATTTTCGGGAATTATGTCCAACACGGCAAGTGAAGTAGGTTACGTTTTGCTGATTCCACTGAGTGCGATTATTTTTCTGGCCGTAGGCCGTCATCCGATTGCTGGCATGGCTGCAGCCTTTGCCGGTGTTTCGGGCGGTTACAGTGCTAATTTATTGCTTGGAACTATCGATCCTTTGCTTGCAGGTTTATCGCAGGAGGCAGCGCATATCATCGACATGAATTATATGGTCAATCCGGCAGCCAACTATTATTTTCTTTTTGTATCAACATTTTTTATTGCTTTTGCGGGTACATGGGTTACCGAGAAGATTGTGGAGCCAAGGTTGGGGAGGTATACAGGTGATGCAGTGCCTGAAGAAATTAAGAAGTTGAACAGTGCTGAGAGGAAAGGCTTGTGGTATGCATTGGTAACAGCCATAATTTTTGGTGTGATTTTATTGCTCGGAACGCTTCCGTCAAATGGGTTTTTGCGTGATCCATCAACAGGAAGTTTGCTTCATTCACCTTTTATGAGTGGAATTGTAGCAATATTATTTATTTCGGCAGCTCTGATGGGAATAGCCTATGGCATTGGTGCCGGAACAATAAAGAATGATTCCGACGTGATGAAAGGCATGGGAAAATCCATGGAAACAATGGGAACCTACATTGTTCTTGTGTTTTTTGCAGCACAGTTTGTAGCTTATTTCAGATGGACTAATTTGGGACTCATTTTTGCCATTGAAGGTGCCGGAATATTGCAATCTTCCGGATTGGGCAGCATTCCACTTATGGTAGGTTTTATTATTCTCACTGGTTTAATTAACCTGGTCATGGGAAGTGCTTCTGCAAAATGGACCATTATGGCGCCGGTTTTTATTCCAATGTTTATGCTGCTTGGTTACAGTCCCGAACTTACTCAGGTAGTCTATCGCATTGGTGATTCTGTGACAAATATAATTTCACCAATGATGTCATACTTTGCGCTTATTGTGGCATTTATGCAGAAATATGACAAAAAAGCAGGTATTGGAACAATCATTTCTGTGATGTTGCCTTATACCTTCGTTTTTACAATAGTTTGGACAGTTTTATTAATTTTATGGATGACATTTGGCTGGCCAATCGGACCAGATGCTCCACTCGCTTATCCTATTGGAAACTAATTGTAATTGATCGAATAGAATACAAACATTACATAAATTATCAGCAAAAGGATTCCTTCTCTTCTTGAGAGGTGGAGTCCTTTTCCAATATAAATAAGCGCAAGTAGTGCAAGATTTGCAATTAAAACCATCGCAACTTCTGCATTCATTTTCACATCGAATTTCAAAGGGAAAATAATTGCACTGGTACCCAAAACCACAAAAATATTGATGATATTCGAACCAAGCACATTGCCCATTACTATTCCAACATTCTTTTTGAGCGCGGCAACAACGCCGGTTGCAAGTTCAGGCAATGAAGTAGCGGCAGCCACAATTGTTAGCCCTACAGCAGATTCACTGAGTCCTAATGCAGCAGCAACTGCCAAAGCGCCTTCTGAAACCCATTCGCCTCCAAAATAGAGGCCTAGCAGACCAGCTGTCAATAAAAGAATTGTTTTCGGAACAGAATCCGGCTGCTTTTTATCTATCATGCTATCCGCATCGATAGGTTTGCCAGTGCGTAAAGTAAGGAAAATGTACAAGCCAAACATGATTAAAAGGATGATTCCATCAATGCGGGTCAGTATTTTGGGAAGGCCAATAAGATAGCCGTTTGCAGCAAGTGCAAAAAACAGGATTGCAAAAACGCCGATAGGTAAATCACGTTGAACGGATATCTTTTCAATATTCATTGGAAAAATTACAGCAGTGACACCTAAAATCAGAAAGATGTTCATGATGTTGCTGCCCAGCACATTGCCTACCGCCAGATCGCTGCTGCCTTTCAGAGATGCAAAAACATTGATGACCAATTCAGGAAGCGAAGTGCCAAATGCAACCACCGTCAGCCCAATCACCATTGACGACAGATTTGCCCTTATTCCGAGAGAAACAGCACCATCAACCAGCCAATTGGCGCCTAAAATCAGCAGCACAAATCCAACGATAAAGAGAATATAAATAAGTTCCATTTTTAAGTTCAGGACAGTTTTATGAATTTTAATGTCATTTTGAGTAATTCCGTTCTCCGAAAATACTGCTCCCTATGCGCACTATGGTCGAGCCTTCTTCAATCGCTATGAGGTAATCTCCCGACATACCCATTGAGATTTCCTTAAAACCATCTTTATCCTGAAAATGTTCGGCTTTAATGATTTCAAAATACTTTTTAAGTTGTTTGAATTCTTTTCTAACCTGATCTTCGTTTTCTGTAAAGGTTGCCATTCCCATAACTCCCTTTATTTGAATATTTTGCATCTGTTCTTTTTCGATTGCATCGATAAGTTCTTTTGCTTCTGAAAGATCGAGGCCGAATTTGGTTTCTTCCTCAGCGATATGAAACTGAAGGAGACAGGGAACAATTCTTTCCGCTTTTTCGCCTTGTTTATTGATTTCTCTCAAAAGTTTTAGACTGTCAACTGACTCAATCAGATCGACGAAAGGTGCAATAAATTTCACTTTGTTGGTCTGTAAATGTCCGATAAAGTGCCATTGAATATCTGAAGGAAGTTCCTGCTGTTTTCTAATGATTTCCTGAGCTTTATTTTCTCCAAAATGCCTTTGCCCGGCATCAAAAGCTTCCATAATCGCTTCATTGGGCATTGTTTTCGAAACTGCTACGAATTTTACATGTGGAGGAATTGTTTGAAGGACAGACGCAAGATTTTCTTTAACTGACATCGTAAAATTTGATTTTTAGGGTTGAAATTTCAATCTGCCTGCAAAATTAGACAATTCCAGCCAATGGATTGGTTTTTGCTTTTTTCATGTAAGTCTGATCAAAGATTAACATCAGGTAAATGATGTCATGAAGTTACGGAAAGAATCACAGTCCCGTATGTACAAGACTCAAAGAGATAATGAATTCATAATCAACAAAAAATCCTTTGCACATCAAAATTAGATTTAGTTTGAATTTGTTGTATTTACAGATCTCAATCAGTCATAAAGCTTATTTTTGCAGATATTTTTTTAAAAATGCGTTATTTTTTCGTTACTCTTTTTAAGTTGCTTGCATTTTGGATGTTGTTTTTCGCACTCGAGCGTGCTATTTTTCTGATATACTACAAGCATCTTATTGTTGCAGATGGCATTTCATTTAATGAGGTGATCAGTGTGTTTTTTTATGCGCTGAAGCTTGATTTTTCGACCGCAGCTTATTTAGTTTTTCTTCCGTATTTATTGCTTTTGATTTCATTCTTTACTGCTAAACAATGGCCGTTAAAGATGATTAACATTTACACGCTGATAATTCTTGTCATCTATAGTTTGATAGCAAGTGCCGAGCTTGGCCTTTATGCAGAATGGAAAACGAAACTTTCATACAAGGCATTGGCATATCTGAAGAACCCAAGTGAGATTTTCAATTCTGCATCAACAGCAGAATTTTCCCTTTTGCTTTTTCTTTGGGTTTTTACTTTTGGAATATCATTTTGGGGATACCTTAAATTGTTTTCGCCTGAAAGAAGAGCTATGTCGGGTTTGGGCTTAAAACCAGTTTTTGCAGCAATGATTTCGTTGCCTGTTTTATTTTTTGGCGCTCGTGGTGGATTGAGTGCGATTCCAGTAAGTACAAGTTCAGCATATTTTAGCAAGCACAACATTCTTAATCTGACTGCTGTGAATCCGCTGTATAATATGGGTGTAAATCTGCTCAACACCATGAGTTTTGATAAGGAAAATATTTTTAAAACCATGCCTGATGCTGATGCATTGGCTATTGTTAAGAAAATTCATTTGGTTGAAAAAGACACTACAGTCAGCATTTTAAAAATATCAAAACCAAATATCGTTATAGTCCTTATCGAAAGCTTCTCAGCTGATTTGATTGAGTCCCTTGGAGGTGAACCAGGCATCACGCCACATTTCAGGGAGTTGGAAAAAGAAGGATTGTTGTTTATAAATTTCTATGCCAACGCCAATCGCTCGCAACAGGCAATGGGTTCTATTTATGCCGGTTTACCTGGAATTCCGATAACAACCATCACCAATCATCCTGAAAAGTATGCTGCATTGCCTTCTTTTTCAAAAGACCTGAAAGAGCAGGGTTATTTTACTGGTTTTTATTTTGGCGGACAGCTTAATTATGGAAATATTTTATCGTATCTCATTTATAATGAATTAGATAATATTGTTGAAGGGAAAGATCTTCCTTCTTCTATGATTCGTGGAAAACTTGGGGTTCATGATGGGGTTTTATTGCCATATTATGCAGAAGAACTTTCTAAACATCCGGAGCCCTTTTTTAGCACGGTTTTTACCTTAAGCTCACATGCGCCCTATGACTTTCCAATGGAACACAGCATTCATTGGCCGCTTTTGGAGAAAGAGTTTGTGAATTCTGCCCATTATACAGATAAAGCCCTCGGCGCATTCTTTGAAAAAGTAAAGCAAGAGTCCTGGTTTGATAACACACTGTTTTTAATCATGGCTGATCATAGCAAAAACACCTACCGAAATCACCCGTTGGAGAGTTTTGAATACCATAAGATCCCACTTCTACTTTATGGTCCTGCTTTAAAAGATTCACTTATGGGTTCAACTTTTGATTTAATTTGTGGCAACACCGATATTACCACCACATTGTTGAAGCAACTGGGAATGAGCGCGGATGCTTATTTCTGGAGCAAGGATGTTTTCAATCCCTATTATAAACCTTTTGCATTTTTTGAACTTAACGAAGGATTGGGTTGGAAAAGAGATGAAGGTCATTTTGTTTGGGACAAATTTGCTGATCGTTATCACCAAAAGCAGTTGCCATCTGAAAAGGAGGCAGAAATTCTGCTGGAGGGAAAAGCCTATTTGCAGGTTTTATTTGGTGAATTTTTAGATTATTGAGTTTGTTTAACTAAAAAATGGGATAAAAAGCCTTCAAACTTTTTATCCCATTTATTATGAGTGTTTTAGGTACTGCAAAAATGTCTATTTTCTTATGATAACCTTCTTTGAAACTGATTCATCAGTGCTTTTCAATACAAGCCAGTAAACCCCTGAATTCAACATTGTGAGATCTAGTCTTTTATTTGTCAGATTGTTTGCAGACAGATTGGTCTCAACTGAAACAAGTTTTCCAAAACTATCAAAGATTTCCAGCGCATAGATTTTATCATTTTCAAGATTTATACTGATCTCAAATATGCCATGATTTGGATTCGGGAAAATCTGGAATGAATTTGCCAGCTCATTGTCTTTGATTGAAACAGAAACAACATTAACAATATTCGATGGTACAGAACTGCAGCCATTCAAAGTAACAACAACATGATAATTGCCATTTGCCAGAGCAACATGAACCTGTCCTGTAGCATCCGGAATTATTTCTCCATTAAAAAACCATTGATTTCCTTGGGCAACACTACTTGTTAATGTTGTTCCAACAGCAGATATGACAGCTGCATCTGGTGCCTCATTTATAGTAATTTCCAATGGTGATGATGTTTCACTTATGCAGTTTCCGTCGGTGGCATAAACAGAAATTGAACCGTTTTGTGCAGTTTCAGAAATATCTACTGTAACTGCATTGGTATTATTTCCACCCGTTATTGTGAAACCTTCCGGCAATGTCCAAACATAAGAAGTTGCATTTTGAAAGGACTCAACACTATATACAAGTCCGGTTGAATTGTTACAAATATTCTGATCGCCTGAAATATTTCCAATTGAACCCGGCATCAGACAAATTGTAGTGAAAGTTTGATTTCCTCCTAAAGTTGTTCCGGCATTATTTGTTGCTACAACCCTGAAATGATATGTTTGACCTGGTTGAAGGTCTGCTAAATCTGCATAAACTGGTATATCGGCATTACCTGAAACTTCGCCTGGAACAGCAGATATTAAGTTTCCATAAGTTTCTGAAAGACCCCATTCAAATGATACACTTGTAGTGCTGTTATTGGCATTCACCATTGCATTAAGTGTGGCAGAATTCAAATGAATATCTGTGGCGGCCGTTGTTTGAACAATCGGAGTCATTAATGCCTGTCCTGAAATTGTAATCTGAATTGATCCTAAAACAGTGTTGTCCTGAGCGGAGGTCGCTTTTGCTGTGACAGTGCCGTTTTCAGTAGCTGTTACCAAACCTGTTGGACTGACACTTGCATTTCCGGTTTCAGGCACGATAGACCACTCAACTTGTTGTGCGGCCACTGAAGGAAAAACACTGGAAACCAATTGTAATGTGCCTCCTGAAGTCGTAATCTCTGCCGGCACTCCACCTTGTGTAGCAACCTCAACACCTATCACCCCATTTATTGAAATACCTTGAATAAAAGCCTGACTGAATGCACCACGGTTTTCTGACCAAACAGCTGCAATTCTGTCTGAACCAACAAAACCACTATTAAATCTGCCTTTTGGAGAGCCTAATGTTGCTGTAGTTGAGCTGAGTTCAATTTTTTCATAGCTCCAGATGAAATTTCCGAAAGCATCAAGTTTGGTTACGTAAATCTTATAATTCATGTCATATGAAATGAACATCGGTGCATCATCAACAAGTAAAAGATTAGCTGCCTGTGTGTTGCGTACTGATGTAACCGGATAAATCATTTTTG
>JAGXRB010000124.1 GCA_018336075.1 Bacteroidota bacterium
TAGTAGTCTGGCAGGGTGGTGGCAATCGTTGTGCCTTGTTCGATAATCATTGGGAATAACAACAGCAAAAAGCCAACCAGTAGGGCCAGCAGCAGGATGTAAACAAGGGTAACCCCCGCTATGCGGGGCAGTCCGCGCCGGTGCAGCCAGCCCACGACGGGCCTGATAACCGTGCCCAGGACAATGGCGACAAACAGCATAAAAATGACCTGGTTAAACCGGTAAAGAAGCCAGAAGCTCAGGGCGACAAAAACCAGGACGAGAGTTGCCCACATCACCCGCCGGAAGGTCCAATCATAGGGTTGTGAGGCTGGTTGGAGTGTCACTTCTTCCTTGCGCTTTCTGTAAAGTCGCGGATAAATTTAACAGGACAACGAAACCAGCTTTGTATTGATCGATAGCTTGTTCCGCTTGGCAAAACATGCAAGCCGGTTGCTTGCAACAATCCTGTCTGGAGTTGTTGTAAACAGCCGGCCTGTTTATTCGTTATTCGATGAAACGATTAGAGTGTGCGACGTCCTGCTCCAGTGAAGAGTTTGACGATCGCGAGCAGGATGACTGCTCCCAGCAGCGAGACGAGGATGGTCGGGAGGTTGATTGCCTCGTTGATTGTCCCAACGCCCAGCAGGGGGCTGATGAAGAAACCGGCCAGGAACGCGCCAGCGATACCGACGACGATGTCGAGCAGCACGCCTTGTTGTGAATTCGTGTTCATGATCCGGCTTGCAACATAACCGACAATCGCTCCAACAATAAGATAAATAATCAGGTTCATTTTGGTTTTCCTTTTTTGTGTTCCAGGTCCATGGTTGGTGGTTGATCCCGCCCTTTTTTACACGGGAAGAGAGGTAGGGTGGAGGGGATGATGCCCCGGTAGTTTAGCGGTGGGCAGGGGCAGTGTCTTCTTTCATATTGGCTTCGTACTCCGTTACGCGCTTGTCGATTTCATCGGCGGCGGCCTCGCGGGTATAGCCATACTTTTCTTGAAGCAAGCCGGTGAAGACATCGTACTTGCCTGCAGCCCGATCAAGGTCATCATCGGTGAGTTTGCCCCACCAGCCTTTGGCCTTGCCTCGGATTTGTTTCCACTTGCCTTCGAAAACATCTTTGTTCATGCTTGATCCTCCAGATCATGTGAAAACTATCCCAATTTTGTGCGCCAGAATATAGAAAGCGATTCAACTGGCCGTACATTCATACTACTATGGAAGCTTCCCGGCCACATCCGCTGACCGGGGGGCGCCGTCCCCGCCACTTGGGGGATGAATTACCGTCGCCTGGCGCCAAATACGCCTAAAAAGACAAAAACGATAGCCGCTCCTAACAAGAATCCAAAATTGTACTGGCTGCCGTCATTATGGACTTCATACATCTGCAAGTCTGGGTTTACAAAGGATAGCACCATCGTCACAGGGGAAATGAAACCATGCCAGATGCCCAACAAAATACCGGCGACACGCCCGTTTGCATCGGTTGTATTGAGCGCCGGGTTTAGCCCGGGCACTGAGAGTTCCAGGCTTGCGCTGGGAATTTCAACCTGTGTGACTTCACCGGGAGTGCAGCCCGCTGCCAGCGCAAGAATAAAGACTATTAAGACGAACAGTATTTTCTTCATTTTTCATCTCCAAACTTAATCTGCTTTTCGGTATCGATTGAGGCGAAACCATCTGGCACAGTTTCCGCTAAATTTATCTTACAACGGAAATTCCCCGGCCACATCCATCAACCGGGGAATTTCCGTCTCCGCCACTTGGGGGAGAGCCTGCAAAAAAAGATGCTATTTTATTGTCACCGCATGGCTGCGGGCGCGGAGTTCCGAGAGTTTCTTCTTCAGGCTTGCCAGCGTGATTTCGGCCTGTTCGATGCGTTCACGCTCCGTGCGGACGTAGCGGGTGTACGGGACGACGCCATCTTTCAGGCGGGCGATGGCATTTTCGCTCTCATGATTGAACTGTGTCGTTAGGGCGCTGAGCAGTTTGGTGCGCAGGGTGAGCATTTTCTCTTTGAAATTGTCCTTGGCCTGTTTGCGCTTGAAGGGTATCACGAAAAATCCCAGAATGGCCAGGCTGCTGGCAGCCAGGATACCGGTGATATCGAGGCTGGAAGACGCGACAGCGACGGCGACCAGCGTTCCCAGTCCGACAGCGCCAACTTCCAGCAGGGCAGTCTGGGCGACGGCGGTTTCAACGCTGGCGGCCAGTTCACTGGCTTCTTTATTTCGGTCATAACTTTCTACAATGGTTTGAACGGTTTTGCCGACGCTATCGACCAGTTCGCGCCGGCGGGTCTCACGCGGCCCGTAACTTTCGCCGACCACCTGCTCCAGGTTCTGCGCCCGGCGGCGTTGCAGGTAGCCCATGACTTGCTGCCATTCGCGCAGGTCTTTCTGTACCAGCCAATCAATGAGTCGCTGAACCTGCTCTTCTATCTGTTGCGGAACATCGGTCAAAACCTGTTTTTCGAACTGGGCTCTTATTTTGTCGCCGCGCATCAGGTTTTTGATGTTGGTCAGTCGCATGGTGCTGTCGAAGAAATCCAGCCCGCGTTGTTCGAGGCGATGCAGGATATTTTCGATTTCGGCCAGACGCGGCGGCAGTTCACTGTGCAATTCACGCTCGTAATCGGTGATGACTGCTTCCAATGCAGCCGCGGTCACTTTATCTTCACCCAAGGCTTCGGACTGGATGGACAGACTCTGCCCGGCCTGCTCTGCCAGGTGTTCGGCCACTCCCAGCGGGTTATTGAACTTGAGTTGCAGGCGTGTCGTGTCGTCTAGGGTCGCGCTGATGTACTGCTCCAGGTCGTCCAAACGGCTGGCACTGCGCAGGCGGGCGCGTTTTTCGGGGTCGGCTTCAGAGAGGGCTTGTTGGGCTAATTTGGCAGAGACAGGGTAAAGTTCGGGTTGGCCGCCGAGTATGCTGGTGCTGTGTTTCAAGATGAAGTCGCGGACTTCCTGGAGGGCAGAGTCATCTTCGAAGATGTCCACCTTATTCAGCACAAAGACGACTTTTTTGCCCCAGGTCAGAATGCGTTCGAGGAACTGGCGCTCGCTTTCGGTCAGGGGATGGTCGGCGGAGGTGATGAACAGAACCAGGTCGCTGCGCGGCACGAACTCGTCCGTCAATTGCTCGTGATGGCGGATGATGGCGTTCGTCCCCGGCGTATCAACGATGTTGAGTTCTTTCAGGAGCGGCAGGGGGTAGGTGTAGACGGCAAAACTTTCGTCGACGATTCGTTCGGCAGCGGCTTCGCCCCACTTGACCAGGGTGACGCGCGAGGTGGTGGGGGTGGTGCCTTCTATCAGGACTTTTTGTCCGAGCAGGGCGTTAATCAGGGCGCTTTTGCCAGCGTTGAACTCACCGGCGACAACAATCAGGAAAAGTTCGTCCAGTTGCAGAATGGCTTTTTGCAGGCTGTCCAGGGCTTCGTGCGGCAGGTCGAATTCGGCCAAGGCTAGTTGGAAGCCGGCCAGGGCTTCTTTTTCATCGCGCAGAAATTGGGCTTGCTGCTCTGTGAGCACGGATTGGCGCATGGGCGACTCCTTAATAGTATGTATAGAGCATACATGAAAGCCTCCCCGGTCACTTCCATCGACCGGGGAGTTTCCGTCTCCGCAATTCGGGGGAGGGTGGGGCGGGGGTCCAGGTCACCAGTCCCTCGCGTACTGCCAGGGTGACGGCTTCGGTACGGCTGGCAACCCCCAGCTTGGATAGAATGTTGCTGACGTGTGACTTTATTGTGGATGGGCTGACTGTCAGCCTTCCTGCAATCTGGGTATTTGTCATGCCCTCAGCCATGAGCGTTAAAACAACCCGCTCGCGCTCTGTCAGCTCGAAACCTGGCACATGCGGATGCCCGGCGGCATGGACAATGACCTGGGCGACGTCAGGCGAGAGCGTTGCCTGTCTGGCGTGGGCAGCGCGAATGGCTCGCGCCAGGTCGTCCGATGAGACATTTTTGAGCAAATAACCAATCGCCCCGGCTTCGAGCGCCTTCTGAATCAGGTTGCCTTCCTTAAAACTGGTCAGTGCAAGCACCTGAACCTGCGGAAATCCCTGGCGAATGGCTCGCGTCGCGCTGACGCCATCCATGTCAGGCATGACCATATCCATCAGCACCACATCTGGCTGGAGTTCAGCGCAGCGTTGGATGGCTTCTTTGCCGCTTTCGGCCTCGCCCGCCAGGATTAAATCGTCAAAGATGTCCAGGAAAGTTGCCAGTCCGCGGCGCACCATTGTATGGTCATCAACCAGTAACACACGAATTGGATTGGATGATGAATTCTCGGCCATTACGACTCCTTTTTTGCCCAGCCAACTTTTACTTCGACACCTTTGCCTGGTGGGCTGGTAATTGTCAGTTCGGCGCCCACTGCTTCGGCGCGTTCGCGCATCATCGCCAGTCCGTAATGTCCCGAAGGCGTTAATGTGGATGTGCCAAAACCGCGGCCATTGTCGCGAATAAGCAGTTTCAATTCGCCAGATGCATGGTGCAGGTCGATTTCCACCCGGCTGGCTTTGGCGTGTTTGGCAATGTTGTTGAGGGCTTCCTGGCAGATGCGATAAAGCGCCACTTGCGTTTCAGCAGGCAGGCTGCCTTCATCAACGGCTGTCACGTCTACCGGGATATTCGTTCGCCCGGTAAAGGCGTTCCCCAACAGGATCAGCAAATCGCCCAACTCAGTATCAGTCAGTGTGGTTGGCAGCAATTCAGCCAGCAGTGCGCGCATTTCGGCCTGTGCGCCGCGCGTCAGTCGCCGCAGGTCCTCAAGGGATTGCCGTGCCTTGGCCGGGTCACGTTCCCACAGGCGCGGCAACACCTCCGCAATCAGCCCGGCGGAAAAAAGCGATTGGTTGACCGCGTCATGCAGGTTTTGCGCCAGGCGCTGTCGTTCTTGCAGCGCGGCGAGCGCCTGCGCATGTTCGTATAATTCTGCATTGGCCAGGGTTACTGCCGCCTGGTTGGCAATCGTCATTGCCAGGTTGGCGTGATGCGCCGTAAAGACATTTTGTTCAGTGTGGGCGATGCCAATGCCGCCAACGACCCTGTCTTTGACCGCCAGCGGCACCCACATCCAGGACAGGATTCCTTCCAGCAGGGCAGCAGAGTCGCCTTGCAGCAGTGAGCGCAAAAATAGCGCGGAGGGCTCGTTGCTCTTGATATTCGCAATCCGAATCGATTTGTGCTCATTGAACAGGATATTTCGTGTTTTATCCCCGTTGAGCTGGATGCGGAACGGAGCAACCTGCTCGATTTGTTCGTTGTCGTGAACCGCCAGTGTTACAAGCGAAGATTCTTCCAAGCTGAATAGGCAGGCACGGGTATACGGGATGAGCACTTTTATCTGGTTGAGTATCAACCCCGGTTCTAATTCAAGGGTGGATGCCAGGGTTTGGGAAATATCGAGCAGGATGGACTGTTCTTTTGCGCGAATCCCCACCCTTTGTTGAAGTTGATGTTCTGCCTGAACGCGTTTGCTGACATCGCGAAGAATTGCCAGCGCGCAGGGACGATCCTGGTAACGAAAAGCGGATGCGTGCCATTCAACGCTGATAATAGAATCATCCCATTTGACATGCTGCGCCAACATCTCGAACAGTCCGCCTTGTTGAATGACATTGGCAAAGGCCGCGAAAAAAGGCAGGCTTTTGGCATGAATCAATCTTTGCATCCTCAACCCAGTTAAAGCCTCACGGGTATACCCGTGTATTTCCGCAATAGCCGGGTTGGCAGCCAGGATTTTGCCTGTCTCCAGCTCTGTGATGATTATCCCATCGCTGGCGGCTTCAAAGATATTCCGATAGGTCTGCTCAATTTCAGAAAGGTTGGTATTCATGATGAACTCTCGTGCTGGAATTTTCTGATTTATGAGAAGGAAACGGTGGATTTTAGCCGTTTTCATCCTGCATCATTATAAAGTTCCAGTATTATCTTTATTGTACAGCACAAAACAATGAAAAACACCAACCCTGCAACTTCCATCTTTTGTTCTGGAGTCTGCAATAACAATAAACAAGGTGAGCGCAAAGTGCAAAAACCCATGCCCCAAACCGGAAAAAATCAGGCAAAAAAGGCATTTGCTGTACTCTTGGCTGTACCCAGATAAACCGTTACCTAAAAGTCCGTCTCATCGTCCTGTAGAAAACCGAAAGGTTGCAATACTTTCGCCAGGTTTTTGGGCGTAGGTAAACCACGTACCCGGGTGTGGCACGCCCTAAACGCCAAATATCAAACCACGCAATTGC
>JAGXRB010000125.1 GCA_018336075.1 Bacteroidota bacterium
TCTCGAAAGAAATGATTTAAAAAACTTTTCACTTGAACATTAGTTCTAAATTTATGTTTAATGTTTGTTCTAAATAATTAA
Source organism: Bacteroidota bacterium (assembly GCA_018336075.1). Taxonomy (GTDB): domain Bacteria; phylum Bacteroidota; class Bacteroidia; order Bacteroidales; family F082; genus JALNZU01. Next base: position 82 of record JAGXRB010000125.1, read on the forward strand.
ACACTTTAAAAAATAAGAGAAATGAAAAATCTATTTGTAATTATGTTTGCCCTTGCTATTTCAGTAAGCGCTTTTAGTCAAAAAAAGGATGTTGTTGATGTTGCAATAAGCTCTGCTGATCATACAACACTTGTGGCTGCAGTAACAGCAGCTGATTTGGTAACAGTTTTAAAGGGTGCTGGTCCATTCACTGTTTTTGCACCTACAAATGCCGCTTTTGCAAAACTTCCGGCCGGAACGGTTGAAAGTTTGCTGAAACCAGAAAACAAAGCGCAACTGTCAAAAATCCTGACCTACCATGTTGTAAGCGGCAATCTTGACGCAACAGCAGTAGTAGCAGCGATTAAAGAAGGTAAAGGCAAAGTTGAATTAACAACAGTAAGTGGCGGAAAATTAGTCGCTTCCATGGACAATGGAAAAGTGAAACTTACAGATGAAGCTGGCAATTCAGCTTATGTTACAGCAACTGACTTAAAAGGAAGCAATGGCGTTATACATGTTATTGATGGAGTAGTTCTTCCTAAGTAATCTCAATCCAGATCAAAAAAAATCCTTCGATCAGTCGAAGGATTTTTTTTGCTTTTTTTTGTCTCAATACTATAGATAAGGACTACTGCATGCTTTATAAATTCCATTTAATTGTTTAAGTAATCATAAACAAAATTAAACATATTTTCTTGAGTGAGTTTTCAGCTTTATTCTAAAGAGAACAGCCATAAAATAGCAACAATTTTCAGCCACTTTTTTGAGTCATTTATTTTAGCATCAGGTTTTACTCTTTCAAAGCTATATTACTTCGAGATATAATTGCATGCCGAATTATTTGAAGCTGCAAAAGCTTGCCTATCTTCCAAGTTGAATCCCTAAACCATATTCTACCCAGTCTGCTGCAGCGCCATCTTTGGTTTTTAGGCCAACCTGAGCAAAGAAATTTTTGTTGAAACGGTAACGTAGGGAAGGGCGAAGATAGAAGGCTCCCTTGCCACGACTGTCGCTCAAATAGAAACCAACCTGTGCCCTCAGGTCTAACTTCCAAAAGCTGAAATCGTAACCCGGATGAACTCCTATGAGATAGCGGTCCTTTGTTTCAGGAAAATTACCCTCAAGACTTCCATCATACATCAGATCAAAACCAAAGGTATAGCTATGTTTCATCGAACGTCGGTAGGCATATTCGACTGTGAGGGTTGAATTGAAGAACCTGTCGTCCAAATCATTTACCTGAGTTGTACCAACAGCAGCATATAAGTTGACACCATGTCGTTTAACTAAAGTATCACTTAGAACAGGAAGCTTTGATGGGCGTGAGGGTAAAATCCTTTCTGGAATGAAATTGTTGTCAAGTTTATTTTGGGCCCTGTTGAAGTGATAGCGAAAACCAACATTAAAACCAGCCATATTCAACCCGTAATTGGGTGTAAAAGTGCGGCCGTTGCTGAAATGTGAAAGGTCAAAACCGTAGGTGAAATCCATTTCGCGGTTTACCCAAAGCACTCCTCCAAAATTCAGGTCGAAATATACACCAGCACGTGAACCAATCGCATCATTCAACGGATTCGTTTCCGGGTCATGTGGTTTTAGGTCGTAGGTGATTCCAAAAGAAGGCTCTATGACAAAGACATGTTTATCAGCCTTGCCAATAGGGAAGGAGATAAAACCAAAAATTGCATTAGGGGACCCGAGGAGATCGGGGTTGCCAATTGCGCCTGAATAAACCCCAAACCCATAAGTTGGGTTATTATAATAATTTGTCCAGTTGTCTTTTTTTGGCACGGTCCTGCCCAACCTTATTTCTACAGCACCATAGCCATTGTCGAGGGCTTCGCCGAGCTTATCACCAGAGTATATGTGGAAGCCCGAGTGTAATTTTATCTCAAGATTTCTAAACTTGTTCTGTTCATCCTGAGCATTCAGACTAAATGTCGAGGTGATAAGGATGAAAACAAAAATGAAGAATGGAATGTTTTTTTGATAGATATGTGACATATTGAATTGTTTTTTAATTTAGCGCGAAAATAAAAAACATTTTTTTTGTTTTTGAATTTAATTATATATTTTTGAAAAAAAAACAGTGAAAGCAATATTACTACTTTTATTTCTCATCATTTTTGGAGCAGAGTTATTTCCACAATCCCAAAATCAATCTGACAAATTGCAGAAAGATATTGGTGATTTTATTACAACCAGATCGCCAAGTGAAGACGAGGAGATAGAGATTAACAAACTTTACATGCCTATACTTCCGATAATCGGCTATGCTCCGGCAAATGGATTTGTCGTTGGCATTGGACTTGCACCTGCCATGTTGCTGGATAGCAGCATACACACTCATATGTCTTCTGTTCAGGCTAATATTCAGTTTACTTCGAAAAGCCAAAGAAACATCAACATCCGTCACAATATTTACACACGAAAAGACCGCTTTATTTTTCAGGGTGACTGGAGGTTGTTGTTTTTTTCTCAGCCCACTTATGGTCTTGGTGTTTATGATTTTCCACCGATTTTTTCCTTTATGGGATTAACAGCAGATGAAGGCAGTGGTGCTCAGCCGATGAGTTTTAACTATCTCAGGGTTTATGAAACTGTTTTAAGGAAAGTATACCGGCGTTTATACGTAGGCGTTGGTTTTGCTCTGGACTATCACTGGAAAATTAATGATGAGCTTTTAAACCTCGATACGGGTAATCTTTTCATTACATCACATTATTCTTATAGTAAGATCGAAAATTACACGCCTGCTAAATATACAGCGAATGGTGTTTTAATAAGGACGGTTTTTGATAATCGTGACAATACAGTGAATGCATATTCAGGGATGTACCTCGATTTAGGTTTCAGAATGAACAGTACAACGCTCGGAAGTGACCGAAACAGTACACAATTGCAATTGGAAGCACGTAAATTCATACAGGTTAAGGAAAACAAACAGCATCTGGCTTTTTGGCTTCTGGGAAATATTATTCTTTCGGGCAATGTACCCTATCTGGCACTTCCATCCATAGGATGGGATACTTATAACCGCAGTGGGAGAGGGTTTATTCAAGGCCGTTACAGAGGACGCAACATGGTTTATGGCGAAGCTGAGTGGCGGTTTGGGTTGTCCCGTTCCGGGTTGTTAGGTGGAGTTGTATTTCTGAATACTATTACAACCGACAACCGCTACGCCGATCTGAATCTTGGTGAGAGCTTTGCATTTGGTTATGGAGCAGGGCTCAGGATCAAAATGAGCAAGGAAACCCGCACAAATATTTGTGTTGATTTTGGTATGGGCAACGACGGCTCGAAAGGTATTTGGTTTGGGCTGTCTGAAACTTTTTAAACAAATTTCTTTACCGAAAACCTATTCATGCATTCTGAATTTTAATTCAATTTCTGAATCAAAACGATTCTGTCATATTGAAGTAAATCAGGGTTTGTTTCTCCAAAGGACTGTATCCCACATCCAGTCGAAAATTCATCCGGGGTTGTAACTCAATTCTCAGGCCTGCACCATAATTTGGCAAAACACCTTCAATATCAGTGATTTCTGGACCCATAAAACCAACTCCCGCCCAGCCGACAAAACCCAGTTTGTTGGCAAGTTTTGGCCAAAATCCTTTTTGTGAGGTATTGAACATATGTCTGTATTCAGTCAAAACAAAATGAGCCGACTTATCCCGGTACTGTCCCATATAATAACCTCTCAGGTCGAAAGGAGATCCAACAAAGGAAAGTTTTGTCAATGGTATCTCCCCAAAAGAATTCTTTGAGTTAACAGTCCATGCCAAAACCCTTCTGTTTCCTAATTTCTTCAGGCTTACATACTGACGGTAATCAAGTGTCATATTTCCATAGTTCAGTTTGTTTTCCAACAGGTCAGGGCTAAACATAGCCTTGAAATCCAGATAAATACCTTTGTAGGCATTGGCTGGAATATCTCTTGTATCATAAGAGACATTCACCCCCAGCCCTGAATCAAAATAGCTTTTACCTGTTGAATCACCTCCCTGACTCAGATATAATGGATCTAGCTGGATGCCTTTGGAAGGTTCCGCAATTTCATCAAAGGCCAGATTCAATACCGGCCCGATAAAAAAATCACTCTTTTTCACGCGAAAAAGAAAAGAAGGATTAAACTGATAAGAAGTATAAAGAAAACGTGTAGTGAATTCTCCCCGCTGGATGGTCTGATTTGTTTGAAAGCCAACACCATAGTAATTGTCTCCTGTCCTTTTAAAAATAAACTGCCCCAGAATTCTGAACCGATCCTGATTGAAGAATAATTGTGGCCGGGACACCACAGAGAAGCCGATTCCATTCCCAAAAGTTACAGCAAAAGAAGATGGTATGACCGATCTTTGCAGATCAAGATCAGCAGCATTCATGCGAAAAGTGAAAAGTGTACTGATGCCTAATAAGACACCAAAATCTGGTGTATAACCAGGTCCTCCAAGTATACTGAATCTGAAGTTTTTCTTATCTTTTTCGTTTTTGGTAGAATCATTCAATGGTGGATTATTTTGTCCGAAAGCAGTTTTGAATGGCCCGGAAACCAACAGTAATAAGAGAATGAAACCAATGAAATTTCTCACTTTTAGGATATCAATAAAGTAGTTCAACATTTCTGACTTCAAGGCGTGAACCAAGTTTATTTCTTGATGGATCGTCGCCTGCTCCCTTATATTGCCAACCTCCTGCACTTGCATTAAAAGTCATAGAAAGATGCGTTACCAGATCACTCTCTGCTCCCCAGCTTTCGGTTATGCGCTGTGAAGTGTAAAGCCATTTATCATTGGTGCCGCTTTCTCTTATCGGAGGCCCGTTTACGCCTGTTATCGGATCGGTATAATATTGATAAACCCACAAAGGGCTCCAGGGTTTATTTATGCCTGCCAACCGGTAAGAAGCAGGGTCTGTGGCAACAGAGCCCAAAATGGCCGCCTGACCATAATAAAGATTTATATCGATTGATCTCCAATCAGTTACAGCTTCACTGCTGATAAACCCTCCGGAACCAACTCTTTTGTATACTGTATTCGAAGGATTTACCACATCATAAGTTCTGTTTTGCAATACTATCCAGATTTCCATTGAATCCGGTTCATTGATCTCAATACTTTTCCATTTTATTACACCGGAACCTTCAACCCATTGCTCAACTTGTGTTCCAGGCAAATATTTATATTCGAGCCTGACAGCACGCGGTTTGTAAACGAATGGAATGCCCTGATCGGCATTATTTCTTTGTTTATCGCGTGGAAGAAAATTTGAGGAATTGGCTCTGAAGTCACCTAAAAAAATATTTGCTGCGGCAATACCGGAACCTACCGTCATTCCTGCTGTTTTGTTGTAGAGTGTTGTGAGCACGACATGCCCAAATGGATTGGGAAAATCAGAAGGAACGCAAGTTGCCCTGTTCAGAATTGCTGCCACAACATTTGTGTTGGCCCAGGGTGTAGGTTGGCCTGCTTCACCGATATTGTAATATTTATTGCCATCATTGAAAGCTCCGACTTCATACCATGAATCAGTAAGTGAGCTGTATTTCAGTTGTCTTTCATATTCACCTACATTCATCGAAACATCAAGCCTTCTACGTGTGACACCATTTTCTGCAACTACATAAAAAGTTTGTGTGTTTGTAAAATCTTTCACACTGGCGATATCAGGTTGAACGGATGCCAAAGAGGGCACTACAATTGACTGAATTGTTACATTGGTTATGTCTGAACCGGGTGGAAGTGATATACTAGCCAGATCAGGTTCTTCCTCAGTGCCTTTATTAATAATAACGCTGCCCTGTATAGTAGATGTTGGATTTTGAGGGTTGACAACATAAATCGTTGATGCTGTTGCCCTTTCTGATTTCTCGAAATAGTCCGGGTCGAAACAGGAAGTCATCAATGTCGTAATCGTTAAGAAAATGATTATATGATATATATGATTTGTTTTCATGATTCTTATGTTTGAACTTTAAGCTTTGTATTGATTTTGAATTTCGGTTGCAATTGAATGTTTTATCTGACATTGAAATAGTAACTGAATCCAACCTGAAAATTAAGCAGGCTTAGACCATTTCTAAAAGTGACTTTCGTTGATCTGCCTTGGTTCACTATATCCTTTTCAATGTCTTTCCACAGAATCTCAAGTCCTGTTGTGCCCATTTGAAATTCAAATGCAAATCGTCTGTCATTGTAATAGGAAATCCCAAAACTAGTGCCGGCACCAATGCCATTTGTGACTGCCAGAATAGTAGAAATAGACTCATCGGTTTTACCGGGATTCCTCGTAGCACGCTGGTAATTGTTGTTTTTTATAAAATACACTGACGTTTCTGTAAAGGCCATAAAATGGGATTTTGCACCAAGCATAATATAGTTTCTCATAAATATATGGGTTTCAAATCCTGTTGACAGCACCTGTGTTTTATAAGTCGTTGCATTAAATGCAAGATTCAAAAAATCAGCTTCAAGGATTTGTTCGTTGCGACCATATTTATATGTACCACGGATACCTACCGATGTTTTTGGTGAAGTGAAATAACCCCCGACAAATGAAAACTTTAAGCCAACTTTTTCAACATCCAACAAATCAATATTGGCTACAATAAAATCATTTGTGCCATCTAAGTCATTAAGCGATAAGTCACCTCCGAAAAAATAGGTTTCTTTCCTGAACTTTGAATCATTTTGGTTTTGCTTCAGTTCCGGTAAAAACCCTGTTGAGTCTGAAACTGATTCCTGCCCATGGATAAGACTAAAAGAAGACATGAGAATGATAATCAACATGGCTTCGGTATATTTCATAAATTTTTGCAATTTCAACATAAATATTTGTTTTTTAGGGTATTATAATTTGGAAAGTCGTATTTTTCTGATGTTGAATAGTTCATTGATGGAATGGGTATTTGATCTGGCATTTAACAGCAGAATTAATTCTCTTGAAGTATTATTCTTGTTTTAGGCATTTTTACTTTTTTTATTGCAATTGGTGTTATAGCGTAAAGCAACAATAGTTTTGGTTGTGATAGTCTTTGCCCTTGTCGATGACCGGTAAAGACCATCACAACCGGGAACGTTCTATTTTGGCTAAAGTATTTTAAAAATCATTGAATACTCTGTCACTTCAATATATTAATTTAAAGTCAGTTACAATCAATGTGCTGTTTACACCTCCTTCGAACATAGCACCATAGGCACTTGAACTGAAAACTACAGTGATTTGATTTATTTCCTCACCGGCCGAAGCAAATCCTCCTGCTGGAATTTGATAGGAGGGAGTGTCAGATGGCAAGCTGCCATAAACAAAACTTGCACTTATTTCTGTAAGATTTCCAACCGTTTGTCCATCTCTGAACCAAGCTGTGGCAACACGTTTTACCAAATTGCCGCTTTTGTGTTCAAGCAAGACATACATATCGCATGAATCGGCTTTGTCCAGCACAGTGCCGTAACCATTCTTGTAAATAGCGCCAGGAGTGTAGGCATATTTTACCGAAAAGCCTTTTGGACGTGCCACGAAAGGGA
>JAGXRB010000126.1 GCA_018336075.1 Bacteroidota bacterium
CCTAGTTGCGCGCAGCCAGCAAATGGTCCGCTATGACCGCGAGATACGGGCGTCGTTAAGTGCATGGCAACAGCAAGCCCTCCTGGATTGGATTGAAACCATCCTGCCCCAGGTTTCATTGTGTATCTTTTCCGATTATGCCAAGGGAATATCAAGTCCCGATTTTATGCAGGCCTTTATAGGGTTGGCCGAACGTTTTCAGAAACCGGTTCTTGTTGATCCAAAGGGAAACAGCCTGCAAAAGTATAGGGGCGCCATGCTGGTTACGCCTAATTTGCTTGAAGTGGAACAGGCCACCGGAATGGTGATTCACTCGGACGATGATTTTCTCGCCGCCTATCGTATCATGCAGGTGCAGGTTCCCGGTACAAATATTCTGATTAAACTGGGCGCGCGCGGCATGATCTTGTTCCAGCCTGATGGTGAGACCTTTCACGCAGAAGCAAAGGCGAGGCAGGTTTTCGATGTGACCGGCGCCGGGGATACAGTCATCGCGACGGTTGCAATAGCCCTGGCCGCCGGGGCAAGCCTGCATGAGTCGATTCAGTTGGCAAGCCTGGCGGCAGGCATTGTGGTGGGCAAGGTGGGCACAGCCTCGACCACCCTAGTGGAACTCTCTGCTCATTTGAAAGAAATTGAAGGCCTATGGCAACAGTAATTCGTGTTGAAAATTTATCCAAATCCTATCGCCTGGGGCAAATCAGTGGTGGTATGTTGAGCGAAGATATTAATCGCTGGTGGGCGCGCCTGCGTGGCCTGCCCGACCCTTACCTGAAAATTGGACAGGAAGATTATGTTAATCGTCATGGTGAACATATACTGGCGCTTAAGGACGTTTCCTTTACGGTGAATCCGGGGGAAGTGTTGGGTATCATTGGACGAAACGGGGCTGGGAAGTCCACGCTGTTAAAAATCTTGTCGCGTGTCACAGCTCCCACCAGTGGAACAATCAAGGTTAAAGGACGGATTGCCAGCTTGCTTGAGGTGGGTACCGGATTCCATCCAGAGCTGACCGGGCGTGAAAACATTTTTCTAAACGGGGCTATCCTCGGCATGGATCGAAAGGAAGTCTTGAGAAAATTTGATGAGATTGTGGCGTTTTCTGAAGTGGAAAAGTTCATCGATACTCCGGTTAAACGATATTCCAGTGGCATGTATGTCCGTTTGGCGTTTGCTGTCGCTGCTCACCTCGAGTCAGAAATATTAATAGTAGATGAAGTATTGGCAGTTGGCGACGCTGGTTTTCAAAAGAAATGTTTTGAAAAGATGGATAATGTGTCCAAGGAGGAAGGGCGAACTATATTGTTCGTCAGTCACAATATTGGGGCAATTCGAGGTTTATGCAAAATGGGAGTATGGTTAGATGCTGGAAAAACAGTGTCGGCTGGTCCTATTCTCACTGTCGCAGATCAATATCTGGGCTCAACCTTAAAAGAGAACACATTAGCGGTTGATTTAACTTCATTAAAACGAACATCCGATATTGGAAAACAATTACGCCTCGCCAGGATTGAGTTCAATAATAGTCAACCAATTTATCATGGTGAGCCCTTATCTATATGTTTTGAATACAAAACATATAAACAAGTGTATGGAGTATCTTTTGGTATTGGATTTAATACGATGGATGGTGTTCGATTATTATCCATCGATAGTGATGTATATGATGAACGCTACGATCTTTCTGGACACATGAGTGGATCTGCTATTATGAATTTGGATGAATTCTTTCTTCAGCCTGGAAGATATCTTGTAGATGTTGGTGCGAGATCAGGGAGAAATGCGGCGTTAGATTATCTACCTAAATGTATGCAAATCGAGATACTTCCTGGACCCAAGACGCCAGGGCAGATAATTCGTGCCGATGGTGGCGTTAGGTTACCTGCTCGATGGACTATGCACGGTGAAACAACAGTAGTGGTAGGCACACCTGTGAGCGGTCCGGGTGCTGCTTAGATCTTAAAAAATATTCAAAAGGATACTGGTTTAATGGACTCTATATTTAGTTCTTTGCGTGATTATCGCAATTCATTTCGTTATTTCCGCTTACAAAAAAGATATTTTGCTTCAGGCTTAGGTGACTCTGCATGGATTCTTCATGGTTTGGTGCGTGCTCTTAAGCCAAGGGTTTGTGTTGAAATTGGCGCTGCAATGGGAAAATCTGCTTGTTATATAGGAATGGCGCTAAAAGAGAATCGGCAGGGAAAGTTATATTCCATTGACCCCCATGAGCAGACCGACTGGAATGATACTGACCAAATTGATACTTACAATTCCTTCATAAAAAATATTCATGATTTTAATTTGGATGATTATGTAGAAATAGTGAGAAATTTCTCTAATAAAGTAGGGCCTTCATGGAAACTTCCAATCGATATTATTTTTATTGATGGTGATCATAGTTATGAAGGGGTTAAGAGAGATTGGAGTTTATTCTCTCCAATGGTTAGTGAGTTTGGTCTGGTAGTATTTCATGATACTTTATGGGATATTCGCCCTGATCCTCGTTATGCACGCGCAGATATGGGCGTGCCTCGATTTGTTGAAGAATTACGAAGTAATGGTTATCCAGTGGTTACTTTTGATAAAAACTTTGGTGTTTCATTAGTTCAGCCCACAAAAGGGGGCATTCTCCTTTCGAAGTAATAAATACCTTCCAGGACTTGCCGAAAATCTGTATTTGTCTTATGTCTCTTTCATTTGATTTTCTTCGTAATTATTTGCTTGAGCGAGTATTTTTAAGCCCTACAAGCGCTCTAGCCAATTTCCGTATGCCATTTCCGGATCAGGTTTCGCGTATATGGGAGTTGCGCCTGAAGTCGCACAAATTCGATTACTTTTATTCTGCCCTAAAACTTAGGCTTCTCCGTTCCCAGGAGTTGGTTATCCTCTCCAGAAAGAGCGCCCTTGGAGATGTGGTGGCTTCCACCTCCGCAATCGCCGCGCTACGAAAAGCTCGACCAAATGCGCATATTATTTTTCATACCTCACCTTTGGCTGCCCCATTACTACTTCATGATCCTGATATTGACCTGATTCTTCTCGAAAGAATACAACGTAAAGATTACCGTTATATCGATCTGTCGTATGAATTCTATGGCAAGGATGAGACGGTTCATGATCGAATGGTGCATGCGGCCGGAATTGAAGGAAATGGCTATCTGCCGCATTTGGTATTAACGCCAACGGAAAAAAAATGGGCCCAGGATTGGCGCGCCTCTTTCAATTTGAATGGGAAAAACTTGGTCGGGATTCACGCCGGTTTTACCATGCAAAACAAAGCCTGGCCACAAAAACGCTGGTTTGAATTGGTCAAATGGTTGCAGGAAAGCGGACATATAGCAGTGGAATTTGGGGCGGTAGGCGGATATGATTCTTGCCTGGGATTATCGGCGCACAATTTGCCGTTACGTACGGTTATGGCGATGGTCAGCGCTTGTGATATCGTGATTTGCATCGACAGCTTTATCATGCATGTGGCCATTGCTCTGGGTGTTCCCTGCATTCCACTCTTTGGCGGTACCAAAGCTTCGATCTATGTACCTGTCGCGGCTCACGCCTGGCCGGTATCGGCGACTTCAGAATGCAGGCATTGTCACCATTGGGGAGATCAACAACGCAGTTTTACTCCTTGTATTCAAGAAAGGGCATTATGTATGTACTCGATTGAGTTCGGTAATGTATTGAAAGCATTACAACGGTTTGACAATTGGAAAATAAAAGGAAGTTCATTTTGAAGGTGCCTTATATTTTTGAAGGAAATGGCCTTTTGATATTAACGCTGATTGTTACAGAATCTTGCTTTGTCCAATTGTGAAAATGAAAATTCGGAAAGGGATTACAAATGAAAATTGAGACTACCGAGAATTTTTATGGCGCCAAAGTAATGGTTACCGGTGGGGCTGGCTTTTTAGGGAGTCACTTAGTTGATAATTTGTTAAAACAAGGGGTAAAACAGGTTGTCGTTCTCGATGATCTTAGCCGAGCACGCAAAGACTGGTATGATGCTAAAAAAAACTGTGAGAAAATCCATTTTGTGGTTGGCAATATTCTTGATGAGAGCATTCTCTCAAAAGCCATGGAGGACGTCTCGATTGTTTATCATTTAGCAGCCGTTTCGCAGGTTATGAAGGCCGCAGAACAGCCGGAATATGCATTTTTAGTTAATGTTATTGGCACCAACCGGGTTGCAGAGGCTGCAAGCAGAGCTGGCGTTTCTCGATTTGTTTTTGCTTCATCAAGAGAAGTTTATGGAGATCATGTGACTTTACCTGTGAAAGAAAGTTCTCCTTTGAATCCCAAAAATATTTATGGGGTAAGTAAAATAGCTGCTGAGATATATCTGAAATCCTTGAATTCTCAAAAAATAGAGACGATTATTTTGAGGCTTTCGAACGTTTATGGCCCGGGAGACAAAGAGCGGGTAATTCCTTTATTCATTGATAATGCAATGCGCGGCGCTCCGCTAGCTATCTATGGAAGTGACAAGGCCCTTGATTTTATTTGGATCGATGATGTCGTGAAGGTGATGATGGAGGCTGGGCTTGGACCTGTTGTTCCGGATGGGGCTGTAAATGTTGGGAGTGGAAAGGCTGTTAGATTGGATGAACTGGCCTACCGAATTCGAGACCTTTCATATAGCACAAGCCTTGTTCAAATAACCAACTTGCGTGAACCTGAGATTGAAAATTATGAGGCGGATATAAGCCGTGCTGTGCAGTATTGGGGGATGAAGGTGCAAGACGATCCATTATATAACCTTGGCGAAATAATCCGATCCTATCCAGAACAGGAGAATACCACTGTAGTTGTTAAAGTGGTTGATTCTGAAATGATTAATAGTGACTGAAATGCCAAAAGTAAGCGTTGTCATTCCAACGTATAATTATGCTCGCTTTCTCGGTCAAAGCCTTGAAAGTGTTCTCAATCAGACTTACAAAGATTTTGAGATTATCATTATTGATGATGGTTCTACAGACAATACTCATGAATTAGTTTCATCATACGGCGACTCGCGAATCCGTTACGTTTTCCAAAAAAATCGAGGGTTAGCCAGAAGCAGAAATCTCGGTATTGAGATTGCCCAGGGAGAACTGATTGCTTTTTTGGATTCAGATGATGTGTGGCTATCGCAAAAACTCAATCGCCAAGTAACAGCTTTCGAAAAAAACGTTCATTTGGGCATGGTTTTTGGGCAGTCTGAATTGATTGACGAGAAAGGTGATTTGCTCGTGGGGAGAGGGTTCATGCCTGCTGAAAATTTACCGTTCCCCACACTTTATGAAAACCTTTTGGGGCGTAACCTAATCCCAGGACCATCGTCTGTGATTTTGACGAAAGAATGTTTGATGAAGGTGGGGGGGTTTGATCATGCTTGTGGAGGTGTGGCCGACTTGGATATGTGGCGGCGCGTGGCTCGTGAATATGCTTGCTACGAAGTTCCGGAAATTCTTACACAAATACGGGTTCATGGTGGTAGTA
>JAGXRB010000127.1 GCA_018336075.1 Bacteroidota bacterium
ATGCTTTATTTTTGTAGTTGCGGAAACCATCTGCAGCTGGTTCAAGCACAGCAAATGATTCTACATCTGTCTGCTCCTGCGTGGCATCGGTGCGACCAGCTGTAAAAGGCACTGTCACATCAAAGCCTGCATTCTTTGCAGCTTTTTCAATACCTGCATTACCGGCCAAAACAATCAGGTCGGCGATTGAAAGCATTTTGCCATCTGTTTGGGCGCCGTTGAATTCAGTCCGGATGCTATCCAATGCATCGAGTACTTTCGAAAGCTGCGCAGGGTTATTCACTTCCCAGTTTTTTTGAGGTTCAAGGCGGATACGGGCGCCGTTAGCACCACCGCGTTTGTCAGAGCCACGGAAAGTAGATGCTGCAGCCCATGCTGTGGATGCCAATTCTGAAACACTCAGGCCGGAAGCCAGAATTTTGGTTTTCAGTGCTGCTGCATCTGCCTCGTCGATCAGTTTGTGTGTTACGGCTGGAACAGGGTCTTGCCAGATTAATTCTTCGGCAGGAACTTCAGGTCCTAAATAGCGTGCACGAGGCCCCATATCGCGGTGTGTGAGCTTGAACCATGCACGGGCAAAGGCATCAGCAAATTCATCAGGATTTTCGAAGAAGCGTCTTGAAATAGGTTCATAGGCGGGATCCATTTTCAGCGAAAGGTCTGTTGTCAGCATAAAGGGTGCATGACGTTTTGATGGATCGTGTGCATCGGGCACAGTGCCGGCGCCCATATCATACTTTGGCTTCCATTGGTGTGCTCCGGCGGGGCTCTTTGTCAGTTCCCAGTCATAGCCGAACAGATTCCAGAAGAAGTTATTGCTCCATTTTGTAGGTGTGGTAGTCCAGGCGCCTTCAAGACCGCTGGAGATGGTGTCTTCTGCATTTCCTTTGCCATAGGTATTTTTCCAGCCCAAACTTTGTTCTTCGATACTTGCAGCTGCAGGTTCGCGGCCTACATATTTACCAGGGTCGGCAGCGCCGTGGGTTTTGCCGAAAGTATGTCCACCTGCAATAAGTGCCACAGTTTCTTCATCATTCATTGCCATGCGGCCAAAAGTTTCACGGATATCATGGGCAGCCAACAGCGGATCAGGCACGCCGTTAGGTCCTTCGGGATTCACATAGATGAGACCCATCTGCACTGCAGCCAAAGGATTTTCAAGTTCGCGCTTGCCTTCATAACGCTTGTCGCCTAGCCACTCCACTTCTGAGCCCCAGTATATGTCTTCTTCAGACTCCCAAACATCTTCGCGGCCACCGGCAAAACCGAAAGTCTTGAATCCCATCGACTCCAGAGCGCAGTTTCCTGCAAGAATCATCAGGTCGGCCCAGGAGATTTTGCGGCCATATTTCTTTTTTACAGGCCACAGCAGCAAGCGGGCTTTGTCGAGATTGACATTGTCAGGCCAGCTGTTAAGGGGTGCAAAACGTTGTGTGCCTGAGCCAGCGCCACCACGACCATCGGAGATGCGATAAGTGCCTGCACTGTGCCATGCCATGCGAATGAAAAACGGTCCGTAGTGCCCGTAATCTGCAGGCCACCAGTCCTGTGAATTGGTCATTAAGGCAAAAATATCTTTCTTCACTGCTACCAGGTCGAGGCTTTTGAATGCTTCAGCATAATCAAAGTCTTCTCCCATCGGATTCGACAGACTGGAATGCTGGCGAAGGATATTCAGGTTTAATTGGTTTGGCCACCAATCGCGGTTTTTAGGCCCACCGCCGGCCACATGTTTCAGCGATCCACCAGTGAAAGGACATTTGCTTGCGCCGCCCTCTTTCTTGCCTGATGCATCATTAGCATTCTGATTTTCCATAGTTTAATGTTTATATAATTATTGATTTAATGAATTTCCAATAACCTGACAGCAATCTTTTAACTCAACACAATTTTGACTGCAAGTATACAAAAAGAAGTCATATGTAACAAGCGACATATTACGGGATAGTTCCTAAATTATCTTAAAATTTTATTGCATTAAACACAATATAGGGCCTTTTGGTTAATGGCATTTATGAAATTTATGGACTATGCTTCGTTACGAAATCGCACTTGAGAACAAGATAAAGTTCTAAATTCGCAAATTAAAGGTTCAAAGTAATTCTTGAAACTCACAATCAAATTTATGTCGTTTATGTCGATGAAGTTAGTCAAATTTTCCCTTTTGCTTGTGTTCATTGTAGGTAACACCAACAGGATTACAGCCCAGCTTTCAGCAAGGTATTCTCAAAGTGATACAGCGAATATTGAAACGCTGAACTATGACAATTATGCACCTGCGGATATCAGTTTATGGAATGCTGCAATAGCAGATTCAATCCCTTTTGATGAGGTGAAAACAAAACCATCTTTCGAAAGAGGCTACAAAGGATGCCTCGAAACAGGGTTTGATCTGCAGTTTGGAAAAGCTGATTATTTGAATTGGTACAAAATCAATTTTATCAATGCCTATCAATTCAATCCGGGTTTGACATTAGGAATAGGGACAGGTCTCAGAAAAAACCTCAAAAATGAAAGTTTGCTTGTACCGGTGTTTCTTTCTTTGAAATCTTTTTCCAATACACATGAATCTGTCAATCCCTACTTTTCTCTTCAGGCAGGAATTACGCTGAATACCGTCATGCATTTTTCTAAAACCGGCTATTTTGTAAGTCCACAAATTGGTGTAAGAAAAAGTTTTGGACGTAAATCCGGAATTTATGCCGCTGTTGGAGTGGAAATGAAGCGTTATACCCAAAAAGGGGGATTTACAAGTGATTATATGGGTACTATTATGTATCCGGAAAGTTACCTTGACATGATGCACATCAGTTTTGTTGTTGGATGGGAGTTTTAGTCCATTGAAGAAATGCTTTCCTGTTGATCACTAAAATGCATATTTTTGAAAACTGATTGCATAGAGGCATATTGATGACAGATGAAAACGACTTGATGAAACGATTGAAGGAGGACGATGTTGAGGCATTGCATCTGTTGTTCGATCGGTATTTTGGCGATCTTAACCGCTATCTCTGTCTGCTTTTCAAGAATGAGGTGATGGCCGAAAATATTGCACAGGATATCTTTGTTTATATCTGGGAGCAGCGGCACAAGCTTGAAATTCACTCGTCACTCGAAGCTTATTTATACACGGCAGGAAGGTATAGGGCGCTGAACCAGTTGCGGAATGAAAAGCTGCACAAACACGTGCTGCAAAAAATAAGTCAGTCTGAGCCGGATGCTTTTGATCTGAACAACAAAATTGAAATGACTGAGCTCGAAAACCTTATCGAAGAGGCTGTCAGCTCGCTTCCGGAAAGGTGTCAGAAAATTTTCAGGATGAGTCGCTACGATGAACTCAGCTATAAGGCCATTGCCGGACTGCTGGGAATTTCTGTCAATACTGTCGAAAACCAAATGTCAATCGCCTTAAAGAAATTGCGCAAAGTGCTCAAACCCTTTTATTTGCAAATGCTCTTATCATTGTAGAAGCCTTTTACACTAAACGGATTGAAAGGTTTGGCTTATCTCTTTCGCATTATCCAGATGTCCTGAGCAGGGATGCTTGTGTTAGCGCTTTACTGTTCGATATGTTCCAGTATTTCAACGTCCTTCAAAAAATTCAACATAAAGGTTTTGGGTTGAAAAGCTAAGAAAGTACTTATACTATGCCGATAATCTGATCGTTATGTATAAAAAACAAAGTAGCCATGAAAAAACATTTAACGCTTCTATTACTGACTGTAATCACAGTGCATGTTTATCCACAGGTTCCACCAACATCAGGCGCATCTGCGACATTGCCAATTCTATATATTAATCCTAATCCTCAGATTGGTGGATTTGGGGAAATAGGAATAGTATCTTCTTTAATATACAATAATGCGGGACTGACCCAAAATCCGGCATTGCTGTCAAGAAACAAGAAGGTTGCAGGAATAGTCACTAATTTGTCTAACTGGTCAAACTACAATCCTGAAACATATTTGGGTAATATTGGATTATATTATTCTATAGACAATGCAAATACAATCGGATATTCATTCGATTATTTTCGCATTGGTGAAGTCCAGTTTGCAGATTATAATGGCACGTGTACACCTTATCAATATTATCATAGTCTGAGGTATGCGCACACTTTCTTTGAAGAATTTTCTGGTGGTATAGGATTGAAAATTATTAAAAGCGATTTGGTCCCTCACATTGCTACTTCATTTTATACTTTCTCAGTGGATCTGGGTTTTGACTATCGCAAACAAATTCAAATATCTGAAAAGTCTGATATCAGAATGAACCTGGGTTTATCAGCCCAGGATATTGGCCCAAAAATAGGCTATGTAAAGAACCAAAAACAAGACAATATTCCAATTAATATCGGCGTAGCAACAATGATGACTTACCTTTACCGCATTAACGAAGAAACATCTATCAGTATCGACTTAGCATATCAACTTGAAAAAATTGTAGTAAAAACACCGAATATTTATGCTGCTGACTCACAGGGATGGCTGGACGAAATAGAAAAAAGTAAGCACCTGAATCTGACTTCACATTTTGGTTACTTTGGTTCATTTATACCTTCAAATGATAATAGCCTTAACAGATCGACTTCATTTATTAACAAGTTTGGCACTGAACTGAGGTTGAACTTTAAAGAGCAAGTGCTTTTTTCAATCAGAGGAGGCCACCTAAAAGAGTTTGAATCAAAAGGCGGAGATGACTATTACACTTTAGGTGCTGGAATTGGTGCATATGGATTTCGTTTTGACTACTCAACATTATTAGTTCAAACAAAAAACATCAGCGCGTTTAGCCTTTCGTTTGAAATTAAGCTGTCAAACTAAAATGGATAAAAAATGTAAGCATCAGCCCTGTAAGCTGTTAGAGCAATTTGACAGGCCATTGTTAAATTTTCTTTAATTTTTTTTAGATCCCTTTGGTGGCAGGACAGTATTTGTGTGTCATAGGTGTATAATAATTCACCTATGAAAATGCATATTCCCTGGTCACTCATCCTGCTGAACCTTCAAAATAAGGCGGAAGCTAGCGAAAAGCAAGCGCTCACCGACTGGATAAAGGACTCAGAACTTCATCAACTTATCTATGATGAAATTCTGGCCGACCAACACTTTATGGCATTGCTTACCGAAGGCAGATGGACAGATACCTCCCGCGAATGGGAGCGCCTGCTCGAACGGATTCAACCTAAGATTCGCATGATAACCATCCGAAGACGCAGTCTGATTAATGCTGTTGCTGCTGCGGCTTCCCTGCTGCTACTGCTAGGTTCTGGCATCCTCTACTTCTATCTGAGTCTGAATACACTGCTTCATGAGCAGGGCACTACCTATATTTATTCGCCCCGTGGGCAACGCACCCATGTGAAGCTGCCTGATTCATCCTCCGTTTGGCTGAATGGTGGCAGCTCTATCAGTTATGCAGTGGATTTCAACCGACATCTGAGGGAGGTGACAGCAGAAGGGGAGGTGTTCTTTGAGGTGAAAAGAAATCCGGACAAGGCTTTTCATGTCATTGCAAACGAAATAAAGGTGAAAGTGTATGGCACTTCATTCAATGTGAAGGCTTTCGCAGATGAAAAGCATATAGAAACAACACTTATCAGTGGCAGCCTGAGCGTGGTTCCGCTGAAAGAAGATGGCAGCGAAGGTTCAGAAGTTTTTCTTAAACCCAACGAAAAATTCATTTTTCTGAGGGATTCAAAATATGTAAAAGGGATGCCGCACCATGCCGTACAGGATG
>JAGXRB010000128.1 GCA_018336075.1 Bacteroidota bacterium
AAATCCCGCAAAACCATAAAGTCCCTGGGTTCCTGGTAAAGCACTTAAAAGCATATAATTTCCGAATGCTTCGTCGTTCTTTTTCAATGCACCGATGGCAGCATTGCCGCCCATAGATACTCCGTAAGCGCTGCCAATACCTGCCAGTGCAATCATCAGCGCTATGCCGATGTAAGTTAGTACCAATGCTAAAGTCATAAGATTTCCTCCTGAAGTGTTAAATTAATTTGATGCTGTTTATTTGTTGAATTGATATTTCAATTATTAAAAATTCTTTAATTATAATTCCTGCGTTCTCTTTACAAATGGATTGTATGCTTTTCCTCCGCCATTAAAGCCTGCATTTTTGTAAAACTCTACAAAAGTCAGACGCATTGGATGAACAAATGCTCCCAGAGTAGCCATAAAAATATTCAGACCATGCCCTACCAGAAGGATAATCAGGAAAATCAACTGACTTACTACAGGTGTGCTACCACTCATCTGAAGCGCCAGATCATTGAAAACATAACCCAGAATTGCGCTCGAAACGCCCAAAGCAAATAACCTGATGTAGGAAAGCAAATCTCCAAGTACACCTGTAACTATCGAGTAAACCTCCCAAAGGCCTCCACCAAAATTGATGAAAATATTCTTTCCGGGGTTGTTCATAAACAAAATAAATACACCGGTAATTCCAAATAATACATAGTAAAGAATGTTTATCAAACCCTGATTGCCTTCGTTCTTAACGAAATACAGAACAATATTTCCTAAGATGAGCATGATCCATCCTATGGTTGTCATGGCATGATGAAGTCCATATTGCTTGTAAAGATTCATTGCTTTTATCACCATTCCATATACAATCTGAATGCCACCTAGGACGAGAGCAAAATAGAACATCTTTTCTGAATCAAGCATATAGGCACGCAAATCGGCCATAAAAGTCAATTGTCCTTTATCGATAAGTTCAATGAGGTTGATGCCAAAAAAGGTTCCGGAAACAATTCCAAAAAGTACTGTTGCACTGCCAAGCCACTGAAGCAGCGTGAGCATAGGCCTGAATTCCTTTTTGACTTTCTTCTTAAACAGTGTAGCTCCAATGATGAAAAGAAGACCGTAACCGGCATCTCCCAGACAGAAGCCAAAAAACATCATGAAAAATGGTGCAAAGAATGGCGTCAGGTCAAGCTCGCTGTATTTTGGCAGCGAATAAAGCTTTCCGATAGGTTCAAACAAACGACTGAATTTGCCGTTGTGCAACATGATAGGTACTTTTTCAGACTTTTCAGGCTCATCCATGATGTGGAAAACCTGTTTGTCATTCAGAAAAGCTTCTATTTCCTTCACTTTTGGTTTAGGTATCCAGCCTTCGATGATCATCAATCGATCAGCAGCTTCTTTACTGGTATTATCAATTACGCGGTCGAAAGAGATGGAGTTTTCCTTTTCCATGCGTACCTTTTCGAGCACAGGGATAAATGCAGCTGCATTTTCAATGTAGTAACGATTGATTTCATGCGCTCTTGCAACAAGTTCCTCTTTCTCTTTGAGCACTTCTGAAGCCGCCCTTTCCGGAGCCTTTACTTCTTCTGCATCGATTTCAACCTTTTCGCCGGGCAGCTGAACAATAACGAAATAATACTGTCCATCGGACTGATGTATTATCTCAAGGTTATACTCCTGTCGCCAGGTGTCGATAAATTTTCTTTCCGGAACTTCAAAAAAGCGGATCTGATATCCATGCTTTTCAAGTTTTTCGATGGTTTCTTTGGAAAAATCACCCCAAGGTAAAAGGGTTCTGTAGGACTTTTCCAAGGCATTGATTTTATGCTTCAGTGATTCACTCTCTGATTGCGTCTGCTGAATGTTGGCAAGAATTTCTGTATAACTCAGCGTAGAAGGGTTCACCTCTTTGCCATCACTTTTAGCACTTAGAAATTTCCATGTTTTTACAATCTGTTGTAAAAGGGCTATTTCCTCTGCCGTCTTCGCATCCGGCTCCACGCCCCTGTCCACAACATCAACAATTCCAATATGTTGCAAATCAACGAGGAATTGATGATAATCCTTATGGTGGATCAGGAACGAAACTTTTTTCATTGGTATAATCATCAGGCAACCTCACTTTCTTTTTGTTGCATGCGGCTCTTAACTATTTTCTGGGCTGCTTTTGAAAGGTTTTCTTCGTCCTCCATAAAGCGTTTGATTTTCAAAATCGCCTCCTCATAGCCCGGAATCTGTACTTTTTCATATAGATTCACTTTCTGTGTAGTTTTCTTTCTTGCAAAATCCAGCAGTTGAGTTTTTCGCTCAAAAACATCTCTTTCGATAGCAATCTGCGCCAGATCCCTGATGATTTTTATCCCGTCGGGAAACCATGAAGGACTTTTAAAAAGACTGTATTCCTTAATTTCAAATTCAACCTCGGTAAGCACAGGTGTCTTCACACCAGCAATCTTTTTTGATGCAAGCTGCACGTCTTTTATTGCAATCAGGTCAGGCTTAAATTCGTTCCAAAGCCTGATAATATTTTCATTGTCACTGATTTTCTCTCTAAGCAACTGATCGAGTCTGGCAGCTTCATCTTTGGCTTTTTTCACTTCAATTCTTAATGCAGCCTCTTTATTTTTGAGCGTAGGTAATGCATTAACACGTACTTTCAACTGCTTATTGAGCAGCTGAAGCGAAGTTTTGTTGTAATGGAATTTTATTGCCATACTTTGTTCGTAACAGTATTAATTTTTCTATTTCGCTCAGGGCCAGTGGATTTCATCAATTTAAGTTGCTACAAATCACACTTACCAATGCCTGTTAGTTATCTTTAGGCCAGTATTTATCAACAAGTTCTTTTTTGATACCAACCTCTGCCGGCGTAAAATATTTTGCAAAAAGTTTCCATGTGTGATCAAGCATACCAATACCATCAATATTCACATCAATGGCCAAAAGGTCGTTTGAGTATTGCTTTGCATAATTTAGTGAACGCTCATCAAAATCTGTCAGATCGAATCCGTTTTCAAGCTTTGTTTTTGCATTGGCAGCTTCGGCATAGAGCTTAATGGCTGCATTCATCACCTGAGCATGGTCAGCGCGTGTATCTTTTCCAATTACGTTTTGTTTCAGACGTGAAAGGCTTCTGAATGGGTCAACAATAACTTTGGCAATATCAGTATCACGGCGAAGAAACAACTGTCCTTCAGTGATATAACCAGTATTGTCGGGAATGGCGTGTGTGATATCTCCGCCTGAAAGGGTTGTCACTGCAATAATTGTGATTGAACCACCTTTGGGAAACTGCACTGCTTTTTCATAAATTTTTGCAAGGTCACTGTAAAGTGAACCGGGCATACTGTCTTTTGACGGAATCTGATCCATTCTGTTTGATACGATACTCAGTGCATCTGCATAAAGTGTCATATCGGTCAAAAGCACCAAAACGGTTTCGTTCTTCTCAACTGCAAAATACTCCGCAGCTGTAAGCGCCATATCCGGAATCAACAAACGCTCAACCGGTGGGTCGTCAGTCGTGTTAACAAAACTGATGATGCGGTCAAGAGCACCTGCATTGTCAAAAACGTTTTTGAAGAAAAGGTAATCATCATTGGTAAGACCCATGCCACCGAGGATAATTTTATCAGCTTTTGCACGTAAGGCAACAATCGCCATCACCTGATTGAAAGGCTGGTCGGGGTCGGCAAAGAATGGGATTTTCTGTCCGCTCACCAGTGAATTGTTCAAGTCGATGCCGGCGATACCAGTAAAAATCATATTGCTGGGTTTCATGCGTTGAACCGGATTCACAGAAGGACCGCCAATTTCAACTTCGAGACCTTCAACTTCCGGACCGCCATCAATAGGAAGACCATAAGCGTTGAAAAACCTTCCGGCAAGCTCTTCGCTTACGTTGAGTGTCGGCGCTTTGCCAAGAAAAGTCACCTCCGCATTGTTGGGAACACCTTCCGTACCTCCAAAAATCTGAAGCGTAACATTGTTGCCAATAATTTTTACTACCTGTGCCAATCGTCCGTTGACCAAAGCCAGCTCATCATAACCAACATCCGTTGCCTGCAAGGTACAGGTAGCTTTAGTGATCTGGGTCAGCTTGGTGTATGTTTTCTGAAATGCCTGAGTTTCCATACTCTGTAATTATTTATGCTTTAATAGTTTATCAGGCTGTAACAGCCACAATACGCTCTTCTAGAATCGCTTTAAGTTCAACCTCAAATTTTTTGAAGTCATCCGACATATATTCAGAATAGTTCATTTGTTTGAGAACATTGATCAACCTTCTGAAATAGATATTCACTTCATCGAAGGAGTCAAAATCATATTGACCTTTCATGATGTCGATCACTATTTTCATCATGTATTTCTGACGTTCAATCGGTGTAGATGAGTCAGTATGGTCAAATGCATCCTGCTGAAGAATTACATAGTCGAACACTTCAGATTTCCAGAAACGAAGGTGATATTCCAATGGAACACCGTCATCGCCCAGGATATTAATCTGCTCATAAGCCTCTTTTCCACGAACAAGAACGTTTTTGGCGTATAATATATCTTCGAGCCAGTTGGGAGAAACATTTTCTTTGAGGTATTCGATAAATTCAGGGTATTCCAGATATTTCGAATAGCTGTCGATAGGATCAACGGCAGGATAGCGTTTGCTGTCTGCTCTTTGCTGTGAGAGTGCATAAAAACAGCGTGCTGCCTTCTTTGTTGATTCAGTAACGGGTTCTTTAAGGTTACCACCGGCAGGCGAAACAGCGCCGATGAAAGTAATACTTCCTGTGGTGCCATTGGGTAGAAAAACGTATCCGGCTCTGGAGTAGAAATTTGATATAATTGCCGGAAGGTCCATTGGATAAGCATCGGGGCCGGGAAGTTCT
>JAGXRB010000129.1 GCA_018336075.1 Bacteroidota bacterium
ATAAACTCGCATTTTTTCAGAATTTTTTCAAATTCCCCCTTAACAAAGGGGGTGCAGGGGGTTGTTACAGAAGGATTCCCGATGTGATGCATCTGCAATAATGGCACAGAAACTGAGTTTATAAACTGACACTACTTAGTATGGAAAGCAGTTCTCATGTGGATATATTTTGATTGCAAGACTGGCTATTATAAATTAAGCGAAGTATTTTTAAATTACAAGCAAATAGTCTATGACAAATAAAAGTCTTTTTTCGATGTTACCCTTTCACTATGGATGGGTGGTTGTCTTTTCAGGAACTCTGGGAGTACTGGCATGTCTTGGTTTTGGCCGTTTCACTATTGGCATGCTCCTGCCGTCCATAGGCGAATCTCTTAACCTAACATATTCGCAGATGGGCTTTATCAGCACTGGTAATTTTCTCGGCTACCTTGCCGCCGTCCTGATCAGCGGGTTATGGGCTATACGGATAGGTGCAAGAAGGCTTATTTTTATTGCCCTAATACTTGTGGGCGCAACAATGATATTATCGAGCATGGCGGATGGCTTCTTATATCTGCTTATCACGTTTACATTGACCGGCATAGGAAGCGGGGCATCCAATGTCCCGATAATGGCTCTCGTAACATCATGGTTCGGCAAAAGACTTAGGGGAAGGGCTGCCGGTTTTGTAGTTGCAGGAAGCGGTTTTGCGATAATCTTTTCGGGCAGGTTCATTCCTTTTGTGAATGATGCAAGTATAACAGGAGAGGGGTGGAGAACTGCATGGCTAATCCTCGGCGTAATCGTTCTTCTCATCGCCTTCATATGCCTTTTGCTTTTGAGAGATAGACCTGCCGACTTAGGATTGAAACAGGCTGGATACGATGAAAACATAGACTCTCCTCCGTCAGAAATTAACAGAGGGGGACAGCAGAGTTTATATAAAAGGGGCATTATTTACTATCTCGGCATCATTTATTTCTTCTTCGGCTTTACATATGTCATATATATAACCTTCATTGTAACCACCCTCATTAAGGAAAGAGGCATTACGGAGATCATGGCTGGCAATTTATGGTCAACGATAGGATTTCTTAGCCTCTTTTCAGGGCCGGTCTTCGGTTTGCTGTCTGACAAATATGGCAGAAAAGCTGGACTAATTACTGTTTTTTCGTTCCAGATGTTTGCCTATCTTTTTATAGCTTCAGAACTGCCGGATATATTCCTATATCTGTCAATAGGGTTATTCGGGGTAGTTGCATGGAGTATCCCTTCCATCATGGCAGCAACTGTATATGACTATGTGAAATCAGAAAAGGCCGCTGCTGCTTTCGGCATCGTAACATTCATTTTCGGGATAGGTCAGATTGTTGGTCCTGCCGTTGCGGGAACTCTGGCAGAAGCATCAGGAAGTTTTTCAAGCAGCTTCTATATGGCTGCTGCATTTGCAGGTTTTGCGATTATCCTGACTACTTTTTTGAAAAAGACATAAATTTAAAAGAAACTCTGGGTCATCTCCAAAATAGTTGCAAAATAAATCAACATTCCCGCGGAGCTTGTCCCTGAGATCATTAAGCAGGAAGCAGAAATCCAGTTTTTTCAAGACATTCTGAATGCCCGACTGCAAACTTCGAGGGCAGGCTTCGGGCATGACAATAATGAAAAACCTTAGTTTATAAACAGCATCTAATTATGCTCCACTTCACTCGATATTGCAGCGATTGCCTTCACCAAGCCATCCGGTGTCGATTCGATGACATATGTCCTGACACCAAATAAATCCTCGATATCCTGACAGACAACATCGTCAAGAAATATATTTTCCCCCGCCTTCATTACCACATCAGGAATAAGAAGGATATCATCTCTTTTTATAATATCAGACAGGGCTTTGATAACGTCCCTACCTGTAAGAAGCCCCGCTACAGTAACAGAATTGCCAAAAAATGAATTCTCTATCCCAACTGCATTAATATCTATACCTGCATTCCTCAGTGTTTCCACAAATTTTGCAAGATATGGATAAAACGACACGCCTGTGAATGTAAGGAATTTCTTAGTATTATTGATTATTAAATCCTTGGATCTTATTTTCTTAGCCCCGTGTAGGAACTTAGGTACCATTCCGACTCCATTTTCTATCTGGGGCAGTTCATCGTAGTGCTTAATAGGAGGAAACGGGATGCCTGCCTTCAGATACATTTCATCGGAGGCAAAAACTATATTCTCTCCATGTTTCCTTGTAAATCTTGACTGGAATTTGCCTATTATCCCGATTGCATTTTCTGCGTCTTCCTTTTCAACCGGTCTCAACTTTTTCTTTCTGTGCATCGTCAATCCGACAGGAACAACCGCTATAGACGCCACATATGGATAGAAACGATAAAGGTCTGAAATAGTTTTAGCCAGATATCTACGGTCGTTATATCCAGGGCAAAGCACTATCTGGGTGTGCATCTTTATACGGTTTTCAGCGAAAAAACTTATATGCTTTAAAATATCATCGGCATAAGGATTCCCGAGCATCTTATTTCTTATCGTGGTATCAGTGCAATGAACGGATATATAAAGCGGGCTCAGTCTCTGCTCTATAATCCTCCTTTTATCTTCAGGGGTGAGGTTCGTTCCGGTTATAAAGTTCCCATAAAGAAAAGACATCCTGTAATCTTCATCTTTCACATATAATGTTTTCCTTAAGCCCTTCGGAAGCTGAAGCACAAAACAGAAAATACAATTATTCCTGCACGTCTTTACCTTAAAGGGTTTGAAGGTCATGCCAAGACTGCCTATGCCTGAAGCGTCTTCCGGGATTTCAAACTTATGTCTCTTTTTATCGCTCTTGACAATAAAGCTTGCACCCGGCTCATCAGCATAAAACATCAGGTCTATAATATCCTGAACAGCGTTTCCATCGATTGAAACTATCCTGTCGCCATTTTTAATGCCCTCTTCTTCGGAAAAACTGCCCTGTGCAACACTTTCTATGATTACTCCCTGCCTATTTCTCATATAATTGCCTGTAACCTCTGTAAACATATTGAATGCCGGATAGGACGGTGAAGGCAGCAGCTAATACCAGCAGGTATTCTTTGACGATTATTGCGCCGCCCATATCAAAATTGATTGAAAAAAGTATATAAGAAATCAGTATCGCCTGAAAGGCATTAGCCAGTTTTCCTATGATTGAGGGGTCAACCTTCCTGTTTTGGGTTAATAAAAATAATATAAACCAGCCTGCTACAACGATAAAGTCCCTGCTTATGACGGTTATTGTTATCCAATCAGGCAGCCAGCCATAGAAGGCAAATAAGATGAAGGATGTCAGCAGAAGAAACTTGTCCGCAAGAGGATCGAGAAATGCCCCCAGTCTGGTTTTTTGATTGGTTACCCGTGCAAGAAATCCGTCCAGCAAATCTGTAACGGCTGCGACCACAAAAAGTATTAGCGCATAATGAAATTTCCTATGGAGCAAAGACATTACGAATATCGGAATTATTATTATCCTGACGAATGTAAGGGCATTTGGAATAGTAAAGACGGTCATGGCATATTATAAGGTATAGCTACGGGAAATATTTCTACACCTATCTTCTTATAACAATCTATAAAAGGCATTTTTCTTTTTGATGCCCTTTTATCTTCCAGTTTTTTCATGCCGTAAATAATACTTAAAAAGGATTTTGCATGGCAACCTTCAAGTGCAAAATTGAACGAATCAGTGATTTCAAGGGCGGATATGAATCTCTTTTCAGCCTTTTTGAGATTTCCCTGCATATATTCAATCTCGCCGTTTGTGAGCCTGCAATATGCAATTCCCCTGCTGTCTTTTGTCTTCAGGAAATTCTTCTGCGCCTTGTCTAAATATATTTTTGCATTTTTTAAATCCTTCTTCATTTTGAATACATTAGCCATGCTCCAGATTGTATATGAATGGCTGACGATATCTCCGAACTCCGTATAAAGCTTTGTAGCCTTATTGAAATATTCCATTGCCATTTCAAAGTCATTTGCCATTCTATAAGCATTTCCAATGCCGCAGAAGGAATAAGCTATGCCGAATTTATCTTTCAATGCCGTAAATATCTTATTCGCCTGTTTATAATAATCCAGCGATTGATCGTTTCTTCCTGCCATCCTGTGAGCGCCGCCCAAACCGCAAAGGGAATATCCGGTCCCTGATTCAAACTTTATATCAGAAAAAATATCCTTTGCCTCTTCAAATTTTGAGATGGACGCGGCAATATCACCCTTAACCCTTAATATAGTTCCCTCTGCCCATAGGGAAAAGGCAATGCCTTTTTTATCCTTTGCTTTTTTATAATATGCGTGTGCCCTTTTAATATTCCTGCCCGCCTCTTTCCACAACCCCTGAGCCTTCATCGAAAGAGCAATT
>JAGXRB010000130.1 GCA_018336075.1 Bacteroidota bacterium
ATCGGTAACAAAAGCCCTTGCTATCGCCACCCTCTGCTGCTGTCCCCCGGAAAGCTGCCCGGGATAATGATCCATTCTGTCCTCAAGGTTAACGATGTTAAGAGCAAGGGTTACATGTTCATGCCTTTCGTTCTTTGAGAGTCCTGTTAAGAGCAGCGGCAGCTCAACATTTTCGAATGCCGTAAGAACGGGTATCAGGTTATAGAACTGAAAGATAAAACCGACATTAGATGCCCGCCAGCGAGCTAGTTCGGTCTCTGAAAGGGCAGCTATATCAATACCGCCTATCTTTATAGTTCCACTATCCTGTCTGTCAATACCGGCTATAAGATTCAGGAGGGTGCTTTTGCCCGAACCCGAAGGTCCCATAAGAGCAAGAAATTCCCCTTCAGCGATATCAAAAGAGATATTATCGAGGACAGGGATTATCATATTCCCGCGCCGGTATGACTTGTAGATTTCCTTTATTTCGATTATAGGTTTTACGGTATCCACTACTTTTCGGGTATTCTTACCCTTACACCGTCTTTCAATTTTTCAAGCGGGCTGACCACCACCCTATCGCCGATATTAAGACCGCCTGTAACCTCGATCGATTCTCCGATAGATGAGCCGGTAGTGATTGCAGTCTCCCTTACTCTGTCGCCTATTATCGCAAAGACTATCTTCTTGCCGTCGCGCTGAATTATTGCAGATGAACTAATAACAGTCAGCGGGTTCTTGTCTTCCGCCCCCATCTCCCTGCTAAGAAACGCTACCTTAGTACTCATCTCTGGCAATATCCTTATATCCTTATCTATGAATTTCACCTTAACTAGCACTGAAGCCTTGCTCCGGTCTGCTGTGGGGACTATCATATGCACAATACCGATGAAACGTGATTCAGGAAGGGCGTCGAGTTGAATCTCGCAGGGCTGGCCTATTTTTATCTGCCAGAGATTGGACTCCGATACATCCACTTCAGCCTGAAGAGAATCCATATCTGCCATAGTCACAAGAGCGGACTTTGCATTTGCAGCAGCACCGATGGGTGTTACGATGTCTCCTATATCGGCGTTTTTAGTCAATACGACCCCATCAAAAGGAGCCTTTATCATCGTATATTCAATATTCAATCTGGCAACATCGAGCGCCGCCTTAGCAGCTCTAATTGCGGCATCTGAAGACGCCCTTGCTGCTAAAGCCTTTTGATAGCGGGCTTCCCCTGCATCATAATCGGCTTGTGAGATATAACCGTGGCTTAGTAATTCCTGATTCCTTTTGTAAGCAGAAGTTGCATCGTTAAGTTCGGCCTGCACCTGCTGCATATTAAATTTGGCTACATTCAAATTTTCCGAAGCCTGTCTTTCGAGGGCTATAACATCTTCATTTTCAAGCCTACCGATTATTTCATCTTTTTTCACCCTGCTTCCTTCCTCTACTGACAATGCGACAAGACGTCCTGTAACCTTCGAAGCTACGGATGCCTTGCGCTGTGCTGCAACATATCCGCTTGCATTAAGAAGTGTGAAAGCATGTGAAGGGTACATTTTGGAGACCGTAACAGCTTGAACCTCAACAGAGGGAGTGAAAAATCCATTGAAAAAAAGTGCAATCAGAATAATAGCCAGAATCAGAGCAATTATGGCATAGGTAATTTTTTTTCTGCTCTTTGAATAGCCTTCAATCTCCTGCTTTTGTATTTTCAGTTTTGATATATCTTCATTTGCCATTTAATATTCTCCTTGCAATACTTACTAAGGAGTGCATAAGTAATTAATGTCTTCATATTTATGCCCCCGTTAGTATATGAATCCAAATTATCTCGCCTCCAGTGGTGTTGAGCTAATATCATATTATGGATAGAACAGGTGAAATCTTCTCATCCTGATATTTATCAAAATCCCTGCTGCTATGAAATTACTGAGAAGGGCTGTGCCGCCATAGCTCATAAACGGCAGCGGAACCCCTACAACCGGCATCATGCCTAATGTCATACAGATGTTCACAAAAAAATAGATAAAGAACATTGCTGTTATGCCTACTGCAACCAGCCTGCCGAATTCATCCTTCGCAAGGATAGCTGTATTGAGCCCCCGTAAAAATAACATGAGGTATAAGGCAATTAGCAGAATACTTCCCAAAAAACCCCACTCTTCAGCAAAAATAGAGAAAATGAAATCGGTATGTTTCTCGGGAAGAAACCTTAAAACTCCCTGAGTCCCTTGTAAATAGCCTTTGCCTAAAAAACCGCCTGAACCAATAGATATCTTGGACTGGCTGATGTGATATCCTATGCCTGACGGGTCAATATCGGGGTCAAGGAATGCGATTATACGGTTTTTTTGATAATCCTTAAGGTTGTTCCATCCAATATGTCCGAGAAATGGAGCTGAAATCAATCCAATAACTAATGTAAAAATGATTATTTTCTTGCTTATCCCTTTTGAGGCGTATAAAACTATAAACAAAAACATAATCAGCAATGAAGTTCCGAGATCAGGCTGTTTTACTACGAGCAGCAGCGGGATCACTGCAAAAATCAGGATGCTTTTTATCGATATCGACTTGACTATGGACTCCCCGCTATTGGCTAAATACCTTGAGAGTGCGAGGATGAATATAAGCTTGAAGACCTCAGAGGGTTGAAATGAGAATGGTCCAAGGTTTAACCATCTTTGCGCCCCCATCGTTGTTTTGCCAGCTAACAGAACAATGATAAGAAGCACAATGCCCAGACCATACAGAATATATGAAAACCTGTTCAGCCAGTTATAATCAATGAAAACAATAAAAAATAATGCAAATAGGCTGATGCAAAGCCATATAATCTGTTTCCAATAGAAATCGGGATGATTTCCTGTCTCTATCGGCGGTCTTGTCGCACTATATATCGTTAATATCCCGATTACAGTGAGTAAAATAACCAGTGAAAATGTCAACCAGTCGAAACTTGTAAATAATCTGCGGTCAACCTTTGGCATTTTTTGTTTTTGAGCTACTCCTGCTTGGTTTTGTGAAGATTATCAAGAAATTCCTTAAAATCTCCACCATTATTAATCGGTTCATAACACGCCGTTTTCAGGCACGGGATTATAAATCCCTTATCTTCTCCATAGATTATAAATGTGTAAGGATAAAAAGAGTGAAGGACATCCAGTGCAATGGCGCTTCCTGGTTGTGCGAATACATTCAGTTTCAGATGGTTGAAATGCTCATCCATTGAATTAAAATAATTTCCGGAATGGACCCCTAAATCTTTGGCTCTTGCATAAAAAGCCCGGAGAGACTTTTCCGCCATTTCAGCATAATCCTGCCTCCCCCTAAGAAAAGAAAGCTTGAGCAAAATCCTGATTGCTATAGAATTGGATGAGGGGTGCGGGACATCCTCGATAGCTTTTATTCTTACGCCGAGCAGTTCATCCTCGGTATCAAAAAAACCGCCTTCGCTTTTGTCCCATAGCTTATCTATGCAAATCTCCATCAGCTTCTCTGCCGCTGCAAGGTAGTCGGTATAGCCGGTTACCTCATATACGGCGATGTTAGCATCTATTAAATGAACATAATCGTCGAGCATTGCCCTGACACCGTCAGAATGAAAAAGATTTCCATCAACGAAATAAAGGCTCATTATCCTATCGAGGCTTTTTATGGCAAAATCTCTCGTGTAAGAGTCATTCAGAGTCCTGAATGCCTTAATAAAAGAGGTAATAACCATACCGTTTAAGGATGTATACATGGTTTTATCGATGAAGGGAGACTGCCTTTTATTTCTTTCGGCAAGCAGTTTACTTTTGCCGTTTTTAAGAATTTCATGAATCTTCTGGATGTCTATCGAGGTTCTTTGTGCAATTTCCTGAGCATCCATTTCTGCAAAGAGAACCTTTTTTGCATTGTCGTGGTGCATGGAACCTTTCTCGCTGAGCAAATGCATCTTCAAAATCCTGAATTCATCATTGCTGAGTGCGTTCATTAAATCCTTCTCGGTCCATGTGAAATATCCCCCTTCATCATCAGGAGTCACATCAGCATCCTGACTTGCATAAAAACCGCCTTCTTCATATGAAAGGACATCCCTAAAAAATCGGATAATACCCTCTGCAATATCTTTGAAACGGGGTTCTTTAAATATCTCATAAGCCTGAATATAATTTCTTAAAAGCCATGCATTATCATCTGCCATCTTTTCGAAATGGGGAATAATCCATTCTTCATCTACAGAGTACCGATGGAATCCTCCAGCTAAATGGTCGTGAAATCCGCCTCTCGCCATCCGGAACAGGGTATTTCTGAGTAAA
>JAGXRB010000131.1 GCA_018336075.1 Bacteroidota bacterium
TCATCAGCAAAGATGTTGAATTCAAAGACCTTGGTTTGATTATCATTGATGAAGAACAGAAATTCGGTGTTGCGGCGAAAGAAAAACTCAAAGGCATAAAAGCCAACGTTGATACTTTAACACTTACTGCAACCCCGATACCACGCACTTTGCAGTTTTCTATGATGGGAGCCCGTGACCTGAGTATCATCAACACTCCACCGCCCAACCGTTTTCCTGTTCAAACCGAATTGAGATCATTCAATGAGGAAATTATCCGTGATGCTATCCTTTTTGAAGTTGCACGTGGTGGTCAGGTTTTTTTCGTGCATAACCGCGTTCAAAACATCATGGATGTGTATGACATGCTGATGCGTTTTGTTCCGGGAGTAAGGATTGGCGTAGGTCACGGACAAATGGAAGGTGAAAAACTGGAGAAAGTAATGCTCGGGTTTATTGAAGGCAACTTCGATGTGCTTATTGCAACTACGATTATCGAATCAGGTTTGGACATTTCCAATGCGAATACAATTATCATCAATGACGCACATCATTTCGGACTGAGCGATTTGCATCAGCTGCGCGGAAGAGTTGGCCGGTCCAATAAAAAAGCTTTCTGTTATCTGATCGCTCCGCCAATGGCAACTTTAACAAGCGAGGCACAAAAACGACTCAGAGCAATTGAAGATTTTTCCGAACTTGGAAGTGGATTTAATATTTCCTTGCGCGATCTTGATATTCGTGGTGCAGGCAACCTTCTTGGCGGCGAACAAAGCGGTTTTATCAACGATATTGGCTTCGAAATGTATCACAAAATTCTCGATGAAGCGATACAGGAGTTGAAAGAGAGCGAGTTTTCTGACGTGTTTAAACTTGATCAGCCAAAGCATTTTGTGCGTGAATGTGTGATTGAATCGGACATGGAAATTTTGCTTCCACCAGAATATGTGGATGTATCCTCTGAACGTATTAACCTTTACAATGAGCTTGACAACATCCAGGATGAAGAGCGTTTGCGCCAGTTTACTGAACGACTCATCGACCGTTTCGGGCCTGTTCCACGGCAGGCTGCAGACTTAATTAACACGATTCGTATGCGATGGTTGGCGCGTGAACTTGGTTTTGAAAAAGTTGTTTTGCGCAATAAAACCCTCATTGGATACTTCATCAGCGAACAGCAGTCGGCCTACTACCAAACTGCTCAGTTTGGAAATATTCTGAAATACCTTCAAGCCAATCCAAAAGCGTGCAACATCAAAGAAAGCAATGAAAAACTGATGCTTTATCTCATTGGTGTTTCTTCTGTGAATGCAGCCATAGAAGCCTTAAAAAGGGTTTTGGAGTTTGAAAACTAATTTCAAAAAGGATGGTTTTAAAGCTGTTTTCCAGGCTGGAAACTGATTATTAAATGCTTCCTGCCGGATTGATCACCGATGTTTGCCTTAACAAAAACCGATACGTAAGTCCAATCGTAAATTGCGTTTGTGATGCAATCTGTGTTTTATTGACATACTGATAAACCGGAAAATCAGTCTGTGCAAATAACGTAAGCCCTCCAGCCGCACTGTAACTCAATTGCGGAGAAACAAAAAGTTTTTTGCTGCCCGTGGCCTCAGGGTCATAGTTTGGAAATGACATCATCATAACATCAGGATTGATAAGCATTGAGCCTATAAATTCGGCCTTCAACTGTAAGGCAACATTAAGCTTTTCCTGAAAATTTCTGCCTAGAAAAAGCCCTGCGCTGGCATAATTTCCGAGTTTCTCACCCAATGGATTCCAACCTTTCAGGATATATACCAGATTTGCAGAAAGTTTCATTTTACCGCCCGGAAGCCCTCCCGAATAGAATAAACTCAGTAAAATATCTTGCGCACCCGAAGTGGTTTGCACTGCCGGCGGCATTGTACTGTAGAGAGTTTCGCCCGAAAACGGCTCCAAACGACCAATTGAATCATTATAAGTTCCAATTGGCAACTTTACTCCCATACCAAAAGTGAGTTCCGTAAATTTATTTTGCGCACTTGCCTTTATGATATTATATCGGGGAAACAGAATTAAATCCCCAATACCCTTCGAATCGTATGTATCACCTTCACGTATTCCAATTTGTGTTTTGTCAACCCAATAGCCCGTTTCTACTGACATCGTAAGTCTGTCGGACAAACCATAGGCAAAGCGCGAATAAACATATTTGCTACTGAAACGCTCAAGAAAATTGGTATCGCGTTTATCCTCTGTGAGAAAATTAGTTGAGTTGATGTATTGAAAATTTGAATTGATTTCAAATTGTCTTTCTCGCAAAACCCCCTGAGAAGCATCGCCCGCAAGTGGGCTTCCACCTCCGACTGCACAGCACTGCGCATAAGAAGCTCCGGAAAATAAAGATAAAAAGAAAACGATGTATAGCTGTTTCATAATTTCAAAAGCCAGGGAATCTGATAGGTTAATAGTCCTATTTTACAATGTTAAACTTCAACTGCTCAACACCTTTCGAATGCTTCAACTGTATGTGATATAGTCCATTTGCAAGGTTTTCGGTTGAGATTTCAAATTGATTCAGACCTTCGTTTGCAACATCTGAATAAAACACTTTGACCTCCTGCCCTACATCATTGAAGAGACTTATTTGTATTCTATCAGGTTTTTGGAGTGAAAAATCAATGTTTACAATATTTTGCGCTGGATTTGGATAAGCCTTAAATGAAGATGAGGTAGCCGTACTTTCATTGATTGCTGTAACAACTGAAATAGCATTATTAATAGCCTGCTGCAATGCTACATGATCAACGGCATTGTTGGCATTGTAAAAAACCCTCCGTTCCGGCCCACCAATTACAACTACCTTCGGCATTCCGTTTGAGCCATAATCCATCATTTTTATTGCAGAATTTGAAAACTTTAATGTGTTTGGCATGCCATTGCTGTTTGCCCAAAGTTCTATTGAGGCACATGGTGTATTGGCATAATCATCAACCATCAGCATCATAACTCTTTCGGGATGTGCACTTTGATAACTTTGAACTACATTATAGGTAGTCTTTAAAGGCAACACACATGATCCGCATGGCATTGTCCAGCCAATAACAACAACTTTACCTGCATCAAGGGTATTAAACAGGTCAAAATTTACGCCCGAGCATGAAGTAACATTAAAGTTTGTTGCATTCTGAGCAAAGGAAGAGAATCCAAGAAAAATAAATAAAGTCAATGTGTATACAACTGTTTTCATATCATGTTTTTAGAATGATTCTAAATAATTTTTGTCAAAAATAATAAACTCATGAAAAAAAGGCATGTTTATTTTTAAAAAAGCAATTTAAGGCCGTTTTGTTTAATTATTTTCACTTTTCATTAAACAATTTGAGACGACTACTGTTATAGCTTGTAACAAAAATGAAAATGGTTATGAAAATAAACGGAACTTCAGCTTTAAGCAGCAATGTCAATCGCACAAGAGACAATAACGGACATATCAATGGAAATGGTCATGCATTTAAAATTTGGGAAGATACTGACATTATAGGTGATGATCACATTGCAACAAATATAGAAACTCCAATGCGTGCTGATGCATTTCTTTTGGATGATGAGCGTAAGGTTGAAATCATCGAGCAGCATTTTAATAAAATCATGAATGTGCTTGGACTTGATCTGACTGACGACAGTCTGAAAGGAACGCCTCGCCGGGTTGCAAAAATGTTCGTAAATGAAATATTTTACGGCCTGAATCCTGAAAACAAGCCCTCCATGTCGGTCTTTGATAATAAATTCAAATATGGTCAGATGTTGGTTGAAAAAAACATCAATCTTAATTCAACCTGCGAACACCACTTTTTACCCATCTTTGGAAAAGCACATGTAGCCTATGTTTCTTCAGGAACTGTAATTGGCTTGTCAAAGATTAATCGCATTGTTGACTACTTTTCACGTCGGCCACAAGTTCAGGAGCGACTAACGGTTCAGATTTCTGAGGAGTTAAAAAAGGTGCTGAAAACCGAAGATGTTGCCATCATTATTGAAGCAAAACATATGTGTGTTTCATCGCGGGGCATTCAGGATGAAAGCAGCACTACCGTTACTGCAGAATACAGTGGCATATTTAAAAACGAAAAAACAAAAGATGAATTTCTGACATATGTTGGGATGAAACTCTAAACTTAATCATACTAAAATCTACTTTTCTTATACTCACTACACTTTTATTAAAAAAGAAACCTGCAATCCGGCCGAATGGCTGGTTGCAGGTTTTCTACGTTAAATGATTTATTTGAATGTTTTGATCTACTTGTTGCTTTTCAGGCAATCAAAAGTCCGCCAAACTACTTCACTTCTTTGGCTACAATGATGTAGGAAGGAAAGTGGTCGCTATAGCCACCATGAAACTCACCACCTACATAGGTGCGCCATGGATAACCCTTAAATCTTCCGCTA
>JAGXRB010000132.1 GCA_018336075.1 Bacteroidota bacterium
CCATGATCCGCCGAATGGTCAACGGACTAATCGATGCCTACAATTCACAAAACAATACTGAAAAAGCCGCCGAACTGCAGCATCTGCTCACCAGTCTGGATTTCTGAAAGTAACACGTCTGAACTCCTGAAACCCTTCATACAAACAATCATTTCATTGATAACTTAATGCAATTCAGGTTCTGCGGAAAAACCTGATGATGTCTACATTAAAAGTGATGATAGAAGGTTAATCGAAACAGGAACCGGGGTTAATGTAAATCATGTTTTACCGCAAAGGCCGCAAAGAAAGACCGCAAAGGCCGCAAAGGTCAACTGCCTTCCAATATGCTGACTATATTGATGTTATCTCCGTGTCCTCTGCGGTTAATATCTCCGCGTCCTTTGCGGTTAAAACCAAAACGTTTGTTTCACACAGTTTGAAATCGTATTCTTACAACAATTCAAACTTATGAAGCGAATGGAAGTGAACTTTCTCGTAAAAATTGCCGAAATCAATTATCAAAAGGTATTACTGAAATGCTTAAATGCTTTCAGCATATCCTTTATAAATCTGCAGGCAGAACAGTAAAAAAATGTACTTAAACAAGCATTTTTATATAAAAAATGTCTGTTTCTGTTGACTATACCACAAATGCAATATCTTTGAAGTGCTTTTTTGAATTGTTTACCTGGTATGCTCCTTTTATTCGAATCCCTGTTCGGGATTTCAGCTGTAGTCTGGATACTGATTGCATTCGCATTCAGCATCATATTGGTGGTTGCCATTGTGCTTATCCACCGGCACAACAACCGGATCAGGTTTGTGCAGCTTGAGCAAAAAATCTATGAACATGCTGATACGGTTCACAAACAGTTGGAATATAAAGTATTCCGCTTGCAGAAAGTTATTGAGGAAATGTCAACACATGCGCCTCTGCCACCTACATTAAAAACTGAGGATGTAACGCTCGATCAACAATCGCAAACCGGAGCAAGCAAGGCAGATGCTACTGTTCCTGCAAAGCTGGCCGACGAACTTGAATCCATCATCTTCAGGGTGAATAAGTTAAATGAAGATGTTAAGGCTGCACAGGCACATCAGGAAGCCTTTAAAAAAGGAGTGCACATGCTGCTGGCCGAGCTCACCGAACGCATCAATAGCAACGAAAAGCATTTAAACAGGTTTATCAACCTGCTCGACGAACTGGCTTCGGAACACGGGTTGGAACTTATGGATGCAGAAGAAAACGTCGAAGAAGCAACTGAAAAAAAAGTTATTAAATCAATTACTGAATATTCCATCCCTGAACCGGTACATTTTATTGTTGAAACACCGGTTCTGGCCGACAATGAATTTGTTGCAGAACCTCAGCCCGATGTTGATGAGGATGAATTACAGAAACATGAAGAATACAATAAAGGTGCAACAGATGGTTCAGAACTGCCAGCAGCTTATCCGGACTCCTTGATTCCCGAAACAGAAACCGAAGATGTTCTGAGCGATTCAACAACAGAAGAAAATACAGAATCTCAAAGCATAACAGCAGATAACTTCACTGCAGATTCAGCAGAAACCGAAGATACCTCACCGGTTGAGGAAGAACATGAGGGCGAAAAAACCATACCATCTGAACCAGAAACTGTTGCTGAAACAACACCTGTTACTGAATATGAAAAAGATACTTCCATTGTGCCTTCGGAAGACATGAACCCGGAAACAGCTGGTGAAACAACGGAGCCGGTAACTGTTGATGCAGCCATTGAAGTTGCAGGTAATGAGCCCGATAAAACCGCAGAACCGATTCTGGAGCAGGTTAGGGAACAAAAAGAAGTAACTGTTGAAGAAACGCATGAAACTTTGGTATTAAAGGCTGTTGAAACCTCTGCAACTGTTGAAGCAATCAGCTACACCGGTTCGGTTGAAGAAGGTGTGTACTACTTCGAAAAGCCGGAAACC
This sequence comes from Bacteroidota bacterium, assembly GCA_018336075.1. Classification (GTDB taxonomy): domain Bacteria; phylum Bacteroidota; class Bacteroidia; order Bacteroidales; family F082; genus JALNZU01. The sequence goes on from JAGXRB010000132.1 coordinate 1,939, forward strand.
GGAGGCTTTTTCAAACCTGAAGATGCCGGATCGCTGCGAAGCAACAAATCACTATATAAAATCATTGTTGACCCCGTTTCGGGTGATATGGCAAGTTGTGTGCTGCTCACCGACAATACCGCATGTACTTCGCTGGCCATCGAAAATATGGATGAACTGCTCAGACCTATATGCGACATCCAAAGCCTGAAAGGAACCGGCAGCAGGCTCACCCTGTTGCAAAAAGGCGTGCTGCACAAACAAGAACAAGGCTGGCAGATCAGGCCCGACAACAGGCTAAAGGTGTTGCTTTTCTGAAGCTGACCCGATTTCCATTGAAATTTCTTTTCTCATTTCAGGGGCAATCACTGACCCTGATAATCAATACTTTGCCGAAACAATCTTAAAAATTCATCAATTCATAAAAAATTAATATAAAATCTCTTGACAAACGATTGGGTTATGTAGTATCTTTGTGATATCAATTTAATATCAAAATGGAAAAGAATTTACAAGAGAAATTTATCCGCCCGATGTCGGGGTACATTATGCTGGCGGTTTTACTGGTTGTAACAGGTCTGTTTGCATACGTTGCAATTACTTTCAACGACCATCGCTTAACCTGGTTGCTGGTAACAGCTATTGTAGTTTTTGCTGTTGTCCTGGTATTTACGGCCGGATTTCTGGTTATCAATCCGAACGAATCGGCAGTGTTGGTTTTGTTCGGTGACTACAAAGGAACGGTACGTCAGAACGGATTCTTCTGGGTGAATCCATTTCTGGTGAAGAAGAAAATCTCGCTGCGTGCCCGCAACCTCAATTCGGAGCCGATCAAGGTAAATGACAAGATCGGCAACCCGATCATGATTGGGATTGTGCTGGTGTGGAAGGTTCGCGACACATTCAGGGCAGCCTTTGAAGTGGATGATTATGTGAATTATGTTGAGATCCAGAGCGAAGCAGCCATACGTAAACTGGCCGGTCATTATCCTTACGACAACTTCGATGACGAACAAACCGAAATCACCCTGAGGGCTGGTGGCGAAGAGGTAAATCAGGCACTTGAAGCCGAACTTTCGGAACGGTTGCAAATGGCTGGAATTGAAGTTATCGAAGCACGTATCAGCTACCTGGCTTACTCGTCTGAGATTGCCAATGCGATGCTCAGAAGGCAACAGGCCACAGCTATCATTGCCGCAAGGGTCAAAATTGTGGAAGGAGCTGTCAGCATGGTTGAAATGGCTCTGGAACAACTTTCTGAGAAAAAACTGGTTGATCTGGACGAAGAAAAGAAAGCAGCCATGGTGAGCAACCTTATGGTGGTTTTATGTTCTGACAAGGACGCAAGTCCGGTAATCAACACCGGAACCCTGCACCAATAATTACAACTGCCATGAAAGTGTTTCAGAAAGACAAAAAAACAATCCTGTTCACTGAAGGCAATGTTGAAGTGGCCAGCCTGATTTACGACTCGCGCTGGTCAGAAAAGGCAGGAATCAGTCTGGCCGATGGCAACCAATACCGGATTGAAACTCTTGGTTTTTGGAAATCAGGTTTTGAAGTCAGAAAAGGAACAAAATCAATCGTAAGTCTGCGTACTACCTGGACCGGCAATGTTGTGCTGGAAACACTGGAAACCGGTAATAAAGCAACCTACACTTTTCGGAAAAAAAGTGTCTGGAAAGACCACTATGAACTGGCCGACAAAGACAAATTTGTTTTGGGTAGCATCGTTTCGCGCTTCAGGTGGAGATCGTTCTCAACCGATTATGAACTTACATTCAGCCCCAGGTTAAAAGCACACGGACAGCATCTTCTTTTGACGGTGCTTATGGTATTCATGCTTCGAACGATGATGAGTCGCAACAACTTCGTAATGATACCTGCATAGAAACATATTCATAAATAATACCCTCAACCGATGCCTCAGAAAAAATCCTTTGCACTCCGAATTGATCCTTCGCTTCTGGAAGCCGTTGAGAAATGGGCTGCGGATGATTTCCGCAGCACCAACGGTCAATTGGAATGGATCATCAGCCGTGCATTGAAAGAGGCAAAACGCTTGAAAAAAGAAAATGAGTCAGGCGGGCAGAAAGAAAAAGAAGATTAACAGGCAGGAGTAAGTTTGTGATGATGGTTAAAAAGATTTTTTTCTAATGGAATCGTAATTGCTGAACACGTAATCTCCTATTACTGGCGCGAATTTGCAAATCAGCAAAATCATCTCACGAGGCGAAGCCGGGTAACTTAGCGAAGCGATCTCTCATGAGGCAAAGCCGAATAACTTAGCGAAGCGATCTCATGAGGCGAAGCCGAGTAATCCGTGCCTGCTCCTTTCACTTAAAGAAATCGTTCGTGTGGCAATCAGGTTTGCCGGGTGCACACAAATCGCTCAGATACTATTTCTGGTATGATGCCAGAAAAACATTGATGTTCTTCTCGATACGGCCCAGCACATCATCTGCATTTGCCCGCACAAACGTTTCGCCCGTTACCTGTTCAAAAAGCTCAATATACCGTTCGGATACACTGTGGACGAATGCA
>JAGXRB010000133.1 GCA_018336075.1 Bacteroidota bacterium
AACTTGCAGCTTTAAAACCAATCACAACTCCAAACGGCACAATTACCGCCGGCAATGCTTCAGGTGTAAATGACGGAGCGTCTGCGCTGATAATTGCTTCAGGGGATGCCGTGAAAAAATACAATCTGAAACCTTTGGCCAGAATCCTTGGTATGGATGTGGCGGGAGTCTTGCCACGGGTGATGGGACTCGGGCCTGTGCCTGCAACCAATAAATTGCTTAAAAGAATTGGCTTAAGCCTTGACGATATGGATATCATTGAGCTGAATGAAGCCTTTGCTGCACAATCTCTGGGCTGCACCCGTATGTTTGGGCTTGCAGATGATGATCCAAGAATCAATCCTTTGGGAGGTGCAATCGCACTCGGACATCCACTTGGCATGAGTGGCGCCAGACTTATAACCACTGCCGTAAATCAGCTGCAAAATTCAGATGCCAAAAGAGCGCTGTGTACGATGTGTATTGGCGTCGGACAAGGGATTGCTGTTGTAATAGAGAAGGTGTAATTCGGGCTTACTAAAAAAGTCCTAATATATTGAAATATTGGAAGTTAATTCAATATCATCTTATTTCCTATTGCATGAATTTGGGAGATGTTGGTTAAAAAACTTTGCATCAGATATTTCGGTGCGCTGCACCTTTAAACATGCTACCGGACAAAATTCTATAAATATTACCGGTGCGCTGCACCTGAAAATGGGGCCACAGAGTGACGATAATCTTTGCAGGAAAATCAAATAGAATTGATACGAGAAGTGCAGCGTACCGAAATATCAACATTCTGAGTTTATCAGCAAGCCTAATTCAATCTTTACAACTCAAACTCATCTCCCGGCGAGGGAATTGTAACAGATATGAAACCATCTTCGGTTAAGACCTTTTGAAAGGATTCAATCGCATTTGTTTCACCATGAACAAGAAAAACCTTCTGCAGTTTTTCCTTGTCCTGACATTGCAGATATGACCTCATTTCTTCATAATCGCCATGACCACTGAAGGCATCAATTTTGAATATTTCTGCTTTTATTTTGTGTGAGGTGCCAAAAATGGATATTTCATCCGGACCTGCTAAAATTCTTGCTCCCAAGGTGTTGCGTGCACAATAGCCAACAGCAAGGATAGAATTTTTTGGATTGCTTATGTTGTTGGCGAGATGGTGCTTCACTCGGCCGGCCTCCATCATGCCTGATGCGCTGATGATGATGCAGGGTTCTTTTTTGTCGTTGAGTTTCTTTGATTCTTCCACATTTTTGATGTAGCGCAAAGTGCTGAAGCCAAAAGGATCGGGATCAGTATCCATGACCTTCTGCACAGCGTCATTCATCGATTCAAGATGCATACGGAATATTTCTGTGGCGTTGACAGCGAGCGGACTGTCCACATAAACGGGAATACGTGGCAGGCGGCCTTCGTTGTAAAAGTTGTTCAGAACATAAACGATTTCCTGTGTGCGGCCAATGGCAAAAGATGGAATAATGAGTTTGCCCTTCTTTTCAACGCAGGTTTTCAACACAATTTGCAGCAATTCTTCTTCAGCGCCTTTTTGCTCCTGATGGAGTCGGTTTCCATAAGTTGATTCTGTAATAAGGTAATCGCATTGCGGAAAAGCTGCCGGTGGTCGCAGCAGATAATGATGCGGGCGGCCGATATCGCCGGTATATCCTATGCGTTTCATTATGCCGGATTCAATGATTTCTATCGTTGCAACAGCGCTTCCCAGCATATGACCGCTATTGGTAAACTTAACCTTGGTGTTGCTGTCGATTTGAAATTTTCTGTTTAGCCCTACACCGATAAAAAGTTCCATACAGTTGATAGCATCTTTCTGTGTGTAGATTGGCTCCACCGGAGGGAGCCCCTGACGCGCCCTCTTTTTGTTGAACCATACAGTATCATGTTCCTGAATAAACCCACTGTCGGAAAGCATTATAGCGCACAAATCGCGTGTCGCATGCGTGCATATCACTGAACCACGAAAACCCAGTTTGTAGAAATACGGAATCAATCCGGAGTGATCTATATGCGCATGGGTAAGGACAATATGATCTAAATCTTTTGGCTCAATGCCAGTGTTGCGGTTGAGTGAGTCGGTTTCGAGGCCTTTTCCCTGAAAGCTTCCGCAATCAAGCATAATTGTTTTTCCATGAAGGGTTGTGATAAGATGTTTGCTGCCGGTAACCTCTTGTGCAGCGCCGATAAACTTGATTTTCATATCATAGAATTTGAAAGTTAACAACAGATATTTCACCTTCAAAGGTAAGTCAAAGCAAACTCAAAAAGAATTTATTCATACTTATTATTAAAACAGGATTGCATCGAATGAAAGTTTCTTACTAAAAAGGATTGAGGTAGTTTGTTTTCGCATTACTTTTCACGTGCCTTCCCTCACTTTGTAGTATTTTTGCACTAATTATTCATTTAAAATTATTTGTTATGAAATTCAGACTTCTACTTTTTCCAATTCTGATGTTCACCTTGTTTCTGATTCAGCCTGTGAGAGGGCAGTACATTACACCCGGAAACAATCTCAGTTTATCTCTTGATGGACTTGTTAGTGCTTCCGGAGGTGTTGTAACTTTTAATAGCGGTACTTATTTTATTAATAGTGCCCTTACAATTTCTGCAACGGATACACTGAAAATTACTAATCCAGCTGTTATCCGCGTTGCAGCTGCAATCAGGATTGAGGTCAGCGGTACAATCATTTCTGATCCTTCATCAGGAAAGGTCGTTTTTACTGCCATTGATACCACAACCGCTTCAACCAACTTCAGAGGTTTCCGGTTTGAAGACTCACAGGGAAACATCTTTCGCAACACGACTATTTCTTATGGTGGCGGTCTGCAGTTGATTGCTTCGGGCGCCCTGTTTGAATATTGCACCTTCAGACGAAACGGTTCATCCAACGTGTCTGCTGCCATCACCTACAGTTCGAGCAGTCCGATCATCAGGTACAACTATTTTATCGAAAATGTGAGATCAGCCATTGGTTCAGGTGCCAATGTCACCGGATCGCCGATGATTATGTACAATGTGCTCATTAATAATACAACTGACAATTCAAATCGTCCTCAGATAAATATCGGACCAGGTGCTGCCGACACCTTATACATTGTTGGAAATTACGTTGAAGGGCTTTATCCTTTGGCCGGTGGAATCGGCTTAAGCAATCTGCTTTCAACCGGAAGTACAAAAGCTGTTGTTCGTGATAACTTTGTTGTCAACAACCGCTATGGCTACGCACAGATTGGCAGCAACATCAGCTCAATTATTGCCGACAATATTTTTCTGGATAACAATACCCAAAACAATCCGGCACTTGGTGGCAGCGGAATCAATTTTCAGGCTTCCGGAACCGGAAATACTGCAATTGTGAGACGCAATATCATGTCTGGAAATCTATGGGGAATGACGATTCAGGGTGTAGCCAATCCAAATCTTGGTACTGCAGATAATCCGGGCGGAAATGTTTTTTATGACAATGGAAATACCGGCCTTATTTATGCTTTATACAACAATACAGCCCTTCCTGTAAATGCAATTGGAAATTACTGGGGAACAAACGACCCTGTTCAGGTAGAAGATTATATTTTTCACCAGCCCGATCAGGCAAGCCTTGGTTTGGTAACCTATTTACCGATTCAAACCCTTGAGCCTGAAATTGAATCTTTTGGATTTCTTATGTCAGACAATCCGTCGCTTTCAACAGATGTTTTTGGCGTCATTGATCAAAATGCCCTTACCATTGATGTGACTTTACCTGCCGGAACAGACATAACATCTATGATTCCTCAGATCGGAATTCCTTTAGGTGTAATTACAGATCCTGCAGGTGGCGAACCCATAGATTTCAGCCAGACTGTAAGCTTTAATGTATTGACACCACATGGCCAGAATGCAGTCTATACAGTGAATGTAACTGTTGAGCCGGATACATATACTTTGAATTTCAATGTAAATTCTGAAGGTGGACAGCCGATTAATGATGCTGTTGTTACACTTAACGGAACGACTTATCCTGCCGGTCAGTATCTTTTTGAAAATATACTGGCGGGAGAATATGCCTATTCA
>JAGXRB010000134.1 GCA_018336075.1 Bacteroidota bacterium
TCAAGTCCGCATGGATTCAGAGCCAGCAAATCGAACTGGGTAACGAAGGCCAGGTTATGGAATACCGGGTTCAGTTGAAAATCACTTTCGTTATTGACGATTGACATTTGTAAGCAAAGGAGTTTTTGATGGATACCACATATGTTATTACCATTGCCGTAGTTTTAGTAATTTTAATCGTCGGCGTTATCCTGGCGCCAAGGTTTATTCGGAGCAACCGCTCAAAAGAAATTCAGGAAAAGTTTGGACCTGAGTATGACCATACAGTAGAGGCCCTGGGCGATAAGAATAAAGCACTAACAGAACTGGAAGAACGACAAAAGCATGTCAACTCCCTCAATATTCATCCACTTTCAGACATCGAACACGAGCGCTACACGGCAGACTGGGCCGCGGTCCAATCCAAATTTGTCGATGAGCCGGGGCAGGCCATAGAAGCTGCCGACCGCCTGATTATGGAAGTCATGCAGGTGCGCGCCTATCCGGTCTCTGATTTTGAACAACGCGCGGCTGATATTTCGGTCAGCTATCCAAACTTGGTGAGTAATTACCGTGCCGCGCGGGCTATCGCGCTCAAAAACGAGCAAGGCCAGGCAAATACCGAAGAATTAAGGCAGGCGATGATTTATTATCGTTCACTGTTCGATGAACTTCTCGAAACAGAATCAGTGATGGCATAAGGAGCAACAGCGATGAACGAACTAAATTTCACAGAAAACGTGAACACCCCAAATATTGTCGAACAAACTAACCCGGACACAAGGCTGGCAGAAAATTTAGACTCTTATGACCGGAGTATTCCGGCAGATGAGAATCTTATCAGCCTGGCTCCCGGTGAATCAGGCACGAGCGATTCTGCAAGCCTGTTTAACGGCGAGGAAGCAGAGCAGCTTCGTACACGCTGGCAGCAGATTCAAGGAAAGTTTGTCGACGAACCGCGCGTTGCGGTCGAACAGGCCGATGCGTTGGTATCAGAGATTGTCGAAAAAATTACCGGGATGTTTGCAGAACAACAAGACTTACTGGAAGACCAGTGGAAACAAGGCAAAGAAGTTTCGACTGAAGAAATGCGCAAGACTTTGCAAAATTACCGCTCTTTCTTCAACATCCTGGTGACCTGAGTATAAAATTTTGGTAATGGCTTTGTGTAAATGACGTAGAGCGAGATATTATCTCGCTCTACGAGTACCATCATTTATTTCAACTCATCGCCAAAATTTCTAAACTGTTGAGAGCGCGGTCAAACATACCCGCCGGTTACATATTGCACTTTTTATAAGAGGGGAAATGCGCAATTTGCGGCCACGAGCAATACCCATACTGACCAAATTTCTGTCGATTGAGCGCTTTTATGCTCAATTCGACGAATTTGATAATAGGAAAGATTGATTCCTGCGCTTGCATGGGAATCGAAGGGATGAACCATGCTCGACCCGATTCTTGTTCCATTGGACGGCTCACAACTCGCTGAGTGCGTTCTGCCACATGCGATAGCCATCGCCCGGTCTTTTGATGCACAAATCAACCTCCTGTGCATTCTCGAAAAGCACCAGGTTAGCGCGTCCGCGCAATTGTTTGATTTGGTCAACTGGCAGATAAAAAAAACAAAAACAAGTTTATATCTTGAAAAAACAAAAATGCGCTTTCAAGAAGCAGGGTTGCGGACACAAGTCACCGTGCAGGAGGGGCTGGTGGCAGAAGGAATTACCGAATTCGCCCAAAGCCAGAGGGTTAAATTGATTGTTTTGAGTAGTCATGGGCGAAATGGATTGACTCCGTGGGGAATCAGCAGTACCTCGCAAAAAATTATCCTGAGCGCGCCAACCTCGGTCTTTATCGTGCGAGCAAACCAACCCCAAGCCAGTGGATTGTCAGAAACCCCACTCTATCAACGCATCCTGGTTCCGCTGGATGGCTCCCAACGAGCAGAGAACGTCTTGCCGGTCATCACACAACTGGCGCGGTCTCAGCAGGCTCAAGTCCATCTTGTGCAAGTTGTCCAGGCGCCAGAGCTGGCGCGCCAGATGCCATTGACAGGAGAAGACATCGACCTGTCCAATCGTCTGGTTGCCCGCAACCAACACGAAGCCAGACATTATCTCGAGCAGGTCAAATCGCGTTCATACCTGGAAGGTGTTTCTGTCCAAACACACCTAATTACGAGTCATAACGCCGCCGCCGAATTGCATCAGCTGGTAGACCTGGAACAGATTAATCTGGTCGCGCTAAGTGCGCACGGTTACTCTGGAAATCACCAATGGCCTTATGGCAGTATCACTAACAATTTTATGATGTATGGCAAATCGCACCTGATGATCGTTCAGGACCTGCCCGCCAAACTCGATATAACTTTCAGGGAACGCACAGAGCATTAACGAATGCAAATCGCCCCGCAAATCACTCCCCCAGCATCAGCCAACCCCGCTACAGACAAACGTCTACATGATTTTACACGCTGGCTGGCGCAAACGCAGACACTTTCAAAAGCCCGCAAACACAAGCCGAACTTGTTAAACCGTCTGGAAAATTGGGAACTGGCGCTGCAGAATGCTTATGCCATCTTCAAATCTGTCCCGGCCAAAGATGCGCCGTCTTCACGCGCCAGGGAATGGATGTTGGATAACTTTTACGTTATCAAACAGACCTTGCGCCAGATCGAAGAAGACCTGCCAGACGATTTTCTCGGCCAATTGCCAATACTGGATTCGGGCCTGCCGCGTATCTTTGCATTGGCCCGCGAATGGATTGGATACAGCCAAAGCCAACTTGCCATCCCACAATTCGAATCCTTTGTCCGCGACTATCAACAGATCGCGCCCCTGACCATTGGAGAACTGTGGGCATTGCCAATCATGCTGCGCATCGGGATTTTGGAAAGGCTTGCTTACGCCACCGCTGAACTGACCGGGACAGACATGCCCGAAGGAATGGTGGAAATCCCGATTCGGACCCCTATTGACTGCCCAAACGAAACAATCGTTGCCAACTGCTTTGGCAGCCTGCGTCTACTGGCAGCCACAGACTGGCGAGATTTTTTCGAGCAGACCAGCCGGGTAGAGCAAATCTTGCGTGGCGACCCTGCCAGGGTCTATGCAAGTATGGATTTTAAAACCCGCGACAGTTACCGTAGCGTGGTCGAGGAACTGGCGCGCCATTCAACGCTCAGCGAGGAACAAGTCGCGCTCACCGCAGTCGAATTGGCGCGCAACGTACCAGGTGACAAGGCCCAGGGCAGGCAAGGCCACATCGGCTTTTATCTGCGGGATGCGGGGCGGACACGACTCGAAGCCAGCATCCGCTACCAGCCCGGACTAATCATCCGCTTCAACCGCACGCTGCTCGCCGCGCCTACTTCCACCTATCTCGGCAGCATCGCCACACTTTCGATGCTGCTTACGCTGGGCCTGCTCGCTTATACCAGCCTTGCGGGCGGTTCTCTTGCCCAGATGATTGTCGTTGGCCTGCTTGGGTTTGGACTTGCCCTGGAATCTGCCATCATGATCGTGAACTGGCAAGTCACCCACCGTATCAAGCCCCTCAGCCTGCCGCGCATGGATTTTTCAGATGGCATTCCGCCCGGCAACCGCACCATGGTGGTTGTGCCGACCCTGCTGGAAAGCGCTGATGAGCTCAACCATCTCTTGCAAGAGTTGGAACTTTATTATTTAGCCAACCCCGACCCGCAACTGACCTATGCCCTGCTGACCGATTTCGGCGACGCTCCGACAGAGCACGCGCCAGGCGATGATCAACTGCTCGCGTTGGCGATAGCTGGCGTTGAAAACCTGAATACAAAGCGAAATAGCCCCAGCCCCAGCACGGGATACAGAAACACGCCGCCCTTCTACTTATTCCACCGCAACCGTCAGTGGAATCCGTCTGAAGGAGTTTGGATGGGCTGGGAACGCAAACGCGGCAAACTGGCCGATTTCAACCGCCTGCTGCTCGACCTCGGAGAAACGGCCTACACCACCCAGGTCGGGGATATCAGCATCCTGGCATCCATCAAATATGTCATTACGCTGGATGCCGACACCTCTCTGACACAGGGCAGCGCCAACCGGCTAATCGCCACCCTGGCCCACCCGCTCAACCAGGCCGAATTTTCAGAAGACGGGCGTTTGGTGGTCGCCGGTTACACCGTGCTTCAGCCGCGTGTGGCCATCAAACCGACCAGCGCCAACCGTTCGCTCTTTTCGCAAATATTTGCCGGGAACGCCGGGTTCGACCTGTACTCCTTCGCCGTTTCTGATGTGTATCAGGACCTTTTTGGTGAGGGCAGTTACGTTGGCAAAGGCATCTATGATGTTGCGGCATTCGAACGCAGCCTGGCGGGACAGGTACGCCAGAACACCCTGCTCAGCCACGACCTGTTCGAAGGGATTTCTGGACGCGCAGCGCTGGTGACTGACGTTATGCTCTACGAAGAGTACCCGTCGCGTTATCTGGCCTATGCCCGCCGCCTGCGCCGCTGGGTTCGAGGCGATTGGCAGTTGCTGCCCTGGATGTTCCCGGTCGTTCGCACCCAAACCGGTATGTCACTCAACCGCCTGTCCACCATCGATCTCTGGAAAGTGTTCGACAACCTGCGCCGCAGCCTGCTCCCGCCGACCCTGCTGGCGCTGCTTGCGGCGG
>JAGXRB010000135.1 GCA_018336075.1 Bacteroidota bacterium
TCTCAGTATTTCCTTGGTTCTATGGTCCTAAAAAAATCGGATAAGCATGATGGGGCTACTAAATACGAAGAATATGACCTTTTGGACGGCCAACAGCGGCTGACAACCCTCTTTCTGATTACGGCTGTGGTTCGTGATCTAACCCCAAAATCCAATGAGACACTCATCAATACCTGTCGACACACTATTCACCAGATGGCAAATCCCTATGACAATATCCCCGAACGAAGTCGTATAGTGTTTGACATTCGTGACAAGGTGCGTGATTTTGTAAATTCTTATATAAAAACCGATGGGGGCACCCAAAAGATTAATGAACTCAAGCAACTCTCCCAGAAGATTGACGAAGATATTTCAATCAGGAATATGGCTAATGCTATCTTGACCATTCAGGACTTTTTCAAGAAAGGCAATTCTCTGGACAAATTCTTTATTTATTTACGCTCCAATGTGATGATGATATATGTGGCGGCAGAAGAATTGGAGGATGCCTTTCATCTATTTACGGTTATGAACACAAGAGGAGTCAAGCTAAGAAATAGCAATATTCTCAAAGCAGAAAACCTTGCCAAAGTTTCCGACAACGCCGCCAGAATTAAATATGCTAAAGTATGGGAGAACATTGAGGAATACTTTTCTGAGGATTTTGACAATTTCCTTTCACATCTAAGAACCATTCTTGTCAAACAAAAGGCAGGTTACAATCTTCTCAAAGAATATGAAGAAAACATCTATGCTCCCAAAGAGTTTGACCACAATACAAAGACCTATATTCCTAAATCTCCGTTATTAACCAAAGGCAAATCTACCTTTGAATTTATCGAGCGATATTACAAGCACTACCTCAGTCTTTTTGATGATGACAATTACAGCCTTACAAACAGCTTTGAGCTTTATAACCAGCTTACCTTAATGCGCTTTGGTTTCGAGGCCGATTATTGGATAGCACCCCTTCTGCGCTTTTATGACAAATATCAAACAAAGGATTTGCTTAAGTTCCTGTGTCTTTTGGATACAAAGTTTTCATCTGACTGGATAATTGGCTTTTCACCGACGGATCGTATTGAAAATAATAATGCCATTATAAAGGAAATAGAAACGGCAACCGATCAAACTGCCCTGTTTGCTTCTCCGGTATTCAAAGTGGCAGAACAAGATCTTATGCGCGTTCTTTCGGGCGGGATTTATGGCCGTCGCTATTGTAGGTATATCCTTTTAAAGATCGACTTGGCCTATCATGGGCACACAACCAAGTTTTCTCCCCATGAAACAATAAGCATTGAACATATTCTTCCGCAGACACCGGATTTAGGGAGTCAATGGGTTTCCGATTTTACTGAACAGGATAGAGAAAAGTGGACTAACCGGCTCGGTAATCTCATTCTTCTGTCTCGGCGGAAAAACACCGCGCAAAGCAATCTGGACTATCAGAAGAAAAAGGGAAAATACTTCAAGAAGAATGTGGAGCTATTCAGCAACTCGATGAGAATATTCAACACATATAGTACTTGGAAATTGGATGACCTAAAAAAGAATCATAAAGAAACGCTTATAAAATTATTATCTTCCTATAATATCACCATGTCTAACGATGAGTTGAAAAGAACTTTGGAGTAATGAGGGCAGGAGAAATACTTGCGCTAACAAAGCACTCCACAGGTGCGGCATAACGACCGCCGCACCTGTGATTTTTGTCGTTAAACGATAGAAAGGAGATGACCAATCATGGTTCGTAACATTCTTATGGCTTTGATAAGCTTTGCCTTACTTATGGGTTGTGCACCCAAGATTGATCAGAAGAAATACGAAAACCTCCATCGAGCCGCCAAAGCCATACAGGGTGCAACAGCAGTTGGTGTAAGTTATCAGAAGTTTGGGGAATTATTGCAGAATCTGTCGACAGAAATCTCAATAGCAAACGATAAGGCCAAGTCTGACATCGAAAAGGAATTGCTGAAAGGGTATGTCGACGTCCTGATGACGTATCATGAAAGCGCCACCGTCTGGAAGCACAAGATCGAAGGTGCCAGATACGATTGGATACCGTCAGGGCAGGTCTATGTTGAGCGAGAACTTCAACCCATTGTTTCAAAATATTCGTTGCCCACAGAAAAGCACGTTATCCGAATTACAGGACACAAATTCGATACTATTTCGGAGGATTCGATACAGGTGATTTGGGGCAAAGCAAATGAACATCTTGAAAAGACTACCAAACTTTATCTTGGACAATGAGCCTATTAGGTGTCTTCGATACATCAGAGCCTACTAGCATGAACACAAGACGCCAACGAACACAAAGGCCGTTTAGAAAAGAATACGCCTGAAGCGTTTAACGCCGGGCATACACCCAATCGCCGACAAGCGGCTCTGGGTGATGCCCGGCGTTATCTTAAAAAATGACTATCATAGTAGCCCTTGGTAATAACCAGCAAATGATTCATATTTCGGACAGAAGATTGTCCCACAATGGAAATTTGGTAGACGATGAATCTAACAAATGTGGTGTCATATTCTGCAACAATGCCAGAATGGTATTTGGTTACACTGGATTAGCTGCATGGGGAAACTTCTCAACCATGAAATGGTTGCTTAAATCATTGCATGATTCTGCTGCGCCTGATTTTACAATCGGAGAAACATTAGAAAGAGTCAAAACAGATGCTACTGAAACATTTAATAATCATCCGGTACTGAAATATGTAGATAGAAAGCATAAAAAATTATCTGTCATGTTTTCAGGTTACATTAATTTAAATGGTAATCAAAAACAAGGATGTGCAATTCTTTCAAACTGTATCAATTTCACCAATAATACGGCTTATGCAACAGCTCAAGATAGTTTTCAGATACATTATTCTTCGGCAAAAAATGATGAGAAATGGCCAACCTTAGTACAGCGAGTGGGTAACTGGAGCGCAATGACCAATGAGCATATCACTGAATTAAGAGACCTTTTGTCCCAAAATAAACCCACTTCAGCAATCTCTGGTAAAGCTATTGATATAATAAATTCTATGGCAGATTCACCTAGATCTTCAGGGACTATTGGTAAGCAGCTAATGGTCGTAAAAGTTCCATTTGATAATAACCAAGAAGTTGACTGCAGCTATCACTCAAACATCACTAAACCTGAAACTTTTATGCCTGCATTGGTTTATTTAATGCCTAAACAGCATTTAACCGTTGAAAATATAAGTGTTACTCCTGTTGACCCAGACACTGCACCTATTTCTGTGCCTAAAGTTGGAAAAAATCAGAATTGCCCTTGTGGTAGTAAGCGAAAATACAAACATTGCCATGGAAAAAAACGAAAAAACAAAAGATAACAAGTCGTTCAATATCGCGCCTTCGTCGCTTGGACGCAGCAAATGACGCTGCGCCAGTTAACTCTAAGTTATTATACAGTAATGATCATGAATAAATATATGTTTCGTTGAAAATTTGAACTATTGTGATCACATGATTATAAACAGCGTAAAAAAATCATTAATACCCTATACGTTAATACTATTATTCTGGATTACAATATCCTTTTTTATTGACTTCTGGACCGACTTATATGATGCCTTGTTATTGCTAACAATTGGAGCCTTGATATGCTCGTTTATGTTCATTGTTTACAAAATAGTTATCAATAATAAAAAGGATATATCGAAAATGTTTATTAATTTATCAAAACTACCTTTTTTAATACTCGCCTCTCATATTGCAGTGATGATTTCGGGCACAACATTCGGTGATAAAGGGCGGTGGTGGGTTTTATATATATTGCTGGTAATTTGCCCCACATTATCGATTATTCTTTTTACAACTGGATTAACA
>JAGXRB010000136.1 GCA_018336075.1 Bacteroidota bacterium
TAATACCGAAAGGAGAAATGTAATAGTCCAATTCTCGCTCACTCAATTGGCCTAACATTTCTATCCATCGGCATTATACCGTTACTGCTTTTGGATTAAACTTTAATTCACTTTGGTATAACCTGGTCAAAACCGGCTTCAAGCAGAATACCCGGCTTCAAATCTTCAACGATATCTGTGACCGGATTGTAATAGAGTCTTATTCCTCCGCTCATGCCATTTGGGCTATCAAATTCATGGTCTCTTTCAACCTTCACAATGCCATCTATCTCAAGATTGTTAGCAAGCCAGTCGTAAAAATTGAACCTTGACTTTACAGCATTAGCTTTTGTTCCTGTCTCATTTACCTTTAATTCAACCGGTGGATTTATGCGGATATCAATATCTTCAGAGAAGTGATTTATGATGCCAAATCCCTTTGAGAGAGAAGTGCCACCTTTAAGTTCAAAGGATAATCCTGCGTTTTTTAATCCAAACAGCACATGCATGATCCAGTAATCTTTTTCGAGCAAACCCGGAACTATGCCTTTCTCTGCTTCAAGAATCAACAGCAGATCTTTGAAACTTTTATGGTTGTGCAGGAAATCAGCCATTTGAAGAAGGTTTTTTCAGCAGGGGGGCAAAGAATTTTCTTGCTTTTATGCTGCCGTATCTATCCACAACTTTGCCTAGTTTGCCAGCATTCATCTCTGCTGCTTTTCGCTGCACATTCTGCAGCAGGGCATTTTCATCTTCAGCCAGGGATTTCAGGTTTGAAACAAGGTCAACCAAAAGAAATTCCTTTGTAAGTATGGATGGGAAGAACTGCTTTCGGTGAAAGCGGAATTTCAAGCCTCCTAGCTCAAAAAGACCATGCCGCTTGTGATTATAAACCACCCGATCATTGTATAGCTGAGTGATTCCTATACCAAGCATGTTATACATATTAGGAGAAAGGATCAAAAAGCGGTTGTCCTTTAAAAAGGACTTAACCAGCGTTTTATCATCAGGGGGCGGTACGCCGAAATCTGTGGCTCGGGGTACATAATAAATCCCCTGTGACACTTTTGTAAGCGAACCATCGCTGATAAGCGCTGCCAAATGCCTGTCGGGCGCGGTGGTGTATTGCAACAGGTCGGCCCTGCGATATACCTTCCCTGCTTTTAAATGCTTTCTGAGTGTTGTCAAACTATCCATGCTTTATTTTTCTGCAAAGGTAGTGCAAAATTCAATATTTGCATGAAATATTATTAATAATTCATGCATATTTGTTTATTTATGAATTATATATTAGTACATTACAATGTTTGACTTAGCTAATCGGTATCAAAATAGAATTGTGCCGAGGAGGTTTTGGGTCCCGAATCGTTCCTCTCGGGATTAATTCCACCAACGTCATACAGTTCGCTGCGCTTCTGCATGCCGGGTGTCATTGAATTTTTGGTATAGTGGGCTTTGCCGGCAAGGTGGATGATGGTGTTTACAGGAGGTATATCCTGCAAGGCATCCCAATTATAGGTTTTGACAATTCCGAGGGTTTGTGGGAAAACAATGTCCACCCCAAATAAAGTATGATGGCTTTGCAGGGCCTGTATCAAATTGTTACCCACAAAGCCGTGGATGCCTGTAATAAGTATTTTCATGTCATTGCAAAAGACTATCTACTAAATCTACATAACGGTTTGTAATAACTTCTTTGGAATAATTTGATGATAAATATCCATATCCATTAAGACCCATCTGTGTAAGTTCCTCTTTTGTAGTTCTTCTGATAATTCCAGCCATTTCTGCAACCTTCTTCTCAAGGTTTTTTTCTGTAATTAAACAGGCGCAGTTTTTCCCTTTTAAGAAATTAACAATTGGGGTATTCTCTCCTGAACAAACCATAATTGGTTTCGCACATGCCATAATTGTATAGGTTTTGGAGGGGAAGCCATGTCCTTCAGTTTCTGGGGCCATAAAAATGAATTGCAAATCCGAGAATGCTATTAAAGAAGGCATTAAGTCCCTTGGCTGGTATGGGATAAGATGCAATTTTGACAAATTTTTCAATTTTTTTTCATCTTCAAGGAACCCTCTCTTCGCCCCTTCTCCAACCACGAAAAACTCAACAGACTCTTCTTTAAGCTCATTAGCCAGCTCGATCAAGGTCATCCAATCCTGAGCATGACCTATGTTGCCAGCATACATCAATTTTAATGCATCCGTTTCCTGGAATAAAAAAGGGTCAATATTAAGCTTACTTTTGGGTAAAGGATGATAAATTTCTGTATCGACAAAGTTGGGAATTATATGCAGTTTATTCTTTTCCTTAAAACGAGATACGATTGTATCGTAGAAAACCTGATCAATTGTAGTTATTGCATCAGAATGATTATAAACAAAACGCTCCAACCATTTAAGCAGCGTAATGATAAACTTAGATCTCAACCCTCCTTCCTTGATCAGTAAATCAGGATAAATTTCCTGAACATTATAAATTACTTTTGCACTCTTAAATTTAGCAATTAGAATATTTAAGAACCCAATAGTCAATGGAGGGGAAGGAGATAAGATTAGCCTAATATTCTTTTCAGAAAGGCCAAGAATCATAGAAATAATATGCCAATTAATAAATCCAAGTAATCTTAAGCCAGTACTTTTATATTTCTTTTGATAGACATGTTTTACTTTAATCCCTTTAAAATTGCTTTCATAAAATAATCCAAATGCTTTCCTTTTTAGAGGCTGCTTAATAATTTCAGAATTTACAACATTATAATGAGGAGTAGTTGTAAGTACCGTAACAACAAAGCCACTCTCTTTTAGTTTTACTGCAATATCATTGTACAAATATGCCGTCGAAACTCCATCCGGACTAAAAACAATACTATGTATCAAAACTTTCTTACTCACCCCAAACTACCCTTTTGATATAATCGGTATAACTTAATATAATCCTCACCACTTTTTCGGATACATTGGGCATGGAATAATCCCCAACCTGCCAGAAATTCCTCACTTCTCCGGTTTTCTGTACCTGCAACTGCACCAATCCCTGTAAAATACGTTCGGGATTCATACCTACCATCATCACAGAGGTTTCTTCCATAGCTTCAGGGCGCTCGTGAGCGTCGCGGATATTGAGGGCACGGAAATTCAGAATGGAGGATTCTTCGCTGATGGTGCCGCTGTCGGATAAAACTGCGTAGGCATTCATTTGAAGAGCGTTGTAGTCGGAGAATCCGAGAGGTTTCATAAATTGGATGAGCGGGTTGATTTTTGGCACAGATTTCATCCCGATAGTAATAGGAACCGTGCCAGCATCTTTAAGTTGTTCCAGTTTTTTGCGGGTGCGGGGGTGGGTTGATACGATGATGGGATAGCTGTACTTTTCGGCAATCTGGCTGAGCGATTCAATCAAACCAAAAAAGTTCTTCTCGCTGTTGATGTTCTCCTCGCGGTGGGCAGATACTACAAAGAATTTTTCCTTTTTGAGTTTCAGCCTTTGGAGTACATCTGATTTTTCAATCTTAGGCAAATAGTGTTGCAGCACTTCGTACATGGGTGATCCTGTTTTGATAACCCGATCGGCAGGCAGGCCTTCACGCAACAGGTATTCGCGGGCAATGCTGCTGTAAGTGAGGTTAATATCAGAAATATGATCTACAATTTTCCGGTTGGTTTCTTCCGGTACGCGTTGATCGAAACAACGGT
>JAGXRB010000137.1 GCA_018336075.1 Bacteroidota bacterium
GCTTTCAGCGTGACCATCCGCTCGACCATCCCGGTTGCCTCCGGCATGGGGTCGGGGGCTGCCGTTTCAGTGGCCGTCATCCGCGCCCTGGCCGGGTTCTTCGAGCATCCGCTCAGCGATGAGCAGGTCAACCAGATTGCCTACGAAATCGAAAAACTACACCACGGTACACCGTCAGGGATTGACAACACCGTCATCACCTACGCCCGGCCGGTTTATTTTGTGCACGGCGAACCCATCCAAACCTTCAGCGTTGCCCGACCTTTTACGCTGGTCATCGCCAACACCGGTCAGGCCGCCCCTACAAAAGAATCTGTTGGCGATGTGCGTAAACTCTGGCAAGCCGATAAAGGCCGCTGGGAAGCGGTCTTCGACAAAGTGGGGAAGATTGTCGAAGAAGCCAAGAACGCCATCGAAAGCGGCCAAACCTGCGGTCTCGGCCCGCTCATGGACGCCAATCACGCCCTCCTGCAAGAACTGACCGTATCCAGTCCCGAACTCGACCGGCTGGTTTTGGCGGCCAAAGCTGCCGGGGCCGACGGGGCCAAATTAAGCGGCGGCGGGCGCGGGGGCAACATGATTGCGCTGGTAAATCCCAAAAGAGCCGAGTCGGTCGCATCCGCGCTAAAAGCTGCGGGTGCAAAAAATACAATCGTCACAACAATTTAGGAGCGTTTATGAAAACCATTGGCATGATCGCCGGAATGAGCTGGGAATCGTCACTGGAATATTACCGCCTGGTTAATGAAGGCGTGAAAGCCGGTTTGGGCGGGCTGCATTCAGCCAAATGTGTGCTGATTTCGGTCGATTTTGCCGAGATCGAAGTGTTGCAGCGCGAAGGTCGCTGGGACGAGGCCACGCAGGCGATGATCGACGTGGCCCGCCAGGTGCAGGCCGGCGGCGCAGATTTTCTATTAATCTGCACCAATACCATGCACAAAATGGCCGAGGAGGTGCAGGCCAGTATCGATATTCCATTACTGCACATCGCGGATGCCGCTGCCGAGGCAATCAAGGCGCGCGGGCTGCGCAAGGTTGGGCTGCTGGGGACACGTTTCACGATGGAAGAGAACTTTTATCGCGGGCGGCTGGCCGAAAAATACGGGCTGGAAGTGCTGATCCCCACCGATGCCGATCGCGCCATTGTCCATCGTGTGATTTACGAGGAGCTGGTGCTGGGAACCATCGTCCCGGCCTCGAAGGTGGAATATCAACGCATTATCGAAAGCCTGATCAACCAGGGCGCGGAGGGGATTATCCTGGGCTGCACCGAGATCGGGTTGCTAATAAAAGACGAAGATAGCCGGGTGCCGCTCTTTGATACAACCCGCATCCATACCCTGGCTGCCGTGGAAATGGCCTTGAAGTAGGATTTTTTGGAGAAATCATGAGCAACTTAACCGCTGGCCTACGCGCCGAATTTGAATTGACCGTTACCGGCGCAGATACCGCCGCCCAATGGGGAAGCGGGTTGGTTCCCGTCTACAGCACCCCCGCCCTGGTCGGCGCAATGGAGAAAACCGCCGTGCTGGCCCTCGAGGGCCAACTGCCCCTGGGGCAGACCACCGTCGGCGGTCGCATTGAAGTGCGTCACCTGGCCCCCACGCCCGTTGGCATGACCGTCCGGATTGCAGCGGAACTGGTCGAGGTCGAGGGGCGTAAATTGGTTTTCAACATTGAAGCCTGGGATGAAGTCGAAAAAATCGGCGAAGCCTCGCATGACCGTTTTGTTATCGACCAATCCAGGTTCATGCAGAAAGTGCGCTCAAAGGGCGGGTAGGCGCAAATTTTTACAAAATTCCAACACTCACTATGCTATAATTTTTGTATCATGAAACGTTTTTTCACCCGGCCACCCTGTTAATTTGAAGCCGTAACTGCGTTAATGCAGGCCCAACGGGCCTGTTTTGCGATTCCCCTCACCAAAAACAAACCAACTCCTGACGACCTCGACGGTGCCTGACGCAGCCGTCTATTTGCTTTTGCCCGTGGTCCTCCGTGACCTTCTGTTCCTATTCATTTTGAGAACAGAAGGAGAAAACCATGGAGACCATTCAGGGCAAGAAGCCCTTTCATTTGACCAAAGAAGAATTTTCCCGCCAGGTTGCGGGATACCAAAACATCTGGCTCGACCTGGGCACAGGTGACGGGCGATTCGTGCGCCAGACGGCAGAAAGCCACCCAGACTGGTTCATCATCGGCGCGGATGCCTGCCGCGAAAACCTGCGTGAACACTCGCGAAAAAAGCCAGCCAACGCGCTGTTTGTGATTGCCAACGCCCTGGGCTTGCCGCCCGAACTGGACGGTCTCTGTGCGGGCATCAGTATCAACTTCCCCTGGGGCAGCCTGCTGCGCGGATTGCTGGAGGCCGACCCGGCCTTGATGAGCGGCCTGGCACGAGTCGCGCTTCCCGGGGCGGAGGTAACCATCCGCTTAAACGGCGGGGCGCTGGCCGAGGCCGGTTGGGGTGCGGAAGCGGGCGCCTGGCAAGCGCACGACCAGTTGTGGCAAAGTGGATTCTCGGCCCGCAAGCCGCGCCTCATGGGCGTACACGACCTGGGCACCTGTCCGACCACCTGGGCCAGGCGGCTGGCTGTCGGACGTGACCCGCGCGGCTGGGAGATTTCGGCCCGGGCTTTACCGGCGCAGGGGTTGTTTGCGCCAACCCGGGCCAACCTGCTGGTATCGACTTAAATGACAGGCGGCGGGCAAATGCCCGCCGCCTGAACATTACCTTACCTTGCCGAGTTTTATTCCTTGCGCACCAGGTTGGTCAACGTCCCCAGTCCTTCGATTTCGACGGTTACTTCGTCGCTGTCCAGCAGCGGGCCAATCCCGGCGGGTGTGCCGGTCATAACCAGGTCTCCCGGCTCGAGGGTCATCACCGAGGAGACAAAGGCTATCAACGTGCCGACGTTGAAGACCATGTCGCGGGTCGAACCCATCTGGCGGGGTTGGCCGCTGACCCGGCAAGTGATGAGCGCATCGGCGGGGTCGAATTCGGTATCAATCCACGGGCCGAACGGGCAGAAGGTGTCGAACCCTTTGGCGCGGGTCCACTGACCGTCGCTTTTTTGCAGGTCGCGGGCCGTAATGTCGTTGCCGATGGTGTAGCCAAAGACATATTCGCGGACCTGGTCAGCGGTGATGCGGCGTCCGCGTTTGCCAATGACGGCCACCAGTTCGGCCTCGTGCTCGACCTGATTCGACTGTGGGGGCAAGAGAATGGTGTCGCCAGGATTAATGACCGAGGAAGAGGGCTTCATGAATATCAGCGGTACTTTGGGGACTTCATTGCCCATTTCTCTGGCATGGTCGGCATAGTTGCGCCCGACGCAGATGATTTTCCCCGGCTGGCAGGGGGCGAGCAGGCGGGCTTCATCTAGTGGAATTTCGGCCTTCAAGCGGCGGTATTCGTTGAAAAAGTCGCCTTCGACTTCGCCAACCTTGTCGTCCAAAATCCAGCCCTGGCGGGGAGACTGGTCTTTGAGTTGGAAGCGAACAAAACGCATGGGTATCTCCTGTTTGGCCCGGTGAATACCCCGGGCAGGTGAAGTTTAGCATATTCCTGGCGCGCAGATTGCAAAATTGTTAAACAGATTTTTACAAAATGTTGATTGACTTTGGCTCGAAAAAATAGCACAATAGACTTGAAATACATTGTAGGCAGAGTGACTCTTTGACAAAAGACAAAACACGCTCAACCCACACCAACAACAATTCTTTTCCAGCGCGAATTGCTCCGGTTCGCCTGTCTTTCAATCGCTCTCTCGCACTTGCGGAATCAGTCCCCGCGGGTGCGTTTTTGTATCCAGGAGATGTTTATGCTGCGACTGGAATTTGACGGCCTGTTCCGCAACACCGATAGCAGGCATTCTTCTGCCGGAATTATGTGCTACGGCTGGCGGATTTTGCGCGGCAAACGGGTCATCGCGCACGGACATGGGACGTTCGCGCGCGGGCACAACGCCAACTCGAATATTGCCGAATATCTTG
>JAGXRB010000138.1 GCA_018336075.1 Bacteroidota bacterium
CCGCCTCGACCTGGATAGCCAACGATTCGTTCTCCGCTGTCACCTGTCTCACGCCGCGAACGGACTGGATACCGGCCGCGGCGGATTCCGCTGACGCGCCGTTGAACAGGGTAATGTCGACCCACGTCACCGGCCACAACTTGCGGGCCAGTTCCTTGAGCGAACCCATCGCCAGGATGCGTCCCTTGTTCAGGATGGCGACCCGGTCGCACAATCGCTGGGCGTCGAGCAGGTTGTGGGTCGCCAGGACAACCGTCTGCCTGCTGCGGCGGCTCAGGCCGGCAATCAGGTCATTGACCTGCTGGGCCGCTTCCGGGTCGAGGCCGCTGGTCGGCTCGTCGAGAAACAGAAGCGGCGGCTCGTGGATGAGCGCCCGGGCCAGGGCCAGTCGTTGTTTCATCCCTTTGCTGTACGTCTCCACCTTGTCGTTTGCGCGAGATTCCAGCTCAAAAAACGATAGTATTTTTAACACGCGGCTTCCTAGCGCCTGTTCCGGAATTTCGGCCAGTGTTCCAAAAAACTCGAGGTTTTCACGCGCCGTGAGTCGCTCGTAGTGCGAGGGCGTCTCGGTGAGAACACCGGTTTGCTTGCGGACGCTTTCGCCTTCCGTTGCCGGGTCCAACCCAAAGACGCGCATCGTTCCACCCGAGGGAGGCAGGATGCCGTTGAGCAAGCGCACTGTGGTCGTTTTGCCCGCACCGTTCGGGCCGAGCAGTCCAAAGACTTCGCCCGGCTCCACCTGGAAGGTTATGCCGTCCACCGCGCGGTTTGCGCCAAAGGAACGCTCAAGATTGGTCACTTCGATGATTGGTTGAGTCATTCTAACTTCCGTTTTTTTCTTTACTATACAACCGGCAGGAAGGTTCTTCCCCCGTCGTTAGGCGGGTTCCAACCTGTCCAACCGGCCAGTGTTTCACGTGAAACGAGTTAAGGGTTCTCGCGCCGCCACAGGATGTACGAATAGACCACCGGAACCAGGGATGCGAACAAGAGCCCGGCCATCATCAGCCAAAATCCATTTTCACCCAGGAACGCGCTGACGATGGTCAGCACGCCGCCAACGCGGAAAGTCTGCGCGCCCAATTTGTGGGTCTTTTCCCAGACATCGTCGCTGGAGAGAGTCCAGGGGGTGCGGATGCCGATAAAGAAGTTGCGCTTGGCGTTTTCTATCAGGAAACTGATACCGATAAAAAGCAGCCCGACAACAGGAATCAGCATCGCCGTCATGTTGAACTGGTAGCCCAATGCCGCGGCCAGCGTCAGACCGTAGACATACAACATATAAGCCACAAAGCCGATGATAAAGGCATTGTATAGCCCGCGGAATTTTTCGATGTTGGCCTTGAGCGGGTCAATCGACGGGACAGCCGCCAGGAGCAGGGTAATTCCAAGGGTCATCAACGGCATCAGCCAAATGCCCCAGACTTTGGACATGTAGCCGTCCACTTCCCCGGCGGCGTTCCAGTGCGAAGGCATCGGGTCGGGGAGTTGGGACGAGAGAATCAGTCCGGTTGCCGCAGCAACAGCAATCAGGACAAATGAGATAGCGAGGGATGTTTTTGTGGACATTTTTTCCTTTCTGTATTGCAAGATAATATCTTGCAATACTACGTTTCACGTGAAACGTTGAATACAGGTAACTAAATGCGCTTACTTTTCCTTCGGCAGGTTCTGTTTTGCCAGCGCAGCCATCCCGCTGATGCCGCCGAGGTTCATCGTATCGATTGCTGAACTCGGAATAATCATCAGCGCGCCTTTTTCTTTCAGGCCTTCAAAGAGCATGTTCATCGCGCGCAGGTGCAGGGCGGTCGGGTTGTTTATATAGGATTGTGAGGCTTCGGCAAACGACTCGGCAATCTGCTTTTCCGATTCGCCCAGGATGACGCGCGCCTGGCGTTCTCGCTCGGCCTGCGCCTGGCGGCTCATCGCGTCTTCCAGTTCTTGTGGAATGACGATGTCGCGGATTTCAACAGACTGCACGGCCACGCCCCAGGGGGTGGTGCGCTCGTCGATAACCTGTTGCAATTCCTTATCAATCGTACTGCGTCCAACCAGGATGTCGGCCAGCATCATGCGCCCGGTGATGTCACGCAGGGCGGTCTGGGCGGCCCAGTCTACCGCGGCTTCGTAGTTCTCGACTTCGAGAGCGGCTTTTTCAGCATCCCACACCACCCAGAACAGGACAGCATCCACATCCACCGGGACGGTGTCCTTGGTCAGGGTTTTCTGCGCGGCGAAAGGCGAGACCATCACGCGATGATCTATCCAGGTTGGGACGGTGTCAATGATGGGGATAATCCAGAACAGGCCCGGCCCTCTCAGCCCCTGGAATTTTCCCAGGCGCAGGACAATGGCTTTTTCCCATTGGTCGGCGACCTTGAGCGCAAACAGGATATAGATGCCGATAAGCATCCAGCCAAGCACCCAGCCGCCCGCCACTGCATCGGGCTGTTTGCCGTCCATCAAAATTGCGCCGATGATGGCGATAACCAGCATGACGGCAAAAATCGTCCCGGCAATGGGCGGGATGCGCTGATTAATTTTATTTTTGGCGGCCAAAGCATTTCGTAACATATGAGGCTCCTTTTTTATGACAGATACTTTATGGGTTGAGCGATCGGATAATTTCTATGGCTTCCTGCTTGCCAACGCCCAAACGGGCGGTTTCTTCGAGGTAGCGACGCGCCAGGGATTCGAGCGCATCCCGCCTTAGCCGCTGGCTGGCTTCGGGAGGCGTTTTCTCCAGGATATAGGTTCCGCGTCCTTGCTGGGTAGAGATAACCCCGGCTTCATCCAGGGTGCGGTAAGCGCGCGCCACAGTATTGAAGTTGACGCGTAACTCGAGAGCCAGCGCACGCACAGTGGGCAGCTGGTCATTGGGCTTGAGCGCGCCGCCAGCTAGCTGTTGTTGAATTTGCTCAACAATCTGGTTGGTCAGCGGCACATCAGAACGGAAGTCAAGGTCTAATTTCATTATCTCCTAAAATTGTATAAATGTATCTTTGTATCATTGTATGGCTGTTTCATTTTCCTGTCAAGGCTTTTGGGGAAGGGGCACTATTTAAACTTAACAGGTATGTATATAAAGAGAATAATATATAGTAATCGTAGTAGGGCCTGTGGATATGTGGAGAAACGCTGTTTATCCCCTGCATATGCTGGCGCGAACCTTGGCAATGTCGCTATCTTCCGGTTTTTTCCCAGACAGGGCGAAAAAGACCTGTGGAGAAATAAGGGTAAAAATAGCCTTGCCAGGCAGATTGTTGTTTTCGTTTTTATGTCTCAAAAGCGCCCGCGTAGAAATGGGGTTGACAAAAAGGATACCCCCATATATGGGGGTATCCTTTTTGTCATTTTTGGAACAGTTGAGCGAGTTTTCCACACCTGACTCGGTTTATCCACAGTTTTTGGGCACTTATCCACAGGCGGGTGTGTTTTTGGTGTCTTGGCGCCGATTTCGCGTATCCCATATGTGGATATGCTACAAACCGTGTTGGACGCTAAATTCGTCCAGCAGTTCCTCCAAAACGTCCAGATAGTGGTCCATGCCTTGCAGGCGCAATTCGAGTCCCTGGCTATCCAGCCCGAGGGTTTGCAGGACGGCCTCCCAGGCTTGCCG
>JAGXRB010000139.1 GCA_018336075.1 Bacteroidota bacterium
GGCGGCGGCATCACGCTGGCGGCAGCCGGATTGGCCGAGGTGCAGGCTACGATGCCGGATGTCCCGTTCCTGTGCCATTATCGCCGGGCGACGCAGATTGTGGCGACCTACCCGTATGCAGAACTCTCGAACTTTTGCAAAATCCACCGCGAGAAGGTTGAGACCGTCTTCGAGACGTTATCGTATTTCGATGGGATTAATTTTGCGGCCCGGGCCAAATCCCCGGCCCTGTTTTCTGTCGGCCTGATGGACGACATCTGCCCGCCTTCGACGGTTTACGCCGCCTATAACCACTATGCCGGGCCAAAACAAATCCGCGCCTACGAGTACAACAACCACGAAGGCGGAGCGAGCTTCCAGACGGTGGAAAAGTTGAAGTTTTTGCAGGGGCTGGGTTGGTAGGGTAAAGAACAGAGCGGCTACACGATAAAAAAAGAAGTCGAAGGCATTTTTGCTTCGACTTCTTTTTTTAGAGTCCCAGCCCGCGCGAATAGAGCATCCACATCCCGATCAGGTAGACAATCATCAGCGCCAGGGCGTCTATTTCGATAAACAACAACCTGCGCTTGATACGCGCCAAGTTGCCGACCAGGGCCATGACGGTCATCAACAGGCCAAGCACGCTGATGAGCAGGAAGGCCGGGTCGACCACGGCAAAGAAACGCCCCTGGGTGAAAAACAGGTCGGTCAGGCCAAAGGCGAACATATTAAACATATTCGAGCCGAACAGGTTGCCAATCGCCATATCGTCCGCGCCGAGTTTGGCGGCGGCAATGGTGGTGACCAGTTCGGGCAGCGAGGTTACCAGCGCCACCAGTGTGGTGCCGATGAAAGTCGTCCCCAGGCCGGTGATGTCGGCGATCCGGTTGCTGGAATCGACCATCCAGGGGGTCAGCACCAGCAGCGAGGCGGCGGCAATCCCAAAACCGATTAGTCCGCGCCGCAGCGTGGGAAAGTCGCCAGGCAACTCTTGCTCAACTTCGACTTTGACAACTTGTGACTGCTCATCCTGGATAAAGTAAACCACCGCCAGGTAGGCCAGCATCAGCAAGATACTATCCACGCCGACCCAGCCGACCTGCCAGGTGAATTCGTCGAGCAGGAAGAAAACCACCATGGTTATCATCAACACGGCCGAACTACCCGAAAGGGCATGTTTGATGGCAGCCTTGCGCAGGATGCGCTCGTTCTGGTGTACCAGGTCGAGGATGACCAGCAGGAGCATGTTGAACATGTTCGAGCCGAGCAAATTTCCAGCAGCCAGGTTGGGCGCGCCCTGCCAGACAGCATTGATGCTGGTCAGCACTTCGGGCAGGGAAGTCGCCCCAGCCATCAGAACAACCCCGATAAACATCCCGCCCAACCCGGTGCGAACGGCTATCACATCGCCGTATTTCGCCAGTTGGGCTGCCGCGACAACAATCAACCCGGCGCTGATGACAAATTCCAGCCAGACCATTTACTCCCCTCTCAAAACTGCGCCTTTGACCACCGGCAAGGGCCAGGCGGTAAAAATGCCGGTGTGTGGCTCGTCCAAATCGCCGGTGATTTCCTCAGTTGCGCGAAGGCAGGCCTGCACGCTGACCTCGTCCGGCACAACCGCCAGCAGGGTCAAATGTCCCTCCTCGGCGCGCGGACTCTGAAAGTAATAGCGCGCCGGGATGCGACTCTGGCGCAGGCGGCCCAGCCCGGTACTTTCAAGCATGGTCACGCCACGAATTCCAACCGTCTCCCAGGCGCCGATTACCGCGTCCAGTTGTTCCGGGTCATCGAGCACGAGCAAAATCATGTACATTGCATTCTCCCTGGGTATCGTTTTATTTCTTTTTTCGCTGGGCCGTTATCAGGAAACGGCCCTCGTCTTTGGGGAATATCCCCTCTTGCGAGGAGCGCACTTCTTCGACTGAAAGGAACGCGCGCGGATGGATGCTATTGATGATTCCCGTCACGTCGGGCAAATCGCGCCGCGGGACAATCGTGTAAACCAGCTTAACCTGTCCGTTGGCGCCCTTGCCATCCACCACCGTTGCGCCGAATCCAGCTTCATGCAGGGCGTGGGCCACCTGCTCGCCGCCATCGGAAAGAATCATGCGCACCACCACCTTGCCGAGCGCCAGGCGGTCTTCGATTTTCATGCCGACATAATTGCCAACCGCAAAACCAGCCGCATAGGCAAAATAAGCGGGGAGGCCGGTGGCGGTCCGCGTAATCTGGCTGATGATGGCAACCCAGATGAAGACCTCGACGAAGCCGAGCAGCGGGGCAAGATGGCGCTTGCCCCGCGAAGTGAAAATAATCCTCAGGGTGCCCAGCCCCACATCAATGACGCGGGCGATAAAGATGATAAGCGGCAACCCCAGCCATTCGTACCAATTGAAATCCATAGGCTATAAACTCCTGCTATGCCCCATGCCGGGCATAATCTGCTCGTCTACAAAATGCTCACGCAACATTTTATAGTAGAACAGGGCTTCTTTGTTGGGCAAATTGTAATCCCATTCGCTGGCAAGACGGGTACTTTCTCGGCCAAATTCACCATCGCTGATTTTCTCGTTGGCGTGTTCCAGGATGACATCGCGCGAACCGGCCCCGTGCGAAAACTTCTGCTTGGGGCGCCAGGCAATTTCATCGGGCATAAGGCTGGCGCAGGCGCGGCGCAGCAGGCGTTTGGGTGTGCGTCCGTTATGCAGTTTCCATTCTGTGGGCATGCTGAACGCCAGGGAGATAGACTGGGTATCCAGGAACGGGACGCGCGCTTCCAGCCCCCAGGCCATCGAAAGCCGGTCAGCGCGCTGCAGGTTGGTATTGTGCAGGGCGGAGGTGATATTGCGCAGTTCGGCATCCAGTTCGGGGGCCTCGGTGTAGCGGTCGAGGTAGTCGTAACCGGCATAGAGTTCGTCCGCGCCCTCGCCCGTCAGGAAAACCTTGACGTAGTCAGCGGTCATTTTTGCAAGGAAATAGTTGGGGATGGCACTGCGCACCAGGGACGGATCGAAGGTTTCGAGATGATAAATGACATTCGGCAGGGCATCGAGCATCTCCTGGTCGTTGTAGACCAGGATGTGGTGATTGGTGTCGAGCGCCCTGGCCGCCAGTTCAGACGCGGCAATATCCTCACTGCCTTCCATACCGACCGCAAAGGTATGCAGTTCATCCAATCCTTCACGTGCAAGGGCTGCGACAATGGTGCTGTCGAGACCGCCGCTCAGGCTGACTCCCAGGGGAACATCGGCCATCAGGCGTTTGTGCACCGCATCTCTCAGGATATCGACAATCATCGGGTAGGCTTCTTCTTCCGTTTGGGCGACCGGGATAATGCCCTGGCCGAGGAAGTAATACTGGTGTAGTCCCAATTCCGAGTGATAATAATGCCCGGCAGGGAATTCGCGGATGTTGTTGCTGAATTCCGCCAGGGCTTTGATTTCAGAAGCAAAGTAAAGTTTGCCGTCTTCCTCGGCCCAGTACAACGGCTTGATGCCCAGCGGGTCGCGGGCCAGCAGGAATTTTCCCGGCGTGTGCAGGGCGAACGCAAACATGCCATC
>JAGXRB010000140.1 GCA_018336075.1 Bacteroidota bacterium
CTGCTGAATCAATCTGACGACATGCTGCTTGGGTTGCTTGGGGTAATGCGCTCAGGGCATTTTTACGTTATTCTGTCGAACAACAACCCGCCTGAACGACTTAAGCAAATCCTGGCCAACCTGGAAGCGCCAATCTTGCTCACAAACCGCGCCCAGGAGATGTTTTCAAGCGAAATCGCGCCGCAGGACTGCAAGGTTGTCTGCATTGAAGATGCCTGGAAATTGGACAAAACCCCGCTCGATAGGCAGCCTGCGCCCGATTCGGTTGCCGCAATTTACTACACATCCGGCTCTACGGGCGAGCCAAAAGGCGTACTGCGCCTGCAATCCGTTCTCGTTGCGCGCGGTTTGGACGAAGTCTCGCGCAATGAATTGACCCAGGCTGATAACATCGCCCTCCTTTACCCCCTTTCGACCCCTGCTTCTATCACAACGATGCTTCCGGCCATTTTTGCGGGCTGCACGATAGTCTTATACGACATGCCAGCGCACGGTTTGACGGCCCTGAACCATACCCTGCTCAAAGATGAGATAACCATCCTGCGCATCCCGGTGGAACTTTTGCGCTCATGGATAAGCACCCTGGAGCCGGGCACGTTTTTTCCAAAAATTCGCGCCATTAACTCTGCTGGCGATGTGCTCTATCGGCGGGACGTGGAGCGATTAAGCCAGTTTGTGCCTGAAAATGCTGAAGTAGTTCATCACCTGTCAGGCAGCGAATCGGGTCTCCTGGCGCACAACGTGTTCCCTGTTCGAAACCCGCCCGATGGCGAGATTATCCCGGTTGGGTTTCCAAGCCCGGAAAGGGATATCGTCTTGCTTGATGAAAACTATGCGCCAGTGCCGGCAGGCGAAATTGGTGAAATTTGCGCGCGCGCTGGTGTTCACTTCCCCGGCTACTGGAAACGGCCCGACCTGACAAAGACAAAATTTGTTCAAGACCCGCTGGAACCTTCGCGCAAGATTTATTGCTCGGGCGACCTGGGGCGTTTTCGCCCTGATGGACGATTGGAGTTCATTGGCCGAAAAGATGCGCGCGTAAAAATTCGCGGGTATAGCATTGATATGGCAGCCATCGAATCAGTCTTGACGACCATGCCCGAGGTGCGCCGCGCGGTTGTCAAACCCATTCAGGCCACCGGGGTGCAAAAGCGGCTGGCGGCTTACATTGTGCTTGATTCAGGAGAACAGCTAACGGGCAGGGATTTTCGCTCTTACCTGGCTTCGCGCTTGCCGGCCTATATGATTCCGGCATACTTCACAATTTTGGATGAGTTCCCTCTGACAGTCACTGGCAAGGTGAACCGGCAAGCCCTCCCCAACCCCGACCTGGCCCGTGAGCAAAGGTTGATGCCTTACCGTCCGCCGCGCGATTCATTCGAGGCCGACCTGGCGAAAATATGGGAAGCCGAATTTCGGATTCCGCAAATCGGCCTGGACGACGGCTTCTTCGAACTGGGCGGCGATTCCCTGACAGCGGCGCGGCTGTTTGTCGCCATCGAAAAGCGCTTCGGGCAATATTATCCGTCTTCCATCCTGCTCGAACACAGCAGCCTTGAAAAACTGGCCGCTTACCTGCGTGAGCATGAGGCTTCGGGGGTTATTTCGCCCCTGCAAACAAGCGGCTCAAAAAAGCCCATCTTCATCCTGCCGGGTTCTTACGACCCTTTGTTCATTTTCCGCAACATGCTGCCCTACTTCGACCCTGAACGTCCGGTCTATGGTTTCGAATTGGCCAGGGTGTACCGGCAGGTCGAGGGGGCGACCAACATTTCAGAGTTGGTAAAAGATTTGGTGTCCGCCCTCAAGGAATTCCAGCCGCAGGGGCCTTATCACATTTTGGGATTTTCCTCAGGCGGGTTCCTGGCCTTTGAACTGGCCTGCCAGTTGGAACGCGCCGGGGATTCGGTCGGGCTGCTGGCCCTGCTGGATACCTCCGCGCCGGGGAAAAACCTGTTTGACAAATTTTTGCCCCTGGCCTTGAAATATCACCTGCCCAACCTGCGCAGCCTGGACTGGGACGGCAGGCGCAACTACATCCGCCAGCGCATTCCGCGTTTGTGGGTCAGATTCTTTTCGACCGCTCTCTTGCGCCCCTTCTCCAGAAAGGTCCTGGGGACGAATGTCCAACTGGTCAATATCGTTTCCAAATCCTTTAAGCCAACCCGGTTTAACGGCGACATGCTGTTATTCTCTGCCGAAAACCGCAAACTCGACGCATCCGAAGACCGCGCCTCAGCCTGGGGGGAACATCTTGCAGGCAAATTGACTATTGTGCCGATACCGGGGGAACACAAAGACCTGATGAGCGACCCGTACGTCAAACCCTGGGCGGCGAAATTGTCCGAAGCGATTTTTCGCCAGCCATAGGGAAGGGCGATACATACCCGCTTGTTTTCACGCATTTACGGCTACACTTAAATACGTGGAGACTAAATCTATGGAAACGCAAAATATCACCCTTTCCATCCCCAAAAGCACGCTGCACAAGGTGAAACTGGTAGCCGTCAGGCGTGAAACTTCGATTTCAAAGTTGATGGCTGAAGCCATGGAAAAACTCGCCAGCGAAGATGAATCCTATATTCAAGCCAGAGACCGCCAGTTGGCTCTGCTTGAAAAAGGCTTTGATTTAGGCTTTGGCGAATCGAAACTTCCCAGCCGGGACGAGCTTCATGAGCGAAAGTAATGAGCCGCAATTTTTGGATACAAATATCCTGATTTATGCCTCCGACGTTTCCACCGGTAGAAAGCATGAAGTTTCCAAAGCGCTTTACACCAAATTGCTGACAGAGAACCTGGGATGCACAAGCCTGCAAATATTACAGGAGTTTTTTGTCAGTGTGGCTTATAAATCGCCAAAAAAATTGGGGGGCAGAAGCGCGTGAAATTATCGAAAACCTGTTTGCCCGGCCTATTCATCGCCCTTTTGCAAGCGACATCCTGGCGGCCATAGACCTGGGCATTCGCTTCCAAATCTCGTTTTGGGATGCGCTGGTGATTCGCTCGGCGCAGCAAAGCGGCTGTATGATCCTGTGGTCGGAGGATCTGGCGCATGGTCAAGAGTATGATGGGGTGGTTGTACAAAACCCATTTGTGGCATAAAACCACAGCCAAAAACAAGAAAAGGCCGAGAGAGACTCGCTATTTTTTGAGTTCATTCTCTTGAGGTGGCTGGCGCGCTTTTTGTGCCTTACTCTGCCGGATGCCCGGGGAGATTGATCTATAATCAGAGTGAGCCGGGTAGATTCCATTCTCCGGCGGGGAGGTTGTGTGATGAAAAATATCCCGATTTTGATCCTAACCGGCTTGGCCTTGCTTTTGACTGCCTGTGCAGCGGCTCAACCTGTAAGCGAAACGATTCCCCTGGCATCCCAAACCCCTTTCATCATTGCATCAGAAACGCCGCTCGCGTTCACGCCGACTCCGAAGCTGGTTGTGAGTCCAACCGCGACCGCGAGCGATACGCCCGAGCCGCTTTCGTTCAGCCCGATTTTATTTAGACAGGGCGCACCCGATCGTTATTACAGTTTCCAAATTCTGGGCGGCTATCAAACCGGGATCTGGCTTGATGACGAAGCCGCATTTGTGCGAATGGCATTCGATCACCCACACGACTTGTACGCAGCAGATGGCTACCTGGGACAATTCACCCCTTATGATTCGACCTCGGTCGCCGGGCCGCCCTGGCATGGTACTTACTATGTCGGCTCAGATTTTTCAGAGTCGCGCCCACTGCTGTTTGGGTTTTCGCAGGGTTGGAAGGTGACCTCGCGCCCGATGCAAGACTTGAGCCCGGATTCTGCGGTTTATCAGCAAATGGTCAGGGAGTGGTTGAATTCGCAGGGTTTGGCCCAGCCGGTCGTGCAGATCAGCCAAATTGTGCGAACCGATCTCGAGGGAGATGGCACGGATGAAGTGTTTATTACAGCCTCGTATTTCAAAACGCCCAACCCGCTTTCCCCGTTGGTTGAGTTGGGCGATTACTCTGTCATCCTGATGAGAAAAGTACGCGGAAACACGGTTATCACGTTGCCGCTGGCGGCGGATGTTTATCATAATGCCCAGGCTGAACCCGGTTTCCCGCTCACTTATGAATTGCTGACCTTCCTTGACTTGAACCAGGATGGCGTTTTGGAAGTTGTCTTGTACGCCACACGTTGGGAAGGCCACGGGGTCATCATCTATGAAGTGAAGGGCGATAGCGTTATCGAGGTCGTCCACGAAATTGACGCCGAATGATTCTCTAAAAACCATCGATAGCGTGAAAGTGCCACGCTGCTTTCGTACTTTTCCTGTTGCATCTCGCTTCAACCAAGTCTATAATTCACCCCATGTCCTCCATCGACGAAATCAAATCCCGCA
>JAGXRB010000141.1 GCA_018336075.1 Bacteroidota bacterium
AAGTAGTTCACTACAACAGCTATAACCTGATTTGTCATCTTGTAGCCTATACCATGCCGGAAGAACAAAACTATGTTGGTGTTTTTGTTGATATTACTGATAGTCAGTCGAGTAAAGACAAACTGACGGAGGTGAAATCTGAAACGGTCATTAAAGCACAGGAACTTATTGAACATCAAATTAGTATGGCACAAGAGCTGGCGCGTTTTCTGGGAGAAAATACTGCACGCGGAGAAATTCTCATGAAAAAACTTATCGATTCCATCAAAAAATAACGACTGAATATTCCACCAGTCAATTAACCTGATAACCGAGATAATGTATATTCACTCTGACATATTTGCTGTTCAAACGCCAAAAAAACCTGGTCAGCCTTGCGGCGATGCATGGGGTATCTTTCGTGATGAACAGGCAACAACGATAGTGCTTTCAGACGGTTTGGGTTCAGGTGTAAAAGCACATATTGCAGCCACAATGTGTGTGTCGCGCATCATTGGTCTTATCAGCAGTGGCATGACAGTGAGGGAGGCTTTTGCAGCAGTGTCATCAACCATGGACAGAGTTTGGGGAACAGGTGAACCCTTTGCTGTATTTACCATTGCCCGCATTCTGAACAATGGTCAGACAACGGTTCTCAGCTACGAAATGCCGCCTCCGATACTTATCAATAAAAGCTATGCGCAGGTGCTCCGCGACCGTGTTTATACACAGGAAAAGGCCATTGTTCATGAATCAAACTGCATCATCGACAAAGGGGAAGGGCTGTTGTTGCTTTCAGACGGAATCACTCAGGCAGGTATCGGGAAATATTTTCCTAACGGCTGGGAAGCTGAAGGTGTCAGAAAGTTTTTGCAGACAAAATTGCCTGTAGAACGCCTCGATGGCAAAACAATCGCAAAGGAAGTGCATGATCAGGGGCGGGGCTACTGGCCGGAAGGTACAGGTGACGATTGCTCTGTGCTTTTTGCCCTCAACAGGCGCGGTGTCATTGTCAACCTCATGAGCGGACCTCCGCTGCATAAAAGTGAAGATGCCGGATGGGTTAAAAGCTTTGCCGAATCAGAAGGAATACATATAATCAGCGGAGGCTCAACCGCTATGATTGCAGCCAGAAACCTGAATAAAAAACTGGAGGTCATGAACACTGAAAGCACAATCACGCCTCCATCATATCATCTTGATGATTTTGAACTTGTTACAGAAGGAATGATTACGCTGAATCAGGTGTACCACTTACTTGATGAAAATCCTGAGAATTATCCCGAAGGATCACCGGCATCTGAAATGGCCTATTTTCTGAAAATGGCAGATAAAGTGAATATATGGCTTGGTAAAGCTGAAAATCTGAATGAGGGAAGCATCGAATTCCGTCAGCAGGGGCTGCTCAACCGCCATAAAATTATCGGAAAAATCATAGAAAGATTGCGCATTCAAGGGAAGCTTGTTGTAGTTGAAGAAAAATAGTTTCAATACAAAATCCTTTTCTTTGGATGATGGTTCAATTCGATTTTCAGTTATTCTAATCAGTCGGACAAAAAAAGCCTGACTAAAAAATTTTCAGTCAGGCTTTACATGAAATAAATATCCCCTAATTCAATAGTTCCATCTCTTCTTTGGCGGTTTCGTACAAAACGGTTGCCTTGTCATCTGTTTTGGTTTCTTCAATCAACTGCGACTTAGGATTCAGCTGAAGTGGTTTGTCATTAAGGCTTACAGCATCTTCGGCGATGCTTGGAGCGATTACCAAAGCAACCACCGACATCAATTTTATAAGAATATTCAGTGATGGCCCGCTTGTATCTTTAAAAGGATCGCCAACGGTATCGCCCACTACTGTTGCTTTGTGCGATGCGCTGCCTTTGCCTTGCATAACATCATCATGCATGACGCCTTCTTCCATCATTTTCTTGGCATTGTCCCATGCACCACCTGCATTCGATTGATAAATTGCAAGCAATACTCCTGATGCCATTACACCGGCAAGCAATCCGCCCAACATCTGAGCGCCACCCAAAAATCCAACTACGGCAGGTGCAATTACAGCGAGCAAGCCCGGAAGTATCATTTCCTTGAGAGAGGCTTCGGTAGAAATCTCAACACATTTTTCATATTCGGCAGCATGTTCAGCTTTTTGCATTACAATTTGTTCATCGGCAGAGATTTTGCTCATATCTCCATCGTATTTTTTCATTATTTTCAATGCATTTGTTAGCTCAGGAATCTCCAGAAACTGACGACGCACTTCTGTGATCATTTTTTGTGCAGCACGTCCTACAGCACCCATTGCCATAGAGGAAAAAAGATAAGGCAGC
Source organism: Bacteroidota bacterium (assembly GCA_018336075.1). Lineage (GTDB taxonomy): Bacteria > Bacteroidota > Bacteroidia > Bacteroidales > F082 > JALNZU01. The sequence goes on from JAGXRB010000141.1 coordinate 2,313, forward strand.
ATCCCGCCAACAAGCAGTCCGGCCATGATGAGTGGTTGAGAAACGTCAATGACAGTAATTCTTGCCTGTGACATAAAAGCGGCAAAAAGAGCCAAAGCAGTCAAAGTTGCGGATGCGATTGCAAAACCTTTGCCAATGGCAGCGGTTGTGTTTCCAACAGCATCGAGTTTATCTGTGCGCTGACGGACTTCTTTGGGTAGTTCGCTCATTTCTGCAATACCACCCGCATTATCGGCAATAGGTCCGTATGCATCCACAGCAAGCTGAATGCCTGTGTTTGCAAGCATAGCTACAGCTGCGATGGCAATGCCGTATAGTCCGGCAAAATGATAAGAGAAAATGATGGCTGCAGCCAATCCCAGCACAGGTATTGCTGTTGACTTCATCCCAAGTTCAAGTCCAGCTATAATGTTGGTTGCAGCGCCGGTGTGCGACTGATCCACGATGGACTGAACAGATTTTTTACCACTTGCGGTATAATATTCTGTCACTTTTCCAATCCCGATTCCGATGCCTAAGCCAATAAGTGTTGCGTAAAATACACCAAGAGAGGTGAATTCTGTCATGCTGCCATCTGCTTGAATAAATGTCCATGATTCAGGTAAAAAGAAATTGATCAGGAAATAGGAAATGAAAACCATGATTGCTGTTGAAACAAATTCACCACGGTTGAGGGCTTTTTGTGGATTCGCATCGCCGGTAATTTTGACGAAAAAGGTTCCGATGATGCTTGTGAGAATTCCAAAAGCAGCAAGTGCAAGTGGCAGCAAAACCGGTCCGAGATCAAAATAGGATGCCACCTGAGGCATATTTACGTAAGCAACACCCAAAACCATTGCTGCTAAAATCGAGCCTACAAAAGATTCAAAAAGGTCGGCGCCCATACCAGCAACATCTCCTACATTATCACCAACATTGTCGGCAATAGTGGCAGGATTGAGATAATGATCCTCCGGAAT
>JAGXRB010000142.1 GCA_018336075.1 Bacteroidota bacterium
TTTGTTACAAATATTTCGCGGCTCTGCCGCTAACGCTCACGAGTGAAATGGGATTTTCGCTTTGAAGAAAACTGAAAAAGGTGCAGCGCACCGGTTATATTTATAGTTTAGATAATAGATTAAACACAGAAGGTGCAGCGCACCGTAATATTACCATGATGGCAAAGTCGGCTTTTTTATTAGCCCTAAATATTTATTTAGACATCCAAACGCGCAATATACATACCACTGATTTGCAATTAGTTACAATGAGTTAGAGAGATTGATGTTTGCTTACTGATTTAACAACATTGTTTTTACTAACAGAAATTATGCTTGCTTTTTCGCCAATGCAGTTTTTATCTGGTCTGAAAGCCCTGCCAGATCGATCGATTCTGCTTTTATTATAATCTGCGCCTGACTGTAAAATATATTTCTCTGTCGCAAGTGGCCTTTAATGAAACCTATAAGCTCAGCATTTGATTTTGAAGCCAGCAGTGGTCGTTTTTTTCGTGAAGATGAAAGTCTGCTGACAATGCTTAATGGATGCATTTGCAGATAAACAGTGATTCCATTGTTGTTCATCCATTCCATATTGTCATAAAAACAGGGAGTGCCTCCGCCGGTTGCAATAATGGCATTGTCAATGACAACTGTTTCCTTTAGCAACTGGCTTTCCAGATTTCTGAATAGACCTTCGTCGTATTTGTCAAAAAAATTTGCTATCTCAATCTTAAACCGTTCTTCAAAAAGCTGATCGAGGTCGTAGCATTCCAACCCCATCAAAGACGCGAGTTTTTTTGAGACTGTAGTCTTTCCCGAACCCATATATCCGACCAAATATATCCGCATGGCAGTGCATTCTGTGGTTCTGGCTCAGAGGTTTATTTTCTTTTTATTGCGCGATGTACTGCTTCAACAATGTTTATGGTTTCAAGGCCATATTCCATCAGCAGTTCTTCAGGTGTTCCGCTTTGACCGAAACGATCATTCACTGCGACCATCTCCAGCGGCAAAGGCATTTTTCGACCTAAAAGCTGTGCAATGCTATCTCCCAGTCCGCCGTTCATTTGATGTTCTTCTGCTGTCACAACACATTTTGTTTTTGAAACGGACTGCAAAACAGCATCTTCATCTAAAGGCTTAATCGTATGTATATTAATAAGTTCGGCATGAATACCGTCCTTTTTCAAAATTTCAAGTGCTTCTACAGCTTTCCAAACTAAATGTCCTGTAGCAAAAATGCTCACATCAGCACCTTCGTGCAAAAGATCGGCTTTACCAATGATAAAAGGTCTGTCTTCAGGCATGAAATTTGGAACTTTTGGACGCCCGAAACGAAGGTAAACCGGGCCATCATGCGCTGCAATGGCAATTGTGGCAGCCTTGGTTTGATTGTAGTCGCAAGGGACAATGACGGTCATGCCAGGCAACATTTTCATCAATCCGATATCTTCGAGTATTTGATGCGTTGCACCATCTTCACCCAATGTCACGCCGGCATGAGAAGCGCAGATTTTTACATTTTTGCCTGAATAGGCTATAGATTGCCGGATCTGATCATAAACCCTGCCCGTGGAAAAATTGGCAAAAGTACCTGTGAAAGGGATGTAGCCTCCAATTGTAAGTCCGGCAGCCATGCCCATCATATTGGCTTCTGAAATACCTGTCTGAAAGAAGCGTTCAGGAAAATCCTTGATAAAAGCATCCATTTTGAGCGAACCAATCAGGTCGGCACAAAGCGCAACTACTTTTGGGTTTATTTTTCCAAGTTCGTGCAGTCCGGCGCCAAAGCCTGAACGCGTATCCTGATAATTAATAATTTTAAATTCCATCTGAATATTGTCTGAAGTTATGCAAGATATTTAGTAATCGCCGAGTGTTTCTTCGAGCTGGGAAAGTGCTTTGGCCAGTTGTTCATCATTGGGTGCCGAACCATGCCATTTGTGTGTTCCCATCATAAAGTCAACGCCTTGTCCCATCTCGGTTTTCATGAGCAGCAGCTGGGGTATTCCTTTGCAGGCCTGCTGCTTTGCCTGTGAAATTGTTTCAACAGTTTCCGACATATTATTGCCATCAAAAGGAATCACTTTCCAGCCAAAAGCCTCATATTTTGCGCCCAGATCGCCCAGAGGCATGATTTTATCAACCGGCCCGTCAATCTGCTGACCGTTATAGTCGATGATTGCTATAATGTTGTCAATTTTGCGCGCACCTGCATGAAGTACGGCTTCCCAAATCTGACCTTCCTGCTGCTCACCATCGCCCATCAACACAAAAACAAGACCCGGATCATTGTTAAGTCTTTTAGCCAGCGCTGCGCCAATGGCCACTGAAAGGCCTTGCCCGAGCGAACCACTTGCAACTCTCACTCCCGGCAGCTCTTCCAAGGTTGCAGGATGGCCCTGAAGCCTTGAATGCATTTTGCGGAAAGAAGCAAGCTCCGAAACCGGAAAGTATCCTCTGCGTGCCAAAACGCTGTAAAATAACGGACTGATATGGCCATTGGATAAAAAGAATAAATCCTCATTCTGACCATTCATGTCAAATTTTTCAGGATTGATATTCATTTGATCAAAAAATAGTGCCGTCAACAGGTCGGCGCAGCCCAATGAACCACCCGGATGGCCTGATTGACATGCGTGAACCATGCGTACAATATCACGTCTTACTTGCGTGGCGGTTTGTTCTAATTTGTGAATGTTATTCATTTTAAATGTATTGAAAAAAAAACGCAGGCAAAACACAAAAAAATGCAGTTTGCTTTCAGGTGGCAAAAGTAAGGAATTAGATTGGAAATGTTTTATGCGAATCGATCACGAATTTTTTCAGTCTGAAACAGAATGCGCAAAATCTTGCCTGATTCTTTTGGGAAGCGGATTTGAGAGCATGAAAGCATTTGAAAAGAGAATGCCCTTGAGGATCATGCAGATTGTAAAAACAACAAAAACAATCAGCACCTCAAGGGCATTAAGTTCGAACTTATTAAAAACAACCAACCAATTGAGACTGCAAAAATATGGCTGCCTGTTACGCTGATGCATATGAATTAAGTTTTCGGTTAATATAATTCAGTTTTTGGGAAAAGAAGCTTTTTACGGGGATGGCTTACAATATTTTAGCATTGCATGAAAAGTACTTGACAGACGTGCATCAGAATTTCAGAAGTCTATAAAAAGAGGAATGCCCCTGAGGAGTGTTTGGATCGAAAAAACAACTAAACAATCCAACCTCAGGGGCATTAAGTTCGAACTTATTAAAACAACCAACCAATTTGAAATGCAAAT
>JAGXRB010000143.1 GCA_018336075.1 Bacteroidota bacterium
CAATAGCCAATAGCCAACAGCCAAAAGCCAATAGCCAAAAGCCAATAGCCAACAGCCAACAGCCAACAACCAACAGCCAACAGCCAATAGCCAACAGCCAAAAGCCAATAGCCAATAGCCAATAGCCAAGATTATCTAAGCAACAATTTTTATAATTCCGAAGGAGATCAGTAGCCTTTTGGTCTTTTCCATAAATAGCTATCGTATGTTTTGAATTGCCTCCCTGAAATGAAAAAACTGCCTTTCATATTGGAATTGAAATACCCCAAAAAAGACGAAAAATCGTCCAAAAACACACATTTCAAATTTTATGAATATCTAACTATCTTAAAATGAGGCATGTTCAATTCTGTCCTTTACAATTTCGAATCAATCCCCGATATTTACGAAGTAAACCTATTCAGTTCCCCCTACCACATTTAAACTTTTTGCAATCAAATTTTTGATTTCGCGCGAATGCTGTGCGATATGCAGAAAAAAATGTTGACAAGCCTGTGTCGAAACAAGTGTACCTCATTTGTATTCAACATATTGGAAGATTGTCGCACTGTGGTAATTAATTAATAATGATTAAAATGAAAAATGAATCATTTTCCGGGAATCTGAAGACGTTCAACGACAAAGTTCTCATCCAAAAAATGACTGATGGCGACATCAAAGTTAAAACCGATGCATTCAATGTGTTTTACGAACGACATGAAAAAGCGCTAAGGCTTTTCATCGATAAAAAATATGCAGGGTATAAATCTGCATACGATGAGGATTTAGCGACTGTTGTCTTGAACGACACATTTTTGAATGTTCAACAACAGCCAGCGCAATTGCTGCTTCAAATGGAAGAAGCGGCAATGGCCACAGGCAAAAAGCCAGACATGGGTAAGTTGCTTTCCGCAATGGCCGAAATAGTGCTGGAGCAACTATTGGAAGATAAAAATGCCCTGCTGACAAGACGCTATCTGACGCTCATGGATGTAAAGCCTTTCAGAATAGCGCATAACAAGAGCGTATTCCGCGACTATAATCTGAAAAAGGATGAAGTGGCTGTTTCATCGGAATCCAGCTCCGTCTATTATACGATGGATAATATAAGACTGATGAATGAAGCTTTAACGGGTCTGAGACCCTGGGAGCAGGAACTGGTGGAGATAATAAAAAAGCATGAAGTAACAGGCCGCTATATTCCGTCGGAGGTATTAAAACCCTTTCAGGCTAAACATGGCATGAACAGCGCAAATTACAGAAAGAAAAAAGAAAGGATGCTGAATCAGATCAGAAAATATATTTTGAAGAGCATGGAAGGGGCTAGATAGGGGTTTGGTCTTTGGTCTTTAGTCTTTTGAGAGAGACATCTCCTCCAAAAAATGTTTAATTCAACGCAAGATGACCGTTCAATGCAGCGCGAAAGCCCGCCCAAACGCGGTGCCGCTGAGCCTGTGAATTTGAAAACATATAGAAATCCGGCAAAAACGGCCCAAAGGCCGTTTGGGCTCGCACGCAGCAGAGCCCACTTTTTTGCCAGGATTTCTTGTGTTTTCAAAGAGTGCGCGAGCCATCGTTTGGGCAGATGGTTTTCGTCCTTTTGCCGAAACAAAAGGACAAAAAAATCAAGCCCATTCTTAACCAGAATTTTTCCATTTGCTTTTGAATCAAATCTTTAAAAAAAAACACCGAACAACCGGAAAATTGTTAATTTCACCGGTCTGGAGACCGGAAGATTGCGGCGCTGTAGTTGAAAACTACGCCGAACGGGGGAAAAAAGAAAGGATGCTGAAGCAGATCAGAAAATATATTTTAAAAGCATGGAAGGCGTTGGGTGTTAGTTGAGCGTTTGGTTTTTGGTCAACATAAAAAAAATTGTAATTTCGCTTTGTAAATTTTTTTGTTATGCAACAGATGGCTAAACCCTGGATATAATAACAGGCTAACTCTCAAAATTCCCTCAATTTTTTAGATAGTACTTTTCGGTGCTGTTCTTTTACTGTTGTATAATTTAATCAAGCTTATTTCATGGAGAATCATAAATGGTTTAACACCTATTTGTTTATATGGGCTGGGCAGTTTGTTTCAATGCTGACAAGCTATGCCGTCCAATTCGCTATTGTCATATGGCTTAGTCTGGAGTATCAATCAGCTGAGGTTTTAGCCTATGCTGGCATAGCCGGGATGTTGCCTCAGGCGCTTATTGGCCCTTTTGCAGGCGTATATATTGACCGTATTAACCGAAAAAGTATCATGATTCTTTCTGATACTTTCATAGCTGTATGTGCCATTGTCTTAATATTTATTTTCAAAAGTGAAACAATAAATCTTGTATGGATTTATATCATGTTGGGTTTACGTTCGGTTGGCAATGCCTTTCATGCTCCGGCTCTGCAAGCTGTGGCTCCGCTGATTGTGCCCCGGAAAGAGTTGCTGAGAGTGGCGGGAATTAATCAAATGTTACATTCGGTTTGCAGTATTGGCGGACCTGCAATTGGTACTTTGGCAATTGTCTATATACCCATTTCAGATGTTTTGTATCTGGATTTGATTGGAGCATTACTGGCAATTTCCTCGCTGATGATGGTAAGAATACCACAGATAGTTTCTGCAACAAAATCAACCGTTCGGACTATATCAACTGAATTTCTGGAAGGGATACTCAGCATTTCTGAAAACAGGGGTTTAAGTTACTTTTTCCTTTATGCAATGGCGCTATCCTTTGTCATCATGCCTGCTGCAATTCTGTTTCCACTGCTGACCACAGAGCATTATGCAGGAGGCAAATGGGAAATGGGACTTATCGAGATCGTGTGGGGAGCAGGTATGCTGATTGGTGGAATTGTTTTAGGGTTTTTCAAGGTTGGTATTTCAAAAGTCGTTCTGGTTAATTCAATGTATATTTTACTTGGACTGACCTTATTTCTTAGCGGAATTTTTCCAACTGAATGGTTTATTGGATTTATTCTGGCAACGGTAATAGGAGGTATTGGGTTATCCGTTTACTATGCGTGCTTTACTGCCATTGTGCAGATTGCAGTAAAACCTGAAATGCTCGGACGGGTATTCTCTCTTTATTATAGTTTGGCAGTATTACCAAGTATAATCGGTTTATTATTTACAGGTCAAATTGCAGAAAATGTGGGTGTAAATAACACATTTGTGATAAGCGGATTCCTTGCTATTGCAGTGGGGTTTCTTTCGTTTTTTTCACCTAAACTGATGCAATTGGGTAAATAACATGCTCATAATTAATGTTTAACGAAATTAAAAATAAAAAAATGACAAATAAAGACATTCAAAAACTTGCTGCAAGACATGGATTGATGCTTTCAGACAAGATGGAATTTAATGAAATGGGAATAGATTTCAAGGTTGGTTTTGCAACAGACGCAGATGAAAATCAATGGTTGTTGCGTATTCCCAGAAGAACCGGGTTGGGAGAACAGATTGCAAAGGAAAAACGGATACTTCAAATGGTTTCCCGTTATCTTTCAGTACAAGTTCCGGATTGGAAAATTGCATCTGAATCGCTGGTAGCCTATCCTTTACTGGATGGAAAACCCGCCTTGACGTATGATGCTGAAACTTATGAGGTATATTGGAACATGGATAGAAATAGTCCGCATTTCGTTCCGTCATTGGCTGAAGTTTTGGTGCAACTCCATTCTATTCCAAAAGAAGAAGTTGTCCGGAATGAATTGATTATTGCGACACCTGAAAGTCTGAGAAGCGAGATTTCCGAACGTCTGCATCTGGTAAAATCTGAACTAGGCATATGTAGTGAATTAGAAAAACGCTACTATAAATGGCTGGATAGTGATGCACTATGGCCGAATTTCACAAAATTCATTCATGGAGATTTGTATGCAGGGCATATTCTTACTTATGCCAATGGTCATGTATGCGGCATTATTGACTGGTCAACGGCGCAAATCAGTGATATTTCCCAGGATTTTTCGGGACACCATGCTGTTTTCGGAGAAGAAAGTCTCAAAGCATTAATATCCGCATATCAAAAACAAGGCGGAAAAATATGGGATAAGCTTTTTGAGCAAGCTGTTGAGCGGGCGGCGGCATCACCCTTGGCTTATGGCTATTTTGCCCTTGAAACACAGGATGAAATCCATATAAATGCTGCAAAAGTCCAGCTAGGTGTTTGAATAATTGTAGCGCCTGAAATATTGAACCATTAAGGGCAGTCTCAATTATATGGTCGGCCCGTTTTATTTGATTTGATACTAATACAAAAGTGAATTATAGATAAATCCAAAAGCTGTAATGGAATAATGCCGATGGATGGAAATGTTAGGCCAATCGAGCGATAATTAGACTATTACATTTCACCTTCGGTATAAAAATGTTTATCCCAACAAAAAATATCCGTTCAAGCAAGCGCGCGAGCCCGCCCAAACGCGGTGCCGCTGAGATTGTGAGCCATTGTTTGGGCAGATGGTTATAGTGTCGAAACAAAAGGACAATTAAGCCAAGGCTGTAACAATCTGAAAATTTTTGATTTCAGCGGTCTGGAGACCGGTAGATTGCAGCGCTGTAGTTGAAAACTACTTCAAACGGGCACGGATTGCAAATTCTATCTAACTAAACTCTAGATCAGAATGCAACTCATTGATTGATAGACCTAAACGTTTTATTTTTAATTGGATGTTTTTAATCGTTTTTTGACGCACCTTCTCAAGATATTGTGTTTCATCCATAGGTTTATACTCCTGTTGTTTGGTGTACATGTTCCAGATTATTACAGCTAGTTTTCTTGCTGTTGCAGTAATAGCAGCTCCTCTGCCTT
>JAGXRB010000144.1 GCA_018336075.1 Bacteroidota bacterium
AAAAATTATTTATAAACTTAATTTCAATATTATGAGACAAATTTTATTCTTTTTTATTGCATTTGCATTTACTGCGACCACTTTTGCGCAGCATGGATATGTTAAGATTAAACATCCAAAAGCCAATGAGTCGGTAGTGACTTCTAAAGTCGACCGGATTGACCCAAGGGTTGAACCGTTAGATTTCGCACCAAACACAAGCATCGTGAATGCTGTAAGCAGAAAAAATGCCAATGGACTGGAAGAAGCAGTTGTAATGATTACACAATATGACCTTCAGACTAATTCTTCTTTGGGTAACCGTCTATATGCATGGCCTGATGGCAGTGTTGCTGCCACAGCTACATGGGGAGTTGCAAACGCGCCTTCATTCCCAGATCGTGGAACAGGTTATGCATTTAACAATGGAACTTCATGGAGCCCAATGCCAACAGCACGTTTAGAATCTGTTCGTTCAGGTTGGCCAAGCATTACTGCTTTGGGTACTGAAGGCGAAGCTTTGGTTTCTCATGATTTTCCATCAGGTGTCAATTTGTATACAAGGGCTGCAAAGGGAACCGGCAGCTGGATTGCTAAAGGACAGATTACAAATCCTCCAGGCAGAAACATCTCATGGCCAAGACTGGCTTCTTCAGGTGAAAATAACAGTGTACTTCATGCTGTTGGTGCTTGGCAGAATTCGGCAAATACTATCGAAAATGAGGTATTTTATAATCGCTCATTTGATGGTGGAACAACCTGGGATGGTTGGACTTTCCCTCCTGAAGTAGATTTGACATTTTACACCAATTCAATTTCTGCTGATGATTATGTAATTGCTACCAATGGTGACAATGTTGCTATACTGTTTACCAGTGCGTGGTTTGATTTGTTTTTCATCAAATCAACTGACAATGGAGATACCTGGGAAAAAACGGTAGTATGGGAACATCCATATCCAATGTTTGACTGGAATACAACCCTCACAACAGATACCCTCTGGGCACCTGATAACTCAGCCAATATTGCTATTGACAATGATGGTATGGTACATGTTGTATGGGCTACTACACGTGTTACTCATGATGCTCCGGGAACTACATACAGTTATTTCCCTGTAACAGATGGTATCGGATACTGGAATGAAGCAATGGGACAAATCCCGACAAATCCAGAGAATCCACACAAAACCTTGGATCCTGAATATCTGGATGGACTCAATATGGGTATGGTTGTTGGCTGGATGCCAGATATCAATGGTGACGGACAAGTTACTTTTGCTGGCGATTATCTTTCGTACAGATCTCTTGGCGTTTCAACACATCCAACAATTGCCATCGATGAAAACGGAAGTATTATGATTGCTTATTCAACATGGGATGAAACCAGAGTTTCAGAAGGTAAAAACCTTAGAAGTGTATTCGCTTCATACAAAGACGGCTTCTTCGGAACCTGGTACCTTGTAGACGAGAATTTAACTCCTGGTATCTTCCACGAAGAAGGTGAATCTTATTCAGTTGTTGCTGCCCAAAGAGGATACAATGGTGCATTCTATGTTATGTATTCTGAAGATGCTACCATCGGTCTTGCATTAGATGATGACCATGGCTATCAGGACAACCTCATTTATGTTTCGAAAGTTACTCCTGTAGTTATCAGCGTAAATGAAACCATCAATCCTGTAAACAGCATTTCTGCTGCTTATCCAAACCCGACTGCTGATAAAATTAACTTTACAGTGAACCTGAGTCAGGCATCTAAAAATGTTGAAGTCAGTGTGCATAATATCGCAGGTCAGCTTGTTTCGAACGAAACGAGGTCGCTTGGTACAGGTGTAAATACTGTAAGCATTGATGCTGCAAACCTGAGAAGCGGACTCTATTTCTGCACAATCTCTGTTAACGGTTACAAAGAAACCAAAAAGGTTATCGTTCAGTAATTTTCTAAGGAGATCATTCTCTATACAAAAGCAGGCTGCATTCAAAAATGCAGCCTGCTTTTTTTGATCTGTTTTCTGAAGTTTCTGAAGTAGAATTACGATATAAAACATTAAATATGAATAGTTTATATGCCAATTATTTATGGCATAAAAACTGAAGAGGCAATTTCTCTTAAATTATACTGTGAAGCCATTACCTCGCCATAAGCACCGGTAGATCTGATTGCAATTATATCTCCGCGTTTTGTTTCCGGAAGTGGAACAGCCTTACCAAAACAGTCGGAAGATTCACAAATCGGCCCTACCACATCATAAAGAAATCCATTGCCATCGCTTGCAGCACTGATGTTTTCTATTTTGTGATATGACTGGTACAGTGCAGGTCTGATGAGCTCTGTCATGCCTGCATCCAGGATGGCAAAGCGGGTTTTGATGCCAATCTTCTCATAAAGAACCTGAGAGATTAAACTACCAGATTGTGCCACTATCGCCCTGCCCAATTCAAAATGCAGTTTCTGGTTTGGTTTCAGCCGCAGGAAATCATTAAACAATTTAAAATAAGCCGCGAAATCGGGTATAGCTGCTGAATCCGGTTCATGATAATTGACGCCAAGTCCTCCCCCAACGTTAATGTGTTCAAGATGTATATGTTGCGAATCGAACCAGTCCTGAATTTCATTCACTTTCAAACAAAGAGATCTGAAAGGCTGAAGGTCGGTAATCTGAGAGCCAATATGAAAATGCAGGCCAATAATTTTGAGGTTTGACAAGCTTTTCAACAAAAGCAAAACAGAAGGCAGTTCCCAGATGTTGATTCCAAATTTGTTTTCTTCAAGTCCGGTTGTGATATAATGATGCGTATTTGCATTCACACCCGGGTTGATTCGAAGGGCAATATGTGCAGTTTTGTTTTTCAATGCTGCTCTTTGATTGATGACTTCAAGTTCTTGCAGAGATTCACAATTGAAGCAAAAAATATTTTGATCAAGGGCATAATCAATTTCCCTGTCGCTTTTGCCAACGCCTGCAAAAACAACCTTTTTTGCATCAAAACCCGTTTCGATGGCTTTTTTGACTTCATTCCCGCTTACACAATCGGCACCAGGAAGATATTTGGATATTTGTTGAAGAATCGTATCATTGCTGTTGGCTTTCAATGCATAATGCACTTCGTAACCATAGTTACCGGACAACGCTGCAACAGATTTGAGTGTATTTTCAAGGACTGACATTTCATAAAAGTAGAATGGCGTCTGTGCATCCTTTTTGATAAGATTGTTGATGAAATTTACAGCTTCTCTTTTCATGACCCTTGATTATTTGTCTGATTCAAGAAAAGTACCTCATTGAGTTTCGTCAATGCCTGTTTTTTGAACTGACTTTCAATTAAAACGGAGACATTGTGCTCGCTGCCGCCATAAGAAATCATGCGCAAAGGGATTTCTTTCAAAGCTTCCAGAATGCGGAAAGCCTGATCCTGCTTGTCGCGGGAAAAGTCGCCGACGACACAAATTATAGTTTGATTTTGATCGACCTGCACCTGACCGAAGTTTTCAAGTTCCTTGATTATCTCATTCAGCTGCGATGGGTTATCGATGGAGAGCGAAACTGCAACCTCAGAAGTTGTAATCATGTCGATCGGTGTGCGATAGCGTTCGAAAACCTCAAAAACCGACCTAAGGAAACCATAGGCCAGAAGCATCCGGCCCGAACGAACATTAATAGCTGTGATACCATCTTTGGCAGCAACGGCAATAAAGTCGCGGCCACTCCCCTTTTCAGAGATGATTGTTCCCTTTGCATCCGGCTTCATGGTGTTCAAAAGCCTGATTGGAACGTGCTTTTTTTGTGCAGGCAAAACACAGGTTGGATGCAAAATACGTGCACCGAAATAAGCCAACTCTGCGGCTTCATTGTAGGAAATCTCAGTTATCGGATAGGTAGGCTGAACAACACGAGGGTCGTTGTTATGCATACCATCTATGTCGGTCCAGATTTGTATTTCAGGAGAATCTAAAACAGCTCCGATAATTGTTGCTGTATAATCGCTGCCACCACGTTTGAGGTTATCAATTTCTCCAAATTCATTGCGACAGATATATCCCTGCGTAATGAAAAGCAAATTTTCACCGTTTTCTTTTAGTATCCTTTTCAGATGCTTGCCAATAAAAGAAAAATCAGGTTCATCAATATGGTTGAGCCGCATAAAATCAAGCGCCGGAACTAAAACAGAAGGAATTTCATTTTCTTCCAGATAGTAATGAAAGAGTGCTGTTGAAATCAGCTCACCCTGAGCAAGCACCGCTTTCTCTTCATGCACTGTGAAAAGGTCGAGCGTGAAACTGCGGATATAGTCAAAGTGACTTTTGATCAATTCATTGGCTTTATTGAGGCTCTTTTCGGATAAATAGAGTGTTTTAACAACTTCTGTGTAAGTACTTTCAAGGGCATTGATTTTTTCATTAGCTGTATCATTCTGGTTTGCGTAGAGCGAATCAGCTATGTCAACAAGTGCGTTGGTTGTACCCGCCATAGCAGAAAGGACGATTATTTTAGGTCTTTCGTCGTTGACAAGATCAGCAAGGGCTTGAATGCGGGCTGCACTTCCGACAGAAGTGCCACCAAATTTCATAATGAGATGCGACATAGTAATTGATGTGTATTTTGGCCGGCAAAGATAGTGGAATGTTGTTTTGTTATTGCGGCAAATCTTAAATTGCTGTGCAGAAGATTGTTATTGTTGATTCTGAATCCATTACCTCTTTGTGCTACTCTGTGTCTTCTTTGAGCAACTTTGATATATAGCTATTGCACATAGAGCCACTAAGAAGCCAAAAGGTATTATGTTTGAAAAATAAAAAGCACAAGCTAAAATTATTAATTTAGTTAGCGTCAAAACCATTACTAACTTAACAATTAAGCTTATGCAAAGCGAAAATACAAAAGATTCCTTCAAAGATCAATTATTCTATGTTGGGATTGATTACCATAAAAAAAGTTGGAACGTGACTGT
>JAGXRB010000145.1 GCA_018336075.1 Bacteroidota bacterium
GGAATAAAACAATGAAATATAATTATTAGAAAATCAGTGCTTAACAAAAACATTAGTCAGATTTTTAAAGAATTACAAAACAGAGAATTAAAATATTATGACACTTGAAGAAAAGTTTAAATTACTTGAAGCAGACAATGCTCCCGGACAAGAAATCAGACAATCTCCCGGAGATTTAAATTCAATGATGATTGGTGAAAAACTTGATGGAATTTTTGTTGATTTCTCACATGGTGATGTTGATGCTTTTCCTCCTACGCCCGGTTCTGAAACTGCATGGGGAAAAGGTTTTTATAAAGGAGGCAAACAAGCCTATACAGAGTATAGAGGAGATGCAGAAATCCGAAAAAGACTATCAGTTAGCCTTAGCAAATACACAAATTCATCAATTTCAGCAGAAAATGAGTTAATTATCACGCCCGGAACGCAAGGCGCATTGTTTTTAGCATTAGGGGCAACCGTTACCACGGGGACTAAAGTTGCTGTGGTCACGCCTGATTATTTTGCAAATCGAAAGCTGGTAGTCTTCCTTGGTGGAGAAGTTGTACCAATCGCATTGAATTACAAAGAAACTCAATCCAAAATGGGTATTGACCTTCATCAACTTGAAAATGCATTTAAAAGTGGAACAGAGGTCTTTGTTTTTTCGACGCCCAATAACCCAACCGGATTTGTATATTCAGGCACTACAATAAATCAAATCTCGGCGCTCGCAGCAGCATACAATGTCACATTAATTGTTGATGAACTCTATTCCAGAATGCTTTACAGCGGTGAAAAATACACGCATCTTTGTGCCTGTGATGTGGTTCCTGAAAATCTCATCACAATCATTGGGCCTTCAAAAACTGAGTCGCTTAGCGGATTCCGCCTGGGAGTAGCATTTGGCACACCAAAATTGATTGACAGAATGGAACGTCTGCAGGCCATCGTTTCGCTTCGTGCCGCAGGTTACAATCAGGCCGTTCTTGATACATGGTTTCAGGAACCTGCAGGCTGGCTTGAAAATCGTATTCGCCAGCATGAAGCAATCAGAGATGAATTACTCGAAATTTTCAATGCCGGCAACCTTCAAACCGCATGTCCACAAGCAGGAAGTTATCTCTTTCCGCAGCTTCCTCCGCTAAGTGTCGATTTACATACGTTTGTACGTTTGCTTCGGTATCAGGCCCATGTGGTAGTTACACCGGGAACAGAATTTGACCCTGACTGCACTGACAGTATCAGGCTTAACTTTTCCCAGGATCACACTGCAGCAGTTGCGGCAGCAAAAAGAATCGTAAAAATGGCAGAAATATACAGTATATGAACAAAATCACAGAGCAACCCATCCCACAAGGCAAGTATCTGCCTGCTGTCCGGCACGCAGATTTAATATTTACTTCAGGAATGACGCCCCGCAAAGCAGGAAATCTGATGTATTCCGGAAAAATACGCGTTGCAGATTCAATAGAATCGCACAGAGATGCAGTACGTTTGGCAACGCTAAATGCCTTAACTGCCGCGCAGGCCTGCTTGCGTGAAGGCGAAAAAATTGCTTTCATCCTTCAGCTAAATGTTTTTTTAAATGCTGAGGAGAATTTTACAGCCCACGCCAAAGTTGCGGATTTTGCATCTGAGCTATTGATAGAAAACCTTGGTTCTGATTGCATTGGAAGTCGTGCTGCGATTGGCGTTTCTTCTTTGCCTTCAAATTCTCCGGTTGAAATAACAATTACTTGCAAAGTAGAATAATCTCAGGAATGTTTAATTTTTAAAAATGTAAATGGACAATGCCGGTTGTCTGAAGAGAATTTTAATGATAAACGAGATGCTTTCAACTTATGCCAAGTGAATAGATGAATCCAAAAACTATCATTGTAGATTGCCGAAGGATAGAAATGTCAGGCCAATTGAGTGAGCGATATTTGGCCTATTACATTTCTCCTTTCGGTATTACCTCTCGAAATATGTTTTTCTTAAATTTGTTTTTTAAGAAATTGTAGTACCTTTGTAATTACATCAAAACAAAATCTAATGGAACTATCAGTTATTCAAATCGGAAATTCAAAGGGGTTCAGACTCAGCAAGACTTTGATTGAAAAATACAATATCAAAGACAAAGTGGAACTAATTCTTGAAGAAGGACAGATCATTATAAAACCAATGTCATCGCCAAGAAAGGGTTGGGAAAAGGCATTCAAAGAGATGAGCGAGAATGGTGACGACCAACTATTATTCAGCGATGTTTTTGAAAATGAAAATCTGGAAGAATGGAGCTAAACCAATATCAAATTGTGCTGGTGAACCTGGACCCGACAATCGGTAGCGAAATAGAAAAGACAAGACCTTGTGTCATTATTTCGCCAAATGAAATGAATAAATACCTCCAGACAATTGTTGTTGCTCCAATGACAACTACTTCAAATAAATATCCAACCAGAATCGAAGTAAAACACGATAGAAAAATTGGCTGGATAGTAATTGATCAAATCCGGACTATAGACAAACAACGTATTGTCAGAGTTTTAGGACGACTTTCAAAACCCGAAGTGAAAGAAGTCAAATCAGTAATGAAAGAAACTTTTATTGACTGATTAAAAAAACGACGGGTAGCACTATATATACTTTATGGCGGGTTTAAGTCTGAATATGAACATTTTAGTTTCAAATGTAAATCAATTTGGACAGAAAGATTTGTCTTTTGAAGTAAGCCACAAAGCAAATATTTCCCGTCATAAAAAAAGAAAAACTATGAATAAAGAAAGAATATCATTTTTTGGAGTAAAATCATTAATTATTACATCTCTTTCCGTTCTGGTATTTTCATGCACTGTGCAAGAAAACAGGAACAAAACAAGGGGTGATTTATTACAAGTGCATGCAGATGCAACTCAAAGTTCATTTTTTGAAAATAATCCACCAAATGAGCAGATAAGTGAAGTTGTAAGAATGATGTTTCAGGATAGCAAAGGAAATATTTGGTTTGGAGCGCAGGGTGGGGCTTTTAGACTTTCCAATAACACGTTGAGTAAAATTGATAGTATAAAAAGTGAAACAGGAGGACGTGTAACAATACACGATATTACAGAAGGTAAAGATGGAAAAATTTGGTTCGGACATACCGATGGTCTCAGTAGTTATGATGGAGAAATAGTGAAGAATTATTATGAATCAGATGGATTATTGAATAATGATGTTTGGAACATTGAATCGGATACCAATGGTAATATTTGGATTGGGACAATAGAAGGTTTATGCAAATTTAATGGGGATGTATTTACGACTTTCGAATTACCCGAAGGAATTCGTGACACAACACTTGGTGTTTCAAGCACCAAGATGGTGCATTGCATTATGGAAGACAGTAAAGGAAATATCTGGTTTTGTACCAATGCAGGACTTTTTAGATTAAAAGACAACATTCTTCATAATGCCTCTGAAAAATATGGAATTAAAACCAATTTTATAAACGAAATCATTGAAAGCGAAAAAGGAGGTTACTGGATTTCAACTAAAGAGGCATTATACAAACTGGCAGGAGATCGGTTAGAAAATATAACAGAACAAGTACCAGAAGTCGGTAAGGGGATTGGGAGTATTTCGGAAGACAAAAATGGTAAATTATATTTTGTCTTCAATCAGCATTATCTGCATATCTATGATGGCAAAGAGATAATCGAATTCGAAAAAACCGAAGATAATAAGGGACCTGTAGTTTATCAAATCTACAGAGACCAAAATGATAGACTATGGTTTTTAGGCTTTGGCGGTGCATACCGATTGGTCTGACCCCCTATAAACTGGACTAAATTAAACATTAGTTACAATACTATCTGATAAAGGCATAATTTTGTCATTACCCCAAGAGTATTCAGAAGAGGAGTCCACGGGTTTTTGACTTGTGGTCTCTTCTCTGAAGAAATAAATTACCTTTTTATTTTCAGTTTTAGCTATAATAGCTCCTTCTTTCCAAAGCTTCAGGAAAGCGGAAGGTGTTTTATATAGAATTGCTTCCATGATTCTTACATTGTTA
>JAGXRB010000146.1 GCA_018336075.1 Bacteroidota bacterium
CGGGCGCTTTCAGGTTCGGTAAAACTGGCAAAATTTCGGCCAATCACTTCGTCGTAAGGCATCTCGACAATATCCAAAATAATCGGGTTGACTTCGAGAAAGTTCCCGGTCAGGTCAATTTCATAATACCCCTCGCGAATATCTTCGAGAATGGTGCGATATTTTTCTTCGCTCACCCGCAAGGCTTCTTCAGCCAGTTTGCGGCTGGTTACATCGCGCACCAGGCCGCGATAGCCAACAGGATTGCCCGCGTCATCATGCACAAGCGAGGCGCTAACCGCGCCAAATAGTCTGGAGCCATCGTTACGAGTAAACTCAAAATCTTCCTGAACCACTGTTTGACCGGTACTATAGACACGATTAAATAGCAAAAGCAAGCGCCGGCCATTGCGGGTATCAGCCAACTGGCGAAAGCTGGTGCCCAGTAGTTCCGAGCGGGAGAACAGCACCGCCTGGCAAAAGGCATCGTTGACTTCGATGAAATTGCCGTGTATATCTACATGGTAATAACCTTCTTTGATATCTTCCAGGATAGATTGGTATTTTTCCTGGCTACGGCGCAGGCGCTCTTCGGCTTTTTTGCGTTCGCTGACATCGCGCAAAAAAATGACATAGCCTGCCGGTTGTCCTTCACCTGAGCGCAGGGGAGAAATGCGCGGCTCAAACGCACCACGCGGGTTGTTCAGGGTCATGTCGGTCTGGCGCACCGAGTCCATGCCGTGTCCGCTGTCTTTATTCCACTCCGGGAAGACTTTCTCGAAATGCCAGCCGAGCACTTCCTGCAAACGAGAGTCGAGGATGCGTTCGGCGGCGGGATTCAGGTCGATGATTCGCAGATGAGAATCGAGAACAATCACCCCGTCGCGCAAATTTTCGATAATGGCATCCCGCGCGGCGGGGAGAACGTCCAGCAGCCCATAACGGAAGACGCCAAAGGTCAGCACCAGCCCCGAAACAGTGAAACTAAACGGCGTTAAATCCACATTCTTCACCAACGCAAAAGCGGGCAGCGACAAAATATTTGCCAGGAGAGGAATTGCTGTTGCCAGGAAAATCGCGCCTGCCTGACCGCGGCGTATCTTGGTTGAGCGGAAATAGACGATCAGGAGCGAAACCAACCCGGCCCCCAGGAAAGCATAATTGGTGACCATGTGCATCAGGTAGCCAATGCCATTCTGGCGCTCCAGCGCAATGTAATCCCCCATCGCAACCTGCTCCACCGTTTGCCAGAAACGAAAGTGGAATTCGTTTGTCCATAATAAAATAAAGGTGGGCGCAAGCAAGACGCTCATGCCAACCACCAGCCAGCGCAGGGAGAACCGCTGGGGCTTGATGTATTGCCAGATAAGCGCAACGCAGGAAATTGTCAGCAAGTCGGTGCCGAAAAAACGCACTTTGGCCAAAAAAACCTGCGCGCCAAAATCTGCTGAAACCCAGCGAATGGCGTCGGCAAAGGCCCAGATGCTCATCCCCAGCAGGATGTATCCCAACGGCAGGGCGGCAGGGTTTTGGCGATGCTTCCAGGCATAAATCGCCAGGCTGATAGTGACAATACTGGATAAGATGAGGGGGATGGTGTATGGGTTGGCTTGGAAATTCATAAATGGTCTGCGTAAACCTCTAAAGCGCTGCCTGAGACAAGGCCAGCGATACCCGATAATCAAGCGTGGGCTTCAAAACAATACCGATGCATAAAAAAGCATTTATACCCGAAGTTGACTTACTTTACCAACTCAATCAGTCGCAACAGAAGCAGAAACAATAGAATTAGAACGCTGGCGAGGCAATAGATTTGCGGAAAATGGTTATTTCATTCAAAAAAGAAGCATCGCCATCCTAACGCATTAAAATCACAGCCACATCATCTTCCACGATATTTCTCCAGCCATTTTTCTGGGCAGCGGCTATCAGCGCCCCCTGCCGCGCCTTACTGAGAATCAAGGTGTCAACTTGATACTGCTCCAGTAATTCTTCCCAGCCAGTATTTGCCGTAGCAATGGTAAGGTAATCATCCCAAGCTTCGGTTGGAAGAAGTTCCACCCTTCCGTCTGCAAAAACTGTTGTGGGCGGATGAAGCGACCAGGTAATATAGCCTCCCCATTCGGGTAAACTAAAAACCCGCTCCGGACGGTAAGGCAACTTATTAACTACTTCTACCGGGAAATAAGGGCTAATTAGGCTGGATGATGATTTTCCTGAAAGCGACAACCGAATCCACGGGATGCTTCCAACCATACCAAAAAGCAGAATAGCAAGAAATACACCATTGAAAACACCCATAGAGCGTACATCTTCACTGGAGCCCCGGGCGTTGCCGAGGCGATTTCTCAATTTATCCCATTGTATGTTACCGATAGTCTCTACAACAATTGGCGCAGCCAGGATAAAAAAAAATGGCGGCATACGCAGATAACGCAGCGCGAAAACGGCAAAGACCAACATTAGAAGCAGTTCATAAATACGAGGCCGCCGCGCTGTATATGCCAGACCACAAATCCATAGCCCGAGCAAGCCAAAAAAAGGCCACGAAACAATGTTTGTGATTACAAGAGGCTGCCACTCGCTAACAAATTGCTGATTAATTGGGTTACTACCAGCCGCCAGCAAACTACGGTAGACGGCCAACCCCTCCGGGTTGAGTGGCAGCACCAACAAAGTTACAAGCGTCCAAATAATCAATGGGCGCGGTGAAATTGCAAGATCAGGACTCCACCAATCCTCCAAAAGTGCGCCTCCCAGGCAAATCCCCAACAGGATTACTCCCGTCACCCAGGCTCCGTGAAAATTTACCCAGGCAATCATCAAAACAGGTAATAACCACAAACGGTTCTTTTTTCCTGCCAGGTAATCACGACACAACAAAAAGAATATACAGAAGAACAGGAATGAAAAATTTTGTGGTCTTGTAGAAGAATATGGGTAATATCCAACCCAACAAATCAAAACCAAGGTAACCGCCAAAGATGACGCAGTTCCGCGGCGCACACTTTCTCGCAATAACAAGGCAATTATTGCGGTGCCTACAATTGCCTGGCATAATACCAATCCGGGTAACCCGGATACCTGATAAATCACATACAACAAAACATCGCTTAACCAACTATGGCTGAACAAATAAGCAGATTGGAAAGCAGTAAAAGTAAACTCGTCGAAGCGTGGCACTTGCATTGTGCGAAAAGCCTGCTCGCCAACTTTTATGTGCCACCACAAATCGCCTTCCTTTAGAGGTGTCATGTTAAGTGCAATAAAACTAATTGCCAAAGGCAGAATAAACCAAATATGCTCAATTGTAGGTGGAATAATTTGCAGTTTGGGGAGGCTGATCTTGAACATAAGGCCTTTTATGCGAGCAATAAACAGGTAACCGTTCGTTACCCTAGGCGAACCGCCAGAATCCAATTGAAACACCCAAAATTAACTTACTTTACGTCAGTTCGGGATAACTAGCCCTGGCTAAAAGTTGTACTTTTTCTCGCGCAAAGCCGCAAAGACCGCCAAGTTTTTTGTTTTTCTTTGCGCACTTTGCGCCTTTCCCGAAGGACGCCGGGACGGTGTGCGTGAAAATTTTGAGAAAAATCAGGCCCAAAAGCCTTACCCCGAATTTACGTTACTTTACCATCTCAATCAAGACCGGTGGAACCCAAAAACCTCCCAGCCCGCTGAAGGCCAGCACCACTGAGACGAACAATATCAGGCAGCCTGCCGCAATCAAAACCCGGTCGCGGAATTTGTAGGTCAACTGCACCAGCCAGGTGCGCGGCCCGACGCCGAAGGCACGCAAATCCATCGCGTCGATGATGTCCTCCG